>CAXUIU010000159.1:0-312 GCA_964250955.1 uncultured Chthoniobacterales bacterium | reverse complement strand
TGTGAACCCTGCGCCGCCCGGCCACGATTCCGCGCACAGGAGCGTGTACGTCACCAGCAGCGCCGCCGGACCCACCAGCCACGGCCAGCCGCCGAGCGACCAACACAGGTAGAGCACCAGCGCCGCCGCGAGCGGCGCGCTGTCGTCCAGGTAGGTGCGCCGCCGCCACACGAGCAGGGCGGCCGTCAGGCCCGCGAGCACCGCCAGCCGCAGCGCGAGCGCGGGCACGCCCAGGTCGAGGTAGATGCGCAGGGCCACGAAGCTCGTCAGCGGCACGAAAAGGTTGTCCGTGCCGTACCCGCAAATCGCTTC
>CAXUIU010000158.1:3789-8733 GCA_964250955.1 uncultured Chthoniobacterales bacterium | reverse complement strand
CCCTCACCCCGGTCGCCGCCTTTGCTCAAGGCACGGACCCGGCCGTCTACACCGCCTCCCAGAGCCAGGCCACCGACCCCATCGAGTCCCAAACCGGTGAACTCAACCAAGCCGAACCCGGTGGCCCCGTGAAGATCACGGCGCAGGATACGCTGGACGTCATGATGTTCGGTGGGGGTAACGTGGGCATGATCCGCCTAGGTGAACTCACCCTCAAGAACTCGGAGAACCCGGACGTGAAGGCGTACGCCCAGATGATGATCGACGCCCACAGCAAAGCCAACGACCAGTTGCTGGCCGTGGCCAAGGACCACAACATTGACTTCCCGCCTGCTCCGCCGGCTGCCGCCTACAAGGCGAGCCAGCCGATGCTGGCCATGAAGGGCGCGGAGTACGACAAGGTGTACATGGGTGCCATGGTCAAAGCCCACTCCAACGAGCTAGTCGCGCTCAAGAAAGCCAAGGGCGAGACGAAGGACCACCTGCTCACCGAGTACATCGAGGGTGCCGAAACCACCGTGGCCGAGCACTTGAAGAAGGCCAAGGAACTCGACGAGAAGCTGACCACGAAGTAAGCGTGGTCGGGTGAACCCCCTGGTTTAAATAGAAGAAGCGGTGGACGCGTGCGCGCGTTCATCGCTTTTTTGTTGCCGGAAGGGTCAGCAACTCAGGGGTCGAAGTGTTGGGTGCATGCCGCCCCTACAGAGCTTGACGTACCTGAGATGACTGGTACCCGGGGCGAGACCCTGGAATGTTTCGTCGCGCCCTTTCGCGGCTGGGAAGACGCGGCCAGTTTGCGCTTGGCGAGATGCCCAATCGGGTTTTAATTGCCCGCCCTTGCCGACATGCCGTCCGTGATTCCGCCACCATCCGCCCTCTCGCGCCGTGCGTTCCTGGCGTCGCTGCTGGCCGCACCGGTCGGCTCGCTGCTGGCGCAGGAGGCAACCTACGCCAACGGCTTCAACGCGTACGGTAGCCGCGGCTACCTGCGCGCCCTGATGATCGGCGACTCCCTGAGCGTCGGCGGCTTCGGCGAGGCGATGGCCGAGTTCCTCGTGGCCAAGTACGGCCGTCCCGGCGTGGCGCTGTACGCGTCGTGCGGTTCGTCGCCCGAACACTGGCTGCGCGGCGAGTCCGACTACCAGACCCACTGCGGCTACCGGGAAGTCACCCCGCGCACCAACCTCCACAACGAACACGGCGCGTTCCTCACCCCCAAGGTCGAGGATCTGGTCTCCATCCTCCATCCGCGCGTCGTCATCATCCAGCAGGGCACCAACTGGATGGACGGCTGGTCCGGCGAAGGCACGCGCGAGGGCGAAATCCTCTACCGGTTTATCAACGCCATCCGCTCCGAACCGGGCACGGTGCGCCAGATCATCTGGGTCAGCCCGCCGGACTCCTCGCACTACTCGCGCGGGACCCAGCAGGCCGTGCTCAACCTGATCCTCGCCGGCGGCGTGCGGTACGGCTACAGCGTGGTCAACTCCCTCAAATACACGCACTACACGGCGCGCTCCGGCGGCGACGGCGTCCACTACGGCAGCGAGGAAGGACGCGCCTGGGCGACGGGCGTCTGGCACGAGATCGGGCCGCAGTTGCGCTAGCCGCTCCCTCCCTTGACTCTCCCTGGCGTCCGCTTAGGGTCCCGGTTCCCTTTACCCTACCACCCACGCACTCCCATGCCTAAATTCGGAATCAACGGTTTCGGCCGCATCGGGCGCAACGTCTTGCGCGCGATGAGCCAGTCCCAGGTCGAGCAGATCGCTGCCGTCAACGACCTGACCGACACCAAGACCATCGCCCAGCTCCTGAAGTACGACAGCGTGCACGGCCGGTTCAACGGGGAGATCGGCCACGACGCGGAGAACCTCATCGTGCGCGGTCACGCCATCAAGATTCTCAAGGAGCGCGACCCGGCCAACCTGCCCTGGGGCAGCCTCGGCGTGGAGGTCGTGCTGGAGTCCACGGGCTTCTTCACTGACCGCGCCAAGGCCGAACTGCACATCACCAAAGGTGGCGCGAAGAAGGTGCTCATCTCCGCCCCGGCCAAGGGTCCCGACGCCACGGTCGTGCTCGGCGTCAACGACAGCACGTACGACCCGGCCAAGCACACGATCATCTCCAACGCGTCCTGCACGACGAACTGCCTCGCCCCGCTGGCCAAGGTGCTCAACGACACCTTCGGCATCGAGGCCGGCTTCATGACCACGATCCACTCGTACACCAACGACCAGCGCATCCTCGACCTCCCGCACGAGGATCTGCGCCGGGCGCGCGCGGCGGCCATCAACATCGTGCCCAGTTCCACCGGCGCGGCCAAGGCTATCGGCGAGGTCATCCCTGACCTGAAGGGCAAGCTCACCGGCGGCTCGTTCCGCGTGCCGACCCCGGACGGCTCGCTGACGGAGTTCACCGCGACGCTGAAAAACCCCGCTACGGTCGAAAGCATCAACGCCGCCTTCAAGAAAGCGGCCGGTGAGGCGGGTTTCCAGGGCATCCTCGAATACAGCGACGAGCCGCTCGTCTTGCAGGACATCGTGGGCAACCCGCACTCTTGCATCTTCGACAGCGCGCTGACGCTGACGCTCGGCGACCGCTTCGTCAAAGTCGTCGGCTGGTACGACAACGAATGGGGTTACAGCAACCGCTGCGTCGCCCTGCTCGAACTGCTCGCCAAGTAAGTTCGCCCACTCCCGAAAACTTCGTAAAGGGTCGGCGGCGCCACGTCACGCGTCGCCGATCTCTTCTTTTTTGTCTCGTGCCGTACCCTTGCTTCCTCTGATACCCTTGCCTTCCCGAAAACTCCGCCGCCGTCCCTCCCGCTCCGTTATGGCCAAGCTCTCCATCCGTGATCTCGACGTGAACAACCGCCGCGTGCTCGTGCGCGTGGACTTCAACGTGCCCACCGAGGAAAAGGATGGCCGCGTGCGCATCACCGACGACACCCGCATCCGCGAAACCGTCCCAACGATCCAGTACCTCGTGCGGCGCGGCGCGAAGGTCGTGCTCATGGCTCACTTCGGCCGCCCGAAGGGCCAGCCCGTGCCCAAGTATTCGCTCGAACCCGTGGCTGACCGGCTGACGGAGTTGCTCGATGCTCCCGTGGCGTTCAGTTCCGACTGCATCGGCGCCGGGGTTGAGTGGCGCGTCGATGCGCTCAGCCCCGGCGAGGTACTCCTCTTGGAGAACGTGCGCTTCTACGCCGAGGAGGAGGGCAACGACCCGAAGTTCTCGCAGGCGCTGGCCCGACTGGGCGACGTGTACGTCAACGATGCCTTCGGCGCGGCGCACCGTGCGCACGCCTCGACGGCCGGCGTCGCCTCCTACCTGACCGAGTCCGCCACGGGCCTCCTCATGGAGAAGGAACTCAAATACCTTCAGGGCGAACTCGCCGTACCCGCCCGGCCCTTTGTGGTAATTCTTGGAGGCTCGAAGGTCTCCGACAAGATCGGCGTCATCAAGGCGCTGATGGAAAAGGCGAACACCTTCCTGATCGGCGGCGCGATGGCGTACACTTTCTATAAGGCCATGGGCATCCCCACCGGCAACAGCCGCGTGGAGGCCGACAAGACGGCGCTCGCCCAGGAACTCCTCGATCTCGCCAAGCAGAAGGGCGTCAAATTCCTGCTGCCCGTGGACAACATCGAGACGCAGGAGATCAAAGCCGGCACGACGACCGCGCGTAACACCGGCCGGCTCTCGCCTGGCCACGGGATCACCGACGGCTACGAGGCCGTGGACATCGGCAAGGAGACCGTCGAACTCTACAAGCAGGAAATTGCTAGGGCCAAGACGGTTCTGTGGAACGGTCCCGTGGGTATCTTCGAGATTCCCGACTTCGCCAACGGCACGGTCAGCCTCGCCAAGGCGCTGGCGGAGTCGGACGCGACAACGATCATCGGCGGGGGCGACAGCGTCACGGCCGTCAAACAGGCGGGGCTGGGTGACCGGATGACGTTCATCTCCACCGGCGGCGGCGCTTCCCTGGAACTTCTGGAGGGTAAGGTGCTTCCCGGCGTGGCCGCACTCTCCGAACAGGACGCCTGAAGCGGGGAGCATCCGCCACGTTCCCGCGTTCGTTCCTACCCGTCGTCCCCGCCATGCGTAAAGCCATCGTCGCCGCCAATTGGAAGATGAACATGACCGTCGCCGAGACGGCCAGCTACATCCCGACGTTTCTGGCCGAGACGAAGGACGACACCGAGGTGGACGTGGTGCTCATCCCGCCGTTCACGTCGTTGGCGAAGGCATCGGCGCTGATCGGGGAGGCGTATTCGCTCAAGCTTGGCGCGCAGAACATGAGCGCGCAGAAGTCCGGGGCGTTCACGGGGGAGGTCAGCGCGGCGATGCTGCGGGAACTCTTCGTGCGCTACGTGGTGATCGGCCACAGCGAACGGCGGCAGCTTTTCGGCGAGACGGACCAGTCGGTCAACGCCAAGATCCACGCCGTGTTCGAGGCGACGCTCAAGCCGATCCTGTGCGTCGGCGAGACCTTGGAGGAACGTGACGGCGGCATGGTGGAGGAAGTTCTCACCCGCCAACTGCGCGAGGGTTTGGCCGGGGTAGACCACAAGCACGTGCAGGAAACCGTCGTGGCCTACGAACCTGTCTGGGCCATCGGCACGGGTCGCCACGCGACCCCGGCGCAAGCGCAGGAGGCGCACGCGTTCATCCGCGCGGAGATCGGGAAGATCTCCGAGCCCGCCGTGGCCGAGCGGGTGCGCATCCAGTACGGCGGCAGCGTGAAGGTTTCTAATGCCGCCGAACTGCTCGGGCAGCCGGACATCGACGGTGCTTTGGTCGGCGGTGCGAGCCTAGACCCGCGCGACTTCGCCGAGATCGCCAAGGCGGCGAAACGGGCGAAAGCCTGAAACGGCACTCCGCGACGGGAGTTACATCTTCAGGATCATTCCCGCCACGCCGAAGAGCGCCGCGTACCCC
>CAXUIU010000158.1:0-3689 GCA_964250955.1 uncultured Chthoniobacterales bacterium | reverse complement strand
CGGGAGTTACATCTTCAGGATCATTCCCGCCACGCCGAAGAGCGCCGCGTACCCCGTGTCGTCGCCGTAGCCGGTGTCGTTCTGGAAGTCGCTCATCCCCGACGCGGCCTCGTCCACTTCCTTCCCCGTCGGCTCGCCGCCATCCGCCTCGTTGCCCACGAGCGCCTTCGCCGCGGCTTTCAGGTCTTCGAGCGAACATCCGTATCCTTGGTCCGCCGCCAGCTTGAGCACGGCGTCCGCCTGGCCGGTCTCAATGGTCTTCAGCCACTCGGGGTGGTTGACGGCGTCTTCGATGAACCGGGCAGCGGGAGATTTTTCGTCGGGCATGGGAACGAATCGTCCCCCGCCCCGCCGCCGCGTGCGCGGTCCGCTATTCGGCCGGTTCCGGGGCCAGCCAACCGCCGGCCGTGCCGTCGTCGGCCGGGAACGCTTTGAGCGGTTCGATCAGGTAGCCCGGCAGCGGGCGCGTACGGTCGTAGATGTTCGGCGCGACCTGCTGCGCGCTGCCGTACGCCGTGAACACCATCTCCATCTTGGCGTCGAGGTTGTCAATGTAGTGCAAGGCGCATGCTTCCGGCGTCTTGGGCACCACCGGCGAGCCGAACGCCAGTTCCCCGTGGTGGCTGGCGATGAGGTGCAACAGGTGCAGCCGCACGCTCTCGCTCGTCGGCTCGATCTTCTTCCACTGTCCGAACGCGTCGTTGGCTTTGAGCTGCCGCCACAGGCTGTTGACGATCTCGATGCCCATGTTGATGTGGCCGAGCAGTTCGCCGCGCTCGCAGTGCTCAACGCCAAACCCTTCCTCCGCGACGTGGTTTTCCCACAGCTTGCCAGAGTCGTGGAAGAGCACGCCGGCAATGAGCAGGTCGCGGTTGAGCCGCGCGTAGACCCCCGCCAGCGCGCACGCCGAGCGCATCATCTGGCTGGTGTGCTCGACCAACCCGCCGCGCCGCGCGTGGTGGAACGTCCGCGCCGCCGCCGTGCGCCGGAACCGCTCGCCGTTTTCCACCAGGAACATCTCGCACAAAATCCGCAGCCGCGGGTCGTTGATGGTCTGCACCGTCTCGGCGATAAACTGGAAGTCGCCCTCCTGCCGCGCGCGGGTCTCCTTCGGCCCGGCCATGAACTCCGTCTTCTCGGTCGCCGACAGCGGCCGGACCGCCCAGCGGCGCGCCTCCAGGCCGAACGTCGCGTGGTGCGCGAAATCCCCGCTCAACTCCACGCAATGCCCCTTTTCCAGTGCCGCACACTGGGTGTGGATCGGCGTGTCGCTCCAGGCGCGCAGGAGCACATGATCGTGCGCGTCGATGAACTTCACCTCGTAGTACGGCTTACCGTCCTTGGTGGTCTTGGAGGTCACGACATCGACCTGCACATGCGCGACCATCTCCTTGGCCTCGCCCCCGCCGACGAGCGACTTGAGTTCCTTGAGCGTCAGAATTTGCATGGCGACACTATATGTAGACAGAAAAAGTCAGTTTGCACAACCCATATTGTCAGGGACGCCGTCAGCGAACAGAGCGGGTTGCACTGATGTGCATTGTAGCAATTTAGCGGGCCGTCGTCACGCCCGGAAGCGTCGGGATTTTTCCGGTTGCCGTCCGGCCGCGCTCCGGTATGACTTCGATTTGTTTACCGAAGCGGGCCACCGGTTGGACCCGGGGACTCGAGGGCTTCATTTTTGTTCTACGCCGACCGCATGAAACGCATCACCACTCCGTTCGCCGCCGCCTGCCTGTTCACCGCACTTTGCACCGCCGCGCCCGCCGGGCGCGCGCAGGACGGGCCGAGCATGACCCGCAAGGGCATCGCCGATTACAAGGCTGGCAAGCTCGACGACGCGATCAAGGACTTCGACGACGCGATCAAGCTCGATCCAAAAGACCCCGGCAACTTTCGCAACCGCGGCATCGTCTACGGCAAGAAGGGCGACCCGGCCAAGGCCGTCGCCAGCTATTCGGAGGCGCTCAAGCTCAACCCGAAGGATACCCCCAGCCACCAGGGCCGGGGCAACTCGCGCGTGCTGACAGGCGACTTCAAGGGGGCCGTCGACGACCTGAACGTCTTCCTCGAAGCCAAGCCCCAGGACGCGGAAGCCCACCGCACGCGTGCCTACGCCTACATGCGGCTCAAGAAGTACGACAAGGCCGTCGAAGACCTCGACGACGTGCTCGAAGCCAAGGCCAACGATTCGGAAGCCCTCAACCAGCGCGCCGACCTGCACCTCTTGCTCAAGCAGTACGACGAGGCCGTGGCCGACTACACCGGGGCCATCAAGGCCAAGCCCGACGCGCTCAACAACTACCGCGACCGCGCCCTGGCCTACGAGGCGACCAAGAAGAACGACGAAGCCATCGGGGATTGGAGCGAGGTCATCAAGCGCGCCCCGGACAACGTCGTCGCCCATAACCGGCGCGGGTTCCTGTACGCGTCGAAGAACGACAGCCAGAACGCCATCACCGATTTCGACGCCTCGCTGGAAAAAGACCCGGACAACGAGTTCGCGCTCCAGCAGCGCGCGCACCTGTACACCCTGACGGGCAACATCGACAAGCTGCTCGGGCAGTACAGCGATTCGATCAAGGCCAAGGCAGACGATGCGTCGCTGTACATGCTGCGAGGCTCGGCTTACGTGACCAAGGGGAACAACGACGCGGCCATCGCGGACTTCAGCAAGGCCATCGAACTGAAGCCCAAGGAGCCGCGTGCCTACCGGCAGCGTGCCGCGGCGTACCTCAAGAAAGAGCAGTACGACAAGGCCCTGTCTGACTGCAACGCGCTCATCCAGATGAAGCCCGACGACGCCGCGGCCTACAAGCAGCGTGGCGCCGCCTACAAGGATCTCAAGAAGACCGACGAGGCGCTGGCGGACTACGACAAGGCCATCACGCTCAACCCGAACGACGGCTACGCGTACATCAACCGCGCAAATATCTACATCGAAAAGGACGACCTCGAAAAGGCGAAGGCGGATTACCAGAAGATCATCGACCTGAAGCTGGAGCCCGACCTCGTGCAAAAGGCGCAGGAGCAGCTCAACCAGTTTCAGTAAACAGGCAGCCGCAAGGCTGCCGGTCGTCTCGAGGTCTTGTTGCCTCTCCGAGGCAATCCTACCTTGGATGAGCCGCTGGCGCGGCGAAATGATCGTAGCCGCGTCCACCGTCCAGCCCGACCGCCACACCCGGTTCCGTTAACTCTCCAACGCCGGTCAGCGGCACCGCAGGCCATCGCATCTTCCAGGTGTGTTCGAGCTTGTCGACGTTTTTGGGACCGACCGCGAACAACAACTCGTAATCCTCCCCGTCTCCGAGCGCCTGCGCGGTCGTGCAGCCTTCCGCGCATGGCACTCGCGTGGGTTCGACCACAAAACCTGTTCCGCTCGCGCGCGCCAGCCGCGGCAGGTCCGCCGCCAGTCCGTCGCTGAGGTCCATCATCGCCCGGACCGGGAAGTTCTTCACCAACCAGCGCGCTTCCGCCAACCTCGGCCGGAACGTCAGATGCCGCCCACTGTCGAACGATCCTCCGAGCCGCCCCGTCACGTACAACCGATCTCCCACCCGGCCCCCGCCGCGCGTCACCGCCCGGTCGCGCCGCACGCTGCCTGTCAGGCACATCGACAACCAGCGCGGGCCCGGCGTGCGCGCCGTTTCTCCGCCGACGCCTCCCACGAGTTGCGCACGCCGCTGACA
>CAXUIU010000157.1:8228-8745 GCA_964250955.1 uncultured Chthoniobacterales bacterium | reverse complement strand
CTCCACGGCCTACCGCGAGCGTCCCGCCCATCTCCTCGCCGGTGGTCGCGGCAGCGATTCCTCCCGCGGACACCCCGCCGGCCACGCCCCCGCCGCTCACGCCGACGTCTGCGCCGAGAGATATGCTCGTCAAGGTGCGCGTGGAGACCAAACCCGCCGGCGCCGAGGTACGCCTGGGAGGAAAGCTGTTGGGCACGACGCCGTTGGAGCTGACCCTGCCGCCCGGCGAGCACCCACTCGTCGCGCATTACCGCAACTGGCCGGAGGTTCACCACACCCTGCACCTCGACAGCAGCCAACTCACCGCGCTCGACGAAATTCACATGATCCCGCCCACGCTGGTCCCCGTGGCGGAACCGGCCTCACCCAGCCCGAAGCCTCGCCACTCGCCGAGCCCCACGCCCCGACGCGACGGGTTGCGTGTCACGCCGACCCCCGGTGCCGGCGACGGGCTGATCCATTTCCCGACGCCCGCGGCGTCCGCCTCCGCTTCACCCTCAAGACCTCCACCGACGAG
>CAXUIU010000157.1:5934-8218 GCA_964250955.1 uncultured Chthoniobacterales bacterium | reverse complement strand
GTCCGCCCCCTCGTCGAACCGCGGGCTCGAACCCTTCCTCTCGACTCCGCCGCAATACCGGCGCGCCCGCCCGGCGCCGAATCCGGCTGACCTCGACGGCGGTTCCCAGCCCGAGCCGCGACGCCGCGGCAACCCGGAACCGCTCGACTCCGGCGACAACGACAATTGACGGCACGGCCGGTTGCCGCTCCCCTTCTTGCCATGATCGTTGTCCTCAAAGCCTACACGCCCCCCGCCCAGATCGACGAGGTTGTCGCCGAGGTCGAAAAACTCGGCTACACCGCCCATCCAATCTCCGGCGAACGCCAGACCGTGGTGGCCGCCATCGGCGACGAGACGACGCACAACACCCTCGAAAGCCTCAACGCCCTGCCGCAGGTCGAGCGCGTGCTGCCGGTGCAGAAACGCTACAAGCTCGCCAGCCGCGAGTCGCGCTCCGAGCCGACGGTGGTGATGGCCGACGGCGCGCCGGTGGGCGGCAGCGGGTTCGCGGTCATCGCGGGGCCGTGTTCGGTGGAGAGCGAAGAGCAGCTCCTGACCACCGCGCGTGCGGTCAAGGCCGCCGGGGCGACGTTCCTGCGCGGCGGGGCATTCAAGCCGCGGACTTCGCCGTACGAGTTTCAGGGACTGGGCCGCGCGGGGCTGGACCTGCTGCGCGCCACCAAAAAGGAGACGGGCCTCAAGATCGTCACCGAACTTCTCGGTGAAGCCGACGTGGACGCGGTTGCGGAGGTCGCCGATATCATCCAGATCGGCGCGCGCAACGCGCAGAACTTCCGCCTCCTGGTGGCTGCGGCGCGCACGGGCAAGCCCATCCTCCTCAAGCGCGGCCTGAGCCAACGCATCGAGGAATGGCTCTTGGGGGCCGAGTACATCCTCAGCAGCGGCAACCCGAACGTCATCCTCTGCGAGCGCGGCATCCGTACGTTCGAGACGTACACACGCAACACGCTCGACCTCGCGGCCGTGGCGGCGGTCAAGCGCGAGAGCCACCTGCCCGTCATCGTCGATCCCAGCCAGGGCGCCGGTCGGGCGGACCTCGTGCCGACGCTGTGCGCCGGGGCGGTCGCGGTCGGGGCGGATGGGCTCATCATCGAGGTGCATCCAAATCCCGCCGAGGCGCTCAGCGACGGGCAGCAGCAGGTGGACTTCGCGCTGTTCGGCAAGCTGATGGGCGGCTTGCAACCTTTCCTGCGCGCCACCGGCCGGACGGCAGCGTGAAGCGAGCCGCGTTCGTCCCCAAGATCCTGATCTAACGGCAGAGCCTGCTCCCGATCAGGCCATCCAGCAGGAGCCGGCACAGGATTTCCGGGGCCGTGGTCGGAAAAGACGGGCAGGTCAGCCGGAGGCTGATCACCCCGTGCACCGCCGCCCAGCAAGCCTCGGCCAAGGACACGGCGCTTGCCTGCGAGCGAGTTTCCCCGGTGGGAGAAGGCAGCGCCCGCGCGGCGTCCACCAGCAGCCGGTAAGCGCGGGTGGCCGGATCGTCGGCGGGCCGTTGGGCGAACACCGCCGCCAGGTACTCGGGCTCGTCCACAAAGATCAGCCGGTAGGTTTCCGATTGCGTCAGGCCGAAGTCCAGGTAGGCACCGAACAACGCCCGCATATTGGCGTCCGGGTCCGTCCCCTCCTGCCGGACGGCTTGCAGGCGCTCCCACAATTCGCGGTAGCCTTGCAGGCAGAGTTCGTGCGCGATGGCTTCGCGGTTGCGAAAGTACAGGTAGAGCGTGCCCGGCGCGTAGCGCACCTGCGTCGCCAGCTTGCGCATGGACAGGGCGTGCAGCCCCTGCTGGAGGATGATGCGCCGGGCGGCCAGGAGGATCTTGGCCCGGACCGCGGCCACGTCCCCGGCATGTTGCGCCCGCTTGCCGCTTTTGGAGGGCGCTTGACCGCGGTTTGCTCTCGCCATAAAATGAACACTGTTCACTGAACGTCGTTCACTCTATCGAAGTTCGCGCCGCAGTGCAAACACACTTTCGTTCAATCCCAACCATCCATCCCCACCAAACCATGCCCTCCTCAACGCAAAATCAGACCCGCGTCGCCCTCGTCCTCGGAGGGACCGGCGGCATCGGCGGAGAAACCGCCGCCGCCCTCGCGCGTCACGGTTGGAAAATCCGCGCGCTCACCCGCAACCCGGACAGCGAAGCCGTGCGCCGCCAGCCAGGTTGGGAATGGGTGCGCGGCGACTCTATGGACGCCGCCTCCGTGGTCCGGGGCGCCGGGGGCGCGGGCCGGCATGTGCACGCCCTCAACCCCCCCCGGGACCCGCACGGGGCCCACC
>CAXUIU010000157.1:0-5924 GCA_964250955.1 uncultured Chthoniobacterales bacterium | reverse complement strand
GGCCCCGGCCGGCGCGGCCCTCCTCATCCACCCGGTCAACCCGCCAGGCTACCGCAACTGAGCCAAGCTGGTCGTGCCGATGATCGAGAACACGGGCGCCGCGGCCCGGGCCAGCGGCACGCGGATCCTGCTGCCCGGCACGATCTACAACTACGGGCCGGACGCCTGGCCGACCCTGCGCGAGGACTCGCCGCAGCATCCGCTCCTGCGCAAGGGCAAGATCCGCGTGGAACTGGAGCGGCGCCTGGAGGAAGCCTCCAAGGAAGGTGTGCGCACGCTCATCCTGCGTTTGGGCGACTTCTTCGGCCCCCGCACGGGCAACAGTTGGTTCTCGCAAGGGCTGGTCAAGCCCGGCCAGCCGCTGAAAAGCGTCACCTATCCCGGCGGGCGCGGTGTGGGCCACGACTGAGCCTATTTACCCGATGCGGCCAAGGCGTTCGCGTTGCTCGCAGACCGAGAGGACGCGTTGGAGCCGTTCGCCCGCTTCCACTTCACCGGCCACTGGGACCCGGACGGTACGGCGATGACCGCGGCGATCAAGCGCGCGGCGGGCAAGCCGGACCTGAAGGTCAAACCCCTGCCTTGGTGGTTGCTCAAGCTGACGGCACCCTTCAACGAGACCGTGCGCGAGTTGGGCGAGATGAAGCCACTGTGGCAGACACCCATCCGGCTGGACAACGCGCGGCTGGTAGGCTTGCTAGGAGAGGAACCCCACACGCCGCTCGACGAAGCGGTCGCCGTCACCCTCAAAGGCTTGGAAGTCATCCCGTAAGCCACAAGCGGAAGAAAATAACAGAGCGTTCTCTGGCACGTTGGTGCACGGGGAGGAACGGTTTCACCGTGGCACCGCATGGGATGCCGGTTCGAGCTATCTTGTTGCTGCGATGAGCCCCTCGACGTTCTCCTGCCAACCTCAAGCCACCGTGGAGCCTGACCCGGGAGCATGTCGCCGCTGGCCGCACCTCACGGCCAGGGTCTTTACGGCTCCGGCCTGCGTGGAACCCGCCATGTTCCCCTCCGGCGCGCAAACGCAGGTCATGCTCCAGCTTTCCGGCGACATGGACCTGCGCGTCAACACCGACGGACGGGAGCGCCGCTACCAGACCCGGCCCGGTCACCTGTCGCTAACCTCCGCCCACCTGCCGGACTTCGAGATGGCGTGGCAGAGCCGGTCGTCCGCTCCCATCCGGCTGCTGGAACTTTGCCTGGACAACGCTCTGCTCGCGCACACGGCCGCCGCCGACGCTGGTCTGGACGCCGCCCGGCTCGAACTCCACGACGGCAGCGGGGTGAACGATCCGCTGCTGCGCGCCCTCGGCGAGGAGATCGTGCGGGAACTCGACGCCCCGGAGTGCCGGGGTGAACTCTACGTCGAGACCACCGCCCGGATGCTCGCCATGCAACTGGTGCGCCGCCACGCTACCATCCGGCCGCACCCGCGGACCGAGGCATACACGGCCTTGCCGCCCCAGACCCTGCGACGGCTGCGCGACCACGTGTGTGCACGCCTCAACACTCCGATCACCCTGGGGGAACTAGCCGCGGTGGCGGGGTTGAGCCCCTACCACTTCGCCCGCGTGTTCCGGCGCACCACGGGCCAGAGCCCCAACGGCTACGTCATCGCCCAGCGTCTGGCCCACGCCGCGCACCTGCTGCGGCGCACCCGCCTGACCGTGGCGCACGTGGCCAGCGAGGTGGGCTACCAGGACGCGCGCCACTTCAGCCGGTTGTTCCAACGCCGGTTCGGTTGCTCCCCCGCACGCTGGGGCCGGGAGCCTCTCCGCTGAAGGCACGCTTGCAGGCGCTGGAGAGCACGATCCGCCCCGTGCAAGGCAAGATCGCGCACGGCAACCAAGGGACGGGTGGGCGATTTCACCTGTGGCTCCCACCGTGGCTAGCCAACCAGACCCACCGATATGCAAGCTATCCTCTTGACCCAAGCTGGCGGCGTAGAAAATCTGCGCCTCCAGGAAGTCGAAACTCCGCGACCTGCGCACGGCGAACTGCTGGTCAAGGTGCGTGCCCTCAGCGTCAACCCAGCCGACGTGAAGCTGCGCGCCAACGACACGCTGCTGACGGCCTTCCTGGGCAGCGACCGACCCGCCTGGCTCGGCTGGGACTTTGCCGGTGATGTCATCGAAGCCGCCGGATCAGCGGAGGGCTTCCAGGCGGGCGACGCCGTGTTCGGCCTCACGCCCTCCGCGCGCGGCCGTGCTTACGCGGAGTACGTGGCGGTTCCGGCCAGCCAGGTGGTCCGCAAGCCCGCCCACGTCCCCTACGAAGCGGCGGCGGTCACGACGATGGCCGCCATGACCGCTTGGAACCCCCTAGTCAACGAGGCGCGCATCCAGCCGGGAGAGACCGTGCTCATCCACGGCGCTTCGGGCGGGGTGGGCCACTTCGCCGTGCAGATCGCCAAGCACTTTGGAGCGACGGTCATCGCCACGTCCTCCGCCCGGAACCGGGAGTTTGTCCTTTCGTTGGGGGCGGACCGGCACATCGACTACACCACGCGGCGCTTCGAGGAGGAGATCAGCGGCGTGGACCTCGTGCTGGACACGGTCGGAGGCGACACGCTTGGGCGCTCACTCGACGTGGCGAAGGAGGGGGGCAAGATCATCACGCTGGTTCCTTTCTCCGACGACACGCTCAGGGAGAAAGCCAGCCAAAAAAACGTTGCCTTGTCCTTTGGCGGGATGCGCTACAGCGCGGAGGATCTGGCCGCCTTGGCCGACCTGTTGGGCACGGGTCAACTCAGCCCCCGCCTTTCTGCCACCTACGCCTTCACCGAGATGGCAGCGGCGCACACTCAACTGGAGACCGGGCGAACGGTCGGCAAAGTGGCGGTTGTGCTGTGAGGAAAAGATCTAGTACCAAAGCATGTGGGTTCTGGGGCGCTTCTTTGTAGGACATCTTGCCGCCCGAGGCCGCCAAGCTTTATCAGCCAGCAGGGCAGAAACAAGCTCGGTTTCGTGAGTCATTTCAGGGATTGTGCAGCCGGCCCGGTCCGTCCGCTGCCTCGCGCAGCCGCCAGTAGCGTCGGCCTCTGATCCAGAGCACGTCGTCGCGCGTCAGCTCGCCGAAGGCGGTCAGCACCGCCTTAGAGATGGCGAGGTTCCCCTTCGGGTTGGGATAGACGTGCCCGCCGCCGAACCGGTCGGCGATGGCCGCGGCGGCCTCCTTCTGGGAAAGCTCGCCGGCAGCGCGCACCTCCTTCGCCATCCACGCGGCCACTTCTGCGGCGGTGCTCATGAGTGGCTGCGAGGACCTCGGTGAAAATAAGGACCGGCGCGGGAAGCTATCAGAACCAGGAGACGAGTCAGCGCCGGTTCACCCGGTAAAAGAGCACCGCGCCAAGCACCAGGAAGATGGCGTTGGGCAGCCAGATGAGCACTTCGGGGTGAACCTGCGACTTTTCGCGGAAGGCGTTGACCACGATGATGATCAGGAAGTACGACAGCGCCACCAAGAGGCTCAGCGCGAAGCCAGCAGAGGTTTCCTGACGCTGGGCGGTGATGCCGAGCGGAATGCCGATCAACGCGAACGTCACGCACGCCAGCGAAAAGGAGAACCGCTTGTTGAGTTCGGTGCTCGCGGCGGTCAACTGCGCCGCGTCGGCCCGCACGGCCCGCTTGGTTTGTTCGTCGCGCTTGGCCTTCATCGCCTCGCGATCGGCGGCGAGTTGGGCGCGGCGGGTGGTGAGTTCGGTACGCAGTTCGTCGAAGGTGTAAGCCTCCGGTTTGCGGCGGCCCTGTTTCTTGGCGAAAAGCTCGTCGAGCGGGATCACCAACGAGAAGTTGCCGATCAGGTTGCCATCACGAATTTTCGTGAGGTCGCCGGGCTGCTGGTAGTCGCGTTGTTCGAGGCGGCTGCCATCGAGGTTCATCATGATCTGCTTGTGCTCGCCGTCGGTTTCCAGCGTGCCGGTCCGGGCGTAAACGACACGCACGGGTTTGCTGTTGTCGTCGAGTTCAAAGACCCGGATGTTCTCCAGCCGGTTGCCCTCCTTCTGGCCGATGAAGATTTTGCGTCCCGGGAACTCGTCGATCACCTGGTCGCCCGTGAACGCCGCCGACGGGTCGCTCGTCGCCATCTCCACGAACGCGGCCTGAAGGTTTTGCAAGAAGCGTGGGGCCACGTAGAGGTCGATCCACAGGCAGATCGCCGAGGCCAGCACGGCGATGATTAACACTGGCCGGGCCACCCGGGCGATGCTCAGGCCGGCCGTGCGCAGGGCGGTCAGCTCGTTGGTGGACGACAGCCGGCCGAAGACGAGGAGCACGGCCGTCAGGAAGCCCCACGGGATGCTGTAGACCAGCGCCGTCGGCAGGAAGGACACGATGATCGTGACGATGTAGGACATCGGCACGTTGTGGTCGATGATGAAGCCGAAGAGCTTGCGGAAGATCTGCCCGAGGACGAGCACGATGTTGAGCACGCAGACCGCGAAGAACGTGGACACGATGATTTCGCGTCCGAGGTAGCGGTCGACGAGGCGCAGCATGTGGCAAAGACCATTGCGGAGAAACGGCCCCGGCGCAATGCTCTCCTCTTCGCGCCCATGATCCCCCAGGAAACCATCGAGCAGGTCGCCGCCGCCAACGACATTGTCGAGATCATCAAGGACCGCGTCGGCGGCCTTAAGCGCGCTGGGGCCAACTGGATGGCTCTGTGCCCCTTCCACCGGGAGAAATCGCCGTCCTTCAGCGTGAGCCCGTCGCGGCAGACCTTCCACTGCTTCGGCTGCGGGGTGGGCGGGACGGTGTTCAAGTTCGTGATGATGCACGAGAACATCGAGTTCCCCGCGGCCGTGCGCCGGCTGGCGGAGCGGGCGAACATCCCGATCATCGAGGAGCATTACGGCCGGCCCGAGGAGCGCGGCCACGGCGAGTTGCGCCGGCGGCTGCTGGCGCTGCACGGTGAGGCGGCGGGGTGGTTCCACCGCAACCTGATGAAGACTCCCGGGGCCGAGGGGGCGCGCGCCTACCTGAAGGCTCGTGGCCTGACCGGCGAGGTCGCCGCGCGCTGGCAGATCGGCTACGCGCCGGATTCGTACGAAGCCTGTGGACGCTGGTGCGAGGAACGCGGCTACCGCAAGGAGGAAGCCATCAAGAGTGGCCTGATCAAGCTCAAGGATGAGCCCGACCCAGATACGGAACTCACCGACGTGTACCTGCGCCGGGCGCGGGCTTACGACCGGTTCCGGGACCGGCTGATGTTCCCGATCTGCAACGAATCGGGTGAGGTCATCGCGTTCAGCGGACGCGTGCTGACGGCGGACGCGAAGGGGGCGAAGTACGTCAACTCGCCCGAGACACCGCTCTTCACGAAGGGCAAGGTACTCTTCGGCCTGCACATGGCCAAGCCGGCGCTGTTGGAGGCGGGGTTCGCCATCGTGTGCGAGGGGCAGATCGACCTCATCACGGCGTACGAGGCCGGCATCCAGAACGTCACCGCGCCGCAGGGCACGGCGTTCACGCATCAGCAGGCGAACATCCTCAAGCGCCATGTCGAGGAGGTCGTGCTGTGCTTCGACTCGGATAACGCCGGGCTAAAGGCGGCGGAGCGTTCGCTGCCGGCGCTCCTGGAGGCGAACGTGACGGTGCGCGTGGCGACGATGCCGGCGGGCGAGGACCCGGACTCGCTCATCCGCAAAGGCGGTGCGGGGGCGTTCGCCGAGCGGATCGGGGCGGCGCAGGATTTCTTTGACTTCCAGATTGAGCGACTGGCGGGGCAGTTCGAGGTGAGCACGCCGCGGGGCAAGTCGCAGTTCAGCGCGAAGATGGCCGAGTCGGTTTCGCTGTTAACGGACACGGTGATGCGCGAGGCCGTCGTGGGCAAAGTGAGCGCGCGGCTGGGGATGGCGGCGCAAGACTTCCGCGGGCTGCTCAAGCGCAAGAGCTACGCCGGGGCGCGTCCCGGCG
>CAXUIU010000156.1:2537-8763 GCA_964250955.1 uncultured Chthoniobacterales bacterium | reverse complement strand
CCTCGGGGCCAGCAAAAAGAAACGGCCTGCGTTTTCGGCTGGCCGCTTCCCCTTCGCGTCTTGGCCTGCTAGCAGGCCGGCTTTCTCCAGGGCCGCCAACCCATACGTATTAGCGGGCGGATTGAGGTTTGCGGGTGGGTTTCTGTGGCGTGTCCTCGCGGAGCTTGAGCCACGTCTGGGGGGCATCCTGCTGGCCTACGCGGAAAGGCCGCCGCTTTTCCACACCCGCAACCCTTTTGCCTCCGGCGGGGTGTACGAAGACCTTGCCACGGGGCAGGCACGGCAGCACTGGCGGGTTACCTGCGCGAACTGGCGTGGCCCTGCGGCGGCAGGATCAACGTGCGGCAGGGCGACGATATGGGCTGCCCTCGCGCTGACCGCCCCGAAGGCTTCCGCCAAGGCCATGGTGCTCGCTGCCTGGCGATCCGACGCGGAATGAACACCCCATTTTTATCAGGGTGGGTTCCTTCGCAGCGCGAAGGTACTATTATTGCTGATTAGAAGGGTTCGCCTCCCCGACCTGCCATGCAACCCTTCTCCCCTGACGGCGAAGCCGAACGGCTCGCTGCCCTCTTCGCCAGCGACATTCTTGACACGCCACCCGAGGCCGCGTTCGACCGGATTGTTCAACTGGCCGTGCAGTCGCTGGACGTGCTGGCGGCGGCGGTGTCGTTTGTGGACGGTGACCGGCAGTGGTGCAAGGCCGTCGTCGGTCTGCCGTTTTGCGAGCTGCCGCGTCAGCACTCTTTCTGCGCGCACACTCTCTTGGCAGAGGACATTTTTGTGGTGCCGGACGCCACGCAGGACCCGCGCTTCGCAGCCAACCCGCTCGTGACCGGCGAAACGCAAGTGCGCTTCTACGCCGGGGTCGTGCTGCGCGCGCCGGGTGGGCAGGCGCTCGGAGCCTTGGGTGTGGTGGACGCCCAGCCCCGCGAGCTAGACGAACGGGGACGCACGATCCTGCGCGACCTGGCCGCCGTGACCGAGGACGCCCTGACCCTCCGCGCGCAAACCCGGCGGCTCCAAGAGCAATACGCCTTGGTACAGGACCGCCGCGCTGCGTTGACGGAGGTCAACGAGTTGCTCCACGCGGAAGCCGCGCAGCGCCGGCTGGTGGAAAACGAACGACGCCGGAGTGAGGATCGCTTCAGCCAAATCTTCAACCGGGCGAGCGACCAGGCCATCGTGCACGACGACGCGGGCCGCATCGTCGACGTGAACGCCACGGCCTGTGAGGCGTTGGGTTACACGCGCGAGCAACTCCTCGCCATGGAGATCGACGACATCGCCGAGCCGCGGGTGTCACCCGAGACCCGGCGGCTGTGGCGGGAGATGCTTCCCAGCGAGGTCGCCACCATCGAGAGTCACCACCGCCACAAAGACGGGACTCTCCACCCGGTCGAGATCCACTTGAGCGTGCTGGAAACGGCCGAGGGCCGACGCTTTCTCGGCCTGGCGCGGGACATCACCGAACGCCGCAAGCAGGACCATCGGCTGCAAGCCCGCGCCCGCCAGCAACAGGCGATTGCCCAACTAGGGATCGCCACGCTGCGGGCGGACGCGGCGCAGGGGGACGACGGCCTGAACCGCCTGTTCACGCAGGCGTTGGTCCTGCTCGGCGAAACGCTCCGGATGGACATGGGCAGCGTGCTGGAGCGGCTGCCCGAGGAGAATCTGTTCGCCGTGCGCGCCGTCCACGGCTTGTTGGCGTCCGCACAGGGCCGGGTCATCAGCATCGATGCGAGCAGCCGCTCGCCGGTGGGCTGCGCGCTGCTGACCCGCGAACCCGTCGTCATCAAGGATTTTCGCACGGACCCTCGCTTCGAGGAGCCGCCCCTGCTCCGGGAACAGGGCATCACCTCCGCGCTGTCGGTGGTGATCCACGCAGACGGCGAGCAGCCGTTCGGCGCCCTGAACACGTACAGCTGCCGGGCGCAGCAGTTCACCGTCGACGACATCGCCTTCGTGCAAGCCGTCGCCAACATCCTGGCGGCGGCCGTCGCGCGGGAAGGGGCTCGCGAGCGGGTCCAGAAGGCGCTCGACGAAGCCGCCGCCGCCCGGCGCGCGGCCGAGCAGGCCAACCAGGCCAAGAGCGGTTTCCTGAGCCGCATGAGCCACGAGCTGCGCACCCCGCTCAACGCCATCCTCGGCTTCGGGCAAGTGCTCGGCATGGATCAGGCGCAGGACCCGCGGGAGGCTGAATGCGTGCAGCATATCCTCAAGGCGGGGCAGCACCTGCTCGGGCTGATCAACGAGGTGATGGACCTTTCGCGCGCGGAAACTGGTGAGCTGCATCTGTCCCGCAGCCACGTCGACGTGGGCCGGTTGGTCCGCGAGTGCGTGGGCTTGGTGACCAAGTTGGCGTTGGACCGCCACCTCCTCTGCGCGGTGGACCTGCCGCCCCGGCACACCACCCACTGGGTCGACGAACAACGCCTGCGGCAGATCCTGCTCAACCTGCTTTCCAACGCCATCAAGTACAACCGCGAGGGCGGCCACATCGTCGTCGGCGTCGAGCGTACCGCCGCGCACGGGCTGCGGATCAAGGTGAGCGACACCGGCCAGGGGCTGACCCCGGAAGCCATCGGGCGGCTCTTCGTGCCCTTTGAGCGGCTAGGACAGGAACTCGGCAGCGTGCAGGGCACGGGGCTGGGCTTGGTCGTGTCCCGGCGGCTGGCCGAGGCGATGGGCGGCAGCCTGGAGGTGGAAAGCGAACTCGGACGCGGCAGCACCTTCCGGATTGAACTGCCCGGCGACGAGGAGCACACGGCCGAAGCCGCCGTGCCGGTGCCCACGCTGCCGCCCTCGACGCCATTTTTTTTTTATGATACGGCGACGACCGTGATCTACATCGAAGACAACCTTCCCAACCTCCAGTTGGTCGAGACATTGCTAGCCAAGATGCGTCCACAATGGCGCTTTGTTTCTGCGCGGGACGGCACCAAGGGGCTGGAGCTCGTGCGGCGGCAGGCGCCGGATGTGATCCTGTTGGACCTGCACCTGCCAGGCCTGAGCGGCGGCCAAGTGCTGACAGAGCTGCGCGCCGATCCCAAAACCCGACACCTTCCGGTGCTGATGCTCACCGCCGACGTGACCGCCGACAGCCAAGCACGATTGTCGACGGACGGTGCGGACGGGTACGTCTCCAAACCGTTCCAAGTGGCTGACCTGCTGGAGCGAATGGAGCAGGCCTTGCTCCGCAGCCCCTCCGTCCGGTAGACGGGCGAACAGGAAAGGGGCCTCTGGCCAGTTCCACGCTCAAGCCATTGGATGCCAGTGCCCGTCCGCCGTATGCGGGAACGCGGGCGTGCTCACGCTGGCCAGCAACCTGACCTTGGCTAACGCGGCTACGGCAACGTTCACTCTCGGCGGCAAGGACCCGGTACCTGGGCCTTGCTCGGCGTGAGCATGGCAGTGCTAGGCCCGACCGCCCGCGGCCACCGTGATCGCCTGGTTCGGCGTAGGTAGGGGCAGGTGGTCTGCTCCTTGGCCGCGTCCCTTGTGGTGCTGCCTACGATTCCACTTGCGCATGACCTTCGTCGCGGCGGGGTGCTGGGATGGTGGGCTCTGCGCCGTCGCCAGCCGTCCCTCGCCGGAAGCAAACGGCTCCCGTTTTCCGGACCCATCAATCGTTCGCGCTGGGTGTGAGCGGTAGAGGACTAGGGGACGGCAATCCGATGGCGGTACTAGGGGTTGCTGAGAGACCCACAAAACTGGGTGCGCCGGGCACGCCGGGACCAAAACCCACGCCGAAGCCAATGATGTCGTCCCCCTCCGCTCTGGTTCTAGGGACAACGCCGCCGCTGGGTGCGAGCAATTCCTGGAAGCTGTCCGCGCAGTCGGGGCACAGAGTATCCGCCAGCTCAACGAGTTTGCTGGTTCTATCCAGGGCGGCGGTGCAGGCTGCTTGCACAAGCTGGCATCGATCTTTGCAGGAAAGATCACCGTCGCCTCGCCGAGGCGTTTTCGCCAGGATCGCGACGCGCAAAATGTCGAGGGCGTCGTCAAGGTGTTGCAGGACCGTCTCGTGGAGCGCGACGGCGACTTGCTTGATGCTGGCCTGCTGGAGGGTGACGTTAGCGGGAAGGTTGGCCTGGATCGCCGCGACGTTGGCGGCGTCCGTCGCTCCTCGCGCCATCGGCGTGGCAAAGACCAGAGCGAGGACGCACGTCCACGGGAAGGTACTCCGGATAACAGGGATACCGCATGCCTGGGGATTCGTGTTCCTGCTCATCGCTTATCCCAGAGTTTCAAGCGGCCTCGTGCTCTCTCCTCGGTCGATAGAAGTTGCCAGGCATCGTGAACGAAAACCAGCTTTTTCCTATTGGCAAGCCAAAGGAATGGACGACAATAACTTGCATGAAACAGAAAAGGGACGTTCAGCAGGGAACCCTCGCACTGATGATCTTGAAGACCCTCGACGTGCTCGGACCCCTGCACGGGTACGGCATTGCCCGTCGCATCGAGCAGATCAGCGGTGACCTGCTTGCGGTCAATCAAGGAACCCTTTACCCCGTACTCTTACGTCTGGAACAAGAAGGGGCGATCACCTCGGAACGGGGTCCTTCGGAAAACAACCGCCGTGCACGCTTCTACACACTGACCCCGGCTGGACGTAAACTCCTCACCACCGAAAAGCGTGATTGGGAGCAGACAGCCGCGATCATCGCACGCTTCCTTGACGTGAAAGCCAGGGACTTGGCATGAGCGCAGTCCCTTGCACCCGCATCTTTGCGGCTGGGGCAGGAGAAAGCAACCGCCTGGTAGGGAACGTCACCAGGAAATCAATGCTGTATCCCTTCGCCTCCTTGCGCGTCACTGAACATTTGACATGACTCCTCTGAAGAGGCTCTTCAGACGCTTGGTCAATTTCGTGACCAAAAGGCATGACGACGGGCGGCTCCAGGAGGAGGTCGAAGCGCACCTTGCTGCCCTGACGGAGGAATATATCCACGCCGGGCTGCCCGCCAAAGAGGCTGCCCGCCAAGCTCGTCTGAAGTTTGGCTCCATCGAATCCGCGCGAGCCTCCTACCACGATGAAGCCAGTTTACCCTGGCTGGAAGACCTTGTGCGAGATGTACGTTACGCGTGGCGCGTCCTGCGGAGGTCACCCGGTTTCACGGTCGTTGCCGTTGCTAGTTTGATGCTCGGGATCGGCGCGAACACCGCGATCTTCAGCCTCGTCAACGCCGTCCTCCTGCGGCCTCTCTCTTACCCGCAATCCGACCGGCTGATGGCTCTTGTGGAGTTCGAGCCGGGAAAAGAGGCCCGCGCAGGAACCGCCGCGGTCTCGTATCCCCGCTACCGGTTCATCCGCGATCAGCAAGATTGTTTTGAAAGCCTGGGAGTGGCTGTTTTCGAGAGCTTCACGCTCACCGGCCAGGGCGAACCCATCCAGCTCTACGGCTATTTTGCGAGCCCGACATTTTTGCAGACCCTCGGCGTGCCACCGGTACACGGCCGCTTGTTTTCGTCGCAGGAAGATCGTCCGGGCATGGCGCAGGTTGCGGTCTTAAGTCAGAACTGCTGGCAAAAGCACTTTGCGAGCGATCCGTCCATCGTCGGAAGAACCGTCACCCTCAACAACGCTGCTTACACCGTTGTCGGTGTCCTCGCCCAGCCGCTCGCGCCTCCGCTCGATCAAGCGGACGTGTTCGCTCCGGGGGTTCTAAACTCCAGTCGGTATCCTCCCGCCATGCGGCGGCAGGGAACTTCGATCCTGTTTGGCATCACCCGGCTCAAGCCTGGGATCACCCCGGAGCAAGCGAACGCCGCGTTGTGTTCACTCTCCGCCCGCTACCGTCAAGCCTACCCGGACCATGTAGATGCCGCCACAGGCCAGAAAGTGGCACCGTTCCAGGAGTTGGTCGTCGGCTGGTCGCGTCCACGTTTCTACATCCTGGCAGGCGCGGTTGTCTGTGTGCTGCTCATCGCCTGCGTCAACGTGGCGAACCTCTCCCTGGCGCGGTTGGAGAGTCGCCGCAAGGAGATGGCGATTCGGGTGGCGCTGGGCGCGGGCCGTTGGCGTCTGACGCGGCAACTCGTCACGGAGAGCCTGCTGCTGAATTTACTGGCAGGCGTGCTGGGCAGCTTCTTTGCCGCGTGGTGTGTGGGTCTGGCGCGCGGCCTGGGTCCCGAGGCGATCCCGCGGGCGCGCGAGATCCACCTGGATGGAACGGCCCTGCTCTTCACCTTGGGTATCTCGCTGCTGACGGGAGTCCTGCTC
>CAXUIU010000156.1:373-2437 GCA_964250955.1 uncultured Chthoniobacterales bacterium | reverse complement strand
TGGAACGGCCCTGCTCTTCACCTTGGGTATCTCGCTGCTGACGGGAGTCCTGCTCTGTGTCGTCCCTGCCTTACGCGTCGCTTCAAGCAGGACAGGGAAGGCGCTGCAACCATCCGCAGCGCTCAGGGACGCGGGGGCGACAAACCAGAGTTGGATACGAGCCGCCTTGCTCATCGCGCAGGTAGCACTGTCGCTGGTGCTCCTCGCCTGCACCGGCTTACTGGTTTCCAGTTTGTGGCGATTGCAGCGCGTGCGCCCGGGGTTCGATCCCGGCGGCGTGGTCATGGTGGGTGTCTACCTCCCGGCCGGACGATACCCAAACACCGAACGGCAGGCGGCCTTCTTCGCGCAAGTGACCCGGAATCTCCGCGCCTTGCCCGAAGTCCGGGATGCGGCGGCAGCGCTGTACGGGCCACCCACGGGGGCTCTGGAGATGTATTACTCGGTGGTTGGCCAACCGACGCCGGCTGCCTCACAACGTGCCCATGCTCTTTGCTGCTACGCCAGCCCGGATTACTTCACCACGCTGGGCATCCCGATCTTGCAGGGACGGACCTTCACCGAACGCGACCGCGCGGGTGCGCCCCCGGTGATGCTCATCAACGAGATCATGGCCCATCAATTGTTCCCGCAGGGCGATGCGCTTGGCCAGAAGCTGTTGTGCTCGGCGATGGACTCAACGCCTACGGAAATCGTCGGGGTCGTCGCGGACGCTCGGACGGTGAGTGTGACGGACCTGCCGAGGCCGCAGATGTATTTTTCGATGTACCAACGCAGCAGTCTATCCATGAGCCTGTATGTACGCGCGGTCGAGCCCGCACGGGCAAAAAGCCTCGCAGCGTCTATCCGCGCGGCGGTCCATTCCGTCGATCCCGACCAACCCGTGGGCGAGTTGCTGGAGATGAACACGCTGGTTGCGCGATTTGTGGCGAATCGCCGGCTGACGGTGCTTTTGCTGGCGAGTTTCGCCGGTTTGGCTTTGGCGCTTGCGGCCGTCGGCATCTATGGCGTGACCGCCTACGGCGTGGCGCAACGCACCCGCGAGATCGGCATCCGCATGGCCCTGGGCGCACGGCACGGTGAGGTGCTCCGCTTCATCATGAAGGGGAGCATGAAGCTGTTCTTCGCGGGCGTCGTCGTCGGGTTGTCGCTCGCTTTCGCCATGACGCACCTGCTGGCAGGGTTCCTCTACGGAGTGGGAGCGAGTGAACCGACGATATTTGCAGGGGTGATTTTGGTGCTGACGCTGGTGGCGTTGTTGGCCAGCTACCTGCCCGCACGATGGGCGACGCAAGTCGATCCGCTGACCGCATTGCGCGAGGGATAAATCTTGCCTGCTTTCAACCGCCACGAAGGCACCAGCCTGGGATCGTGGCGAATTGTTTAGGAGAAATCCTGCCGTAGGTTTTTCCTATTGCTTTCCAAAATGAGAAGCATACTCTCCTTTTGTGAAACAAAAGGAAAGCAGCCTCAGAAACCCTGTAAGAATGCTCACCACGAGCCTCCCTTCCACGCGGCTGCTCTGCGCCGTCGCGTGCCTGCTCCTCGGCCTGTTCCCGGTCACCCGGGCGCAGGATACCGCCGCGTACACCACCCTCCACAACTTCACTGGGAACGACGGCGTCGGCTCGGGGAACCTGGTGGAAGGCAGCGACGGCAACTTCTATGGCACAAATAGTGGTGGCGGCTTCGGTTACATGGCCGGGGTGGGCAGCACGGGCAACGGCACGGTGTTCCGAATCACCCCCACGGGTGTGCTGACGACAATCCACGTCTTTGACGATGCCAGTGAGGGGCAACATCCTTACGGCCTGATCAAAGGCCGCGACGGCAACTTCTACGGGCTGACCGACAACGTGTTCGCCAACAACGCGACGGTGTTTCGGATCACCCCGGAAGGCCAACTGACGACGATCTATTCTTCCAAAACCTCGGTGGCCAACGGGCCACTAGCACAGGACGACAGCGGTGATTTCTACGGCGTCTCTTACGCCGATTCGGTTTTTGGCAGCATCTTCCGCCTGACTCCCGCGGGAGTTTACACGATCCTTTACACCTTTACCG
>CAXUIU010000156.1:0-363 GCA_964250955.1 uncultured Chthoniobacterales bacterium | reverse complement strand
GGGCGGGAGGTACGACAGCGGGACGATCTACCAAATCACCCCGGCGGGTGCGTTCAAAACGCTCTACACCTTTACGGGTGGCGCGGACGGGTTCCTCGCCGGCGGCCTGACGCTGGGCCGCGACGGCAACCTGTACGGCACGGCCGAGGGGGCGGCGCGAACAACTACGGGGTGGTGTTCCGGGTCACGAACGCGGGCGATTTCACCGTCCTCTACAGTTTCACCGGCGGCAGCGACAGCAGCGTGCCGATTTATGACCTGGTCCTGGGTTTGGATGGCAACCTTTACGGGGTCACCGGCGGCGACACGCTGCCTGAGGCGATGAGTTTTCGTCGGACGGTCCAGCCGCTAGCCATCCCCATT
>CAXUIU010000155.1:4947-8785 GCA_964250955.1 uncultured Chthoniobacterales bacterium | reverse complement strand
TGGAGGCCGTCGTGAGTTTTTCCGACCTGCCGCTGCGAATCGCCGCGCTCACTGGCATATTTATTGCATTGACGGGGTTCGCGTTGAACCTCGTGCTCATCATCCAGAAGCTGTTCTTCATCGATTTCAAGCCCGGCTACACCTCCGAGGTCTCCCTCATTGTGTTCTTCGGTGGGTTGCAGATTTTGGTGATGGGCCTAGCGAGCATCTACATCGGCCGCATCCTCAAGGAAGTGCAGGATCGGCCGTTGTACATCGTCAAGGAGACCACCGGGTTCGACGCCACCCCCGTCAACTAGCCATCACCAGAGCCATGTGGAAACCATTTGACCGCCAGCGTTTCGTCCAAGACATCGAGACCGAGGGCTACGCCATCCTGCCGAGCGTGCTCGACCGGGAGTACATCGAGCGCGCCAAGCGTGACCTGAGCGTCGCCATCGAAGAGGAGGCCGCCTACCACGGCGGCCGGGACTACAAGGAATATGGGATGGTCCTGCTGTGCTCGCTCTACGGGCCGGCGTTCCTGGAACTTTTCGAGAACGGTGCGCTGATGGAGCCCATCGAGGCGGTGCTGGGCGAGGGCTGCACCGTCTACGCCTACACTTCCTCCTCCATGCCGCCGGGCGGCGGGAACCTGTCCAGCCGCATCCACGTCGATTGCCCGCGGCTAATCCCCGACTACATCACGAACCTGGGCGTCACGATCCTGCTGGACGACTTCACGACGGACAACGGCGCGACGTGGTTTTTGCCGCGTTCCCAGCGCGAACCGGAGGCCCCAACCGCCGAGCGTTTCTACGCGGAGGGCAAGCGGCTGATCGCCCCGGCAGGTTCGGCCTGGTTCTTCAACGCGCGCCTCTGGCACGCCGGCGGCAAGAACAATACGGACCAATGGCGGCACGCCCTGACGCTGAACATGTGCCGTCCGTACATGAAGCAGCGCCTCGACATCCCCCGGGCTATGGCGAGCGTCCCACTGGAGAGCATCCCTCCGCACGCCCGGCAGAAGCTCGGCTTCGACGCGCAGGTGCCGGCCTCCTACGATGAGTATTACGCCCCGCCCGAGCAGCGCAAATACAAGCAGCGGGCCGAATAGCCATCTTTCCTTCTTTTTCCCGACACCTAAAATGACTGCATCTTCGCCGACGGAATACGAGCAGGTGCTGGCCGCCAATATCGCTCTGCACAGCAGCCTGGCGAAGGACTACAACCACGTCGAACCGCACTTCCGCACCGAGAACGTCGCGCGGGTGGAGCAGAAGCTACGCACCGTCTGCGCCCAAGCGGGCGACGTGCGCCGGATGCTCGATCTCGGCTGCGGCACGGGATTCATGATCGGGATCGCCAAGGGGTTTGTCCCCGAGATCGACGGCGTGGATGCAACGGCGTCCATGCTCGCCGCCGTGAACCGCGAGGGTCCCGCGCAGATCCGTTTGTTCGAGGGAGACACGGGCAGCTATCCGCTGGAGGAGAGCCGCTACGACGTGGCGACGGCCTATTCATTCCTGCACCACCTCTACGAGATCCGGCCGACGCTGGCCGCCGCGCACCGGGCTTTGCGGCCCGGCGGGACCATTTTCGCCGACCTTGATCCCAACTACTATTTCTGGGAGGCGATCAAGAAGTTGGACCCGCAGGCGGGCTACGATCCCATCGTCAGCCGGGAGATTGCCGCCGTGACTGCCAAGGACGAGGAAGTCGCGCAACGCTTCGGCGTGGACAAGGACACCTTCAATCGGGCCGAGTACCAGAAGGCTGTGCTTGGCGGCTTCCGGGAAGAGGACCTGCGCGCGGCGCTGACCGACTGTGGGTTCACGGACGTTGCCGTGCAGTATTACTGGTTCGTCGGCCAGGGTCCGCTGGTCAACCGCCCTGACCGCACGGCCGAAGTGGGGCAGGCGGACGCCCGGACCGTTGAGGACCTGCTCGTGCAGGCGCTGCCGATTTCCCGGGTCCTGTTCAAGTACGTTGGCTTCACCGCACGTGCGTCAAAATGATTTCTTAGGATTCTTGTCTCGGCAAGGAGATGCAATTGCTGAACGAACACCTGGCTTGGCCCGGCATGTCCACCTCGATTTCAAAGGCATTTGGGTCGCTGGATCGGAGGACGCGGTTTCTTACCCCGAAGATGGAAACGACACTTGCTACGCTCTGGAAGATGATTCTTTCTGGTTTCGCCACCGCAACGAAGTAGTCGTTGGGGTCATGCGCCAGTTCCCACCAGCGGGTATGCTCTTCGATGTCGGCGGCGGCAACGGCTTTGTGGCTGCCGGCATTGAGCGGGCCGGCTGGCCGGCGGTGGTCGTCGAGCCGGGACGCGGGGGAGCGGAGAACGCCCGCGCGCGGGGACTGGACCGGGTGATCCAAGGGACCACGGAAAACGCCGGGTTCGCCCCGGGGTCGATGCCGTCGGCCTGTTCGATGTCCTTGAACACGTGGAAGACGATGTCCGCTTCTTGAAATCCCTGCGTGGTCTCCTGCGCCCGGAGGGCCGCCTCTACCTGGCCGTGCCGGCCCACCGTTGGCTCTGGTCAAACGAGGATCGCGTGGCGGGCCATTATCACCGCTACACGCGCCGCTCCTTGGCCGCCGTCCTCCGCTCGGCAGGTTTCAGGATCGAATTCCAAACTTACTTCTTTGGATGTCTACCGCCGTTGATATTTCTCCTGCGCACGCTCCCGAGTTGGCTCGGCTGGCGGAGCAGCCATTCCTCACGATCCAATCGGAGAGAGCATGCTGGCGGGCGCGGAATCGTGGGCCGCTGGCTCGAACGCACGTTGCAGCGGGAACGTTCCTCGCTCGACCGAGGCCGGGTCTTGCCGATGGGAAGCAGTTGTTTCGCGGTGGCGTGCAACTCTGAGCCGTAGTCCAGACCCGCGCCGGTTCGTCGTGGTGGCGCGCGGTGACGCTACTGTTCCTGGCCGCACGTTCACCGCGACGAGGATGACTGGGTCGCGGCAGGCAGTGGCTGGACGCGTCGCAGAAGTACGTAGGGAGCAGACACCGGAGCGTTGGCAACCACTTTGAAATGCTCCCGCAAATAGCTCACGAGAATCGGGTGCGTGGCGGGCAGACTGCGCTCCGGCATGTTGTCCATGACTTCCATTTTGAGCAACGTCCAATTGACCCGCTTCTGCTCAAGTTCTCCGATCGCTTTTTGCTCTGCTTCGACGCTCTGTGGCCAAAGAAAATAGATCTCGTGGAGGGGGGAGAATCGTTCGACGACTTCGTAGAGCATGGGCTCGCTGGGCAGGATGAGGATATTCTCGCCCTGGTTCATGTCCGTCTTTGCGAATCGCTGCAAGCGTTTGAGGAGTGCTGCCGCCGATGGATTCAGGCGCAGTGTCTCCTTGCCAATCGTGACATCGGTGGCTTGTTGATTGTCCACCATCCAGCGAGTGAGGATGGGGTTCGAGATCAGCGTGGCGGCAAACGACAGGAGGAACAGGCCGAGGGCAACGAAGGCGAACACCTTGGCACGGTCTAATCCGCGGCGCATCAAGGAAGGCAGTGCCAGCAGGGCGACCAACAGCAGCGGCATGCTGTGCGCCAGGTGTGGGCCATCCGCCCGTGAGTAGGCATAGTGTACGTACGGGATACCGACGGCTCCCGCCGCGACGAGCCAGGAATTTTCTCGCCAGCGACGGCCCGGCAGCCATGCCAGCGCCGCCGCGACCAGGACGAAGCCTGTCGCCAGCAACGCGAAGCACCACGACTGCGCCACCAAGCAGTAAAAAACCTCCGTGGGCAGATTGTCCCTCAGATCCATCGTCCACGGCCACGGCACGGGGACGGTATAGTTCGTCGCCTTCGCATGGGCAAGGACGCGCAAACCATC
>CAXUIU010000155.1:0-4847 GCA_964250955.1 uncultured Chthoniobacterales bacterium | reverse complement strand
CGCCGGTTTGGCTGCTGGATCAGGCACACGGCCGGGTAGAGCGCGGCCAGGGCGGTGCATTGCTCGAAAATTTTAAATCGTTCCACCATCCAGAACGTCACCAGCAATCCCACGATCCCGAGCGCCCACCAGTTCGCGCCGGCGCGTCGCAACGCCAACAGTGCGATGCCCACCGTCAACACCTGAAAGAACGCGCAGGCCAGCCGGGTAGAGACGATGCCGTCACCCAGCAACGGCGTCCACGCCGCCACCCAATAGTAGCGGGCAGGGTCGTACGCCTGAAAGTCGCGCATCGGCACCTGCCCGGCGGTCACGACCGCCCGAACGCCGTAGCGCAGGAACCCCTCGTCGGCAAGATTGAGGGTGTAGTGACCATCGAGCGCGAAGGTACCCAGACCCAGGAACGCGCTGTAGAGGAAGATCAGCGCCGCCGTCTGCCACGGGGCAAGCGCCCGCGGCGAGGCGACCGCATCGGCCGGGGGGAACGCGGAGGTCAGCGCGGCGGAAGGGGAAAGTTCGTTCATGCGCAGCGGAAGCCATGGGCCGCCTCGACGATGCGTTCGAGCTGTTCGGGCGAGAGGGTGTTGAACAACGGCAGCCGCACCAGACAGTCCCCCGCCCGTTCCGTCACCGGGCAGTCGCCGGGCGCGCCGCCAAAGCGCCGGCCCATCTCCGAGGTGTGCAGAGGCTGGTAGTGGAACACCGCCGCCACGCCCGCGTCGGCCATGTGCTCAATGAACCGCGCGCGGTCGGTCTGGCTCGGCATCATCAGGTAGAACAGGTGGCAGGGATGTTCGCAGTGGTCCGGGATCGTCTGAGTGCCGATGTGGTTTTCCACCGCCCAGTCGCGCAGGTGGTTAGAGTAGTATTCCCACGCTTGGCTGCGGGTCTCCTGGATCTGCTCGCGCGCTTCGAGCTGCGCCAGCAGGAAGGCCGCCAGCATATCCGAGGGCAGGTAGCTCGAACCCACGTCCACCCAGGTGTACTTGGCGACCTGGCCGCGGAAAAATTGCTTCCGGTTCGTCCCCTTCTCGCGGAGGATTTCGGCACGGTCGATCAGGGTCGGGTCGTTGATCAGGAGCGCGCCGCCCTCCCCGCAGGAGATGTTTTTGGTCTCGTGGAAGCTCTGGGTGGCCAGCGCGCCGAAGCTGCCCAGCGGCCGGCCCCGGTAGCGGCCGAAGAGGCCGTGCGCATTGTCCTCGACCACGGCCAGCCCGTGCCGGCGGGCCAGTTCGCCGAACGCGTCCATCTCGCAGGCAACCCCGCCGTAGTGCAGGGCGACGACCGCGCGGGTGCGCGGGGTCACCAGGGATGCGAGATGCGACTCATCCAGACAAAGTGTGTCCTCGCGCACGTCGGCGAAGACCGGCCGAGCCCCGTGGAGCAGGAAGGCGTTGACCGTCGAGACAAAGGCGAAGGAAGGCACGATCACCTCGTCGCCGGGCTGCAAGTCGAGCAGCAGCGCACTGATCTCCAAGGCGTGCGTGCAGGAGGTGGTCAGCAGCGCCTGCGGCACTTCCATGATCTCCTGCAAAAGCCCGTGGCAGCGGCGCGTGAAATGCCCGTCGCCCGAGATGTGTTCCCTCGCAATCGCGCGGCGGATGTACTCGAACTCGTTGCCTGTGGTCGAGGGGCGGTTGAAGGGGATGTTGATCATGGCGGCGTGGCGGGAGCCAATCCCTTACAAAGCAGGGAGCCTGCCAAGCGGGCCGAGCGCCACGCGCCGCGTCATTCCTCAGGAGCATCGATTCGCACAAGGAGTCCTATGACAAGCGGCTAGCCCCCCACCCGCCGCTCACCCGCCTTCCGCGTCTTGTACGCGGGTGGTCGGGACCGCCCGGCGCGCGGAGAATCCGTGAATCCGGGCGGCCTGGGATAGATTCTGCTTTACCCGAGCGATGGACCATCTTCAAAGGAACCACCCCCGCTGGCTGGCGGGGCTACCGTTCCGCCGCAAGCTCGCCTTGATCGTCGGGGTTCCCAGCGTCGTCGCCCTGCTCGGCAGCCTCCTGGCGCTCGGTCGGGTGTCCTCGACCTACCGGCGTTCGCACGTGCTGGAGCAAGCCAACGCCTCCAGTTCCTCCCTAATCCAGGCGGCGGCGGCGCAGGCCAAGGAGCGGGGGTTCGCCTCCGCGGCGCTCTCCGACCCGGACGCGGGGACCGCCCGCCAAGCCATCGCGTCCCTGCGCGAGAACGGCGACCGGTTCCTGGACTCCGCGCTGTCCGAGGCCCGCGATGCCCTGCGTGGCAACGCGGTGTTGTCCGCCTCGCAAGCGCACCTGCAAGAGGCCCGCCGCGCCCGCGACCGCAAGCGCGCACAGGTCGACGACGCGCTCGCGCGCGGGCAACCGGTGGACCAAGCCTTCGTGCAAGATTGGTTCGACACCCAGACCCGCCTCATCCAAGCGGAGCGGGTGTTCGGCGGCACGCTGTTCGTGGCGCAGAACCCGTACGAACTCGTGATCCAGTACAACGGCTTCATCAAGGCCAACGTGTTCGTGGCCAGTGAATTCGCCGGGCGGGAGCGGGCGCGTATCGGCCGGTTCATCGCCCAGGGCAAACCCATCCCGCCCGAGTCCTTGGAGGAACTGCAACGCTGGCGCGGGGTGGTTGAGGAGAACCTGATGGCCATCGCGCAGTTGCGCGCCAACCCGGCCATGTCGCCGTCCGTTCTCCAGAGCATCGACGGGATGGAGCGCACCTTCCTGGGAAATTACGAATCCGTGCGGACGGCGGTCTACAGCGCTTCGGCCCGGGGAGCAGCCTACCCGTTGACGACCGACGCCTGGATCACGGCATCCACCCAGGGCATCGACAGCATCCTCGCCGTCTCCGAGCGCATCAGCGAGGAAGCCGCGCGCGTCTCCCAGCGGCAGGCGGCCTTCAGCCTGGGCAATGTCGCGCTCATTCTCGGCATGATGGGTCTGCTGGGGCTCGCCGTCGTGGCGTCGCTGTTCGTGGCGCGCCATCTCTCGCGGCGGTTGGGCGACCTGCGCGCGGCGGCCGAGCGGGTGTCACGGGGGGACTACACGCAGCCCGTCGGCGAGGCGAGCACGGGCGGGGAGCGCGGCGACGAGTTCGCCGAGTTGGCAAGCGGCTTCAACACGATGCAACGCCGGGTCCAGGCTGGCGTGGAACAACTCCAAGCGGAGAAGACCGGGGTTGAGAGGAAAGTGCTGGAACGCACCCGCGAGCTTTCCGAGGCCAACGCGCGGCTGCAAACGCTCAACGCCGAGAAGGACAACTTCCTGGGGATTTGCAGCCACGACCTCAAGAATCCGTTGAGCGGCATCATCGGGTTGGCAGACCTGCTCGAAAGCGACGCGGACGATCCCGGGCAGGTGCGTGCCCACGCCGCGGACATCCTCCAGTCGGCCGAGTTCATGTTCCAACTGGTCGGTAACCTGCTCGACGTGGGAGCCATCGAACAGGGCAACTTCCCCCTGGCCCGGGAGACGCTGGACCTGAAGACCCTCCTCACCCGCGCAGCGGATGCCCATCGGCGGCAGGCGGCAGACAAACGCATCCGCCTCGACGTGGTGCTACCGCCGGGAGAGGCCGCGGCGCAAGCGGACGCCCGCGCGACTTTGCAAGTGGCGAACAACCTGATCTCGAACGCCTTGAAGTTCACCCCGCTGGGAGGAGCCGTCACCGTCACGGTTGATCGGGCGCAGTTCACAGTGGGTGACACCGGCCCCGGATTGTCGCCGGAGGACCAAGGGCGGCTGTTTCAAAAGTACGTCCGACTGGCCCCGCGCAGTACCGCCGGCGAACATTCCACCGGACTGGGTTTGTCCATCGTCAAACAACTCGTCGAGGTCATGGGCGGGACGGTGCATTGCCGGAGCGAACTGGGTCGCGGCACCACGTTCGCGGTGGGACTCCCGACCGCCTGAGCCGGCTGGCCATCATCGCACCGGGTCAGGCGGAGGCAGCCCTTGGCTGCGGGCGATCATGGTTTCCACGCGGCCAGGTGCTTGGGCGATGAGATCCGGGATCAGCTCGGCTTCCGGCAGGTTGTGCCAGTAGCGTTTGGGCATCTCTTTTTGCATGGCGTGGATCTTCACCCGTGCCGGATTGAAGATGTTGGCATAGTACTGCCGCCAGAGTGGCTCGATGGCGTCGGTGTCCGGCGCTTTGTCGCGGGTCAGGCCAGCGGTGAAGTGCACGGTCAAGCCATCCCAGTGCATGCAACGATCCGGCGTGAGGATCGACCAGCGCATGCTGGCGAAGCGGTCGCGGAAGAACGGTGCGTTCAACTCCACGACGTGGTGCGCGGGTTCAAACCAAGCGACGTACCAAGTTTGACCATCTTCGGCCACTGCGGTACGAAAGCGCACGAACGCACGCATCTTGTGCACGTCGCGGCGCACGGCCTTGTCCATGGCCGTGAGCAGGTGCACGTCGGGATCGACGGCGACGTTGAGCAGGTGCCTCTCGCCGTGGGTCAGCCGAAAGAGCGTGCGGTAGAGCAGCGTCCAGCGGTGCGGATCACGGTGGCAGGCGACCCGCCGGGCCACGTCCACAAAAGCGCGTGGCACACGGTTCTCGGTCGTCGGCGCCACCGAGAGGGGTTCCTCTTCCTTGGCGTCGAACATCCCGAGCGCAGGCTGCGTGTCGTCGATTTCTTGCCAGTGGAGTTCCGCAGGTATCAGATCGGCTTGCAAGGCGCGCCGCGCCGCCTGCTGCCAAGCGGCGAAAGTGGGAGCAAAGGTGATTTGCTCCACGCTACGCGGGGGTGAAAAAGTCAAGCTGCCGCGGTTTGGCGGCCGGCAGTTGTCCTACCACTTTAGGCACATGGTCGGCCGTGACGATGAAAGGCATCGTCTTGGCCACGGGCACGCGCA
>CAXUIU010000154.1:0-8862 GCA_964250955.1 uncultured Chthoniobacterales bacterium | reverse complement strand
CAGTTCCAGGGGCGGATGGAGGTCAACGAGAACTTCCACCCCACCGCGTGGGCGCTCAACATCCCGTACGGGCTGATCAACTACCTGCCTTGGACGGCCCTGCTGCCGTTGGCGTTCCGCCGCACGCCGGTCCCACCCGACGAGGCCCCCGACGCCGCGCTCGACCACGCCATCGCACGCGGGTTGCGCTGGGCGGTGGCAGGATGTTTCCTCGTCGTCAGCCTCGTGCCGGGCGGACAGCCACGCTACACACTGCCGCTGCTGACCCCGGCAAGCGTGCTGCTGGCGCTCACCCTCACGCGGCGCTGGCGGCTGCCAGCGTGGCTGCCGCTGGCGTGGGCGAAAACGCTCACGGTCTGCCTGTGGACGGTGGTGGCTGCCGCGCCGGTGGTAGCGGTGTTCGGAGGCCGGCAGGCGTGGCGTTGGGCGGCGGCGCTGGCGGTGGTGGCGGTGGCCGTGGCGCTGCTGGAACGCATCCACCGCTGGCGTGAGAGCGAGGCGCTGGCGCTGGCGAGCGCAGGCTTGATGGCGCTCAGCACGGCCGTCTACGCGGCGGACGCTCTGCCGATGTTCCGCCGGTTTGAGGGCGTGCGTCCGGCGGCGGCGGAGATCGACCGCGCGTTGGCCGGGGAGCGCACCGCCGTTTTGCGGCCCGGCTTTTTGCCGTTCCTGTTTTATCTCCGGCAAAGCCCGCTCTACGTGCAAACTCCCGACGCCCTGCCGCCTGCGACGCGGTATCTGCTCGCGCGGGAGCGAGAAAACGTCAACCTCGGCGTGGCGACCACGCCCTTGGTGCGGGTTCACGACCGGCGCACCCGCGACGAATGGGTGCTCCTGCGCCTGGAAACGCCGCCCGTCAAGGGCTTGTGAAATTTTTCACAAATACATGTTTCCCCCGTTGACGATGGCACGCCTGACGACCTACGATGGTACTCCGTCTATGGTCCGCTTTTCGCTTCCTACTGACTGCTCTGCGCCCACGACCGGCAAGCGCCCGCTAAAATCTGCGCTTGCCCCGCATTTCTCCACATCCCAGGACCTCATCTCAGGCGTACCAAAAACCGTTGCAAAATTTATTTGCCTCTTTAGCATAAATCCGCCGGTGGCTGACCGCCTCCGCTGACCTGCTCTCGACCCATCCACATGGCCAACCTTTTCCCTCGCTGGTCGAACACCCTAGCCCCGAAGGCGATCTTCTTCAGCGGCTTGGTCGGCACAGCCGTCGTCCTCGGCGTCTGGTATTATTTTACGCCCAAATACACGCGCGTCGGCTACATGCCCACGCAGCCCGTGCCCTTCCAGCACAGCCTCCACGTCCAGCAGCTCGGCATGGACTGCCGCTACTGCCACAGCTACGTCGAGGTCAGCAGCCACTCCAACGTGCCGTCCACCCAGACGTGCATGAACTGCCACACCGCGATCAAGGGCCAGAGCCCCAAGCTCCAGCCCGTGCGCGACTCCTGGCAGAGCGGTAAGCCCGTCGAGTGGGTGCGCATCCACCGGGTGCCCGACTACGCGTATTTCAACCACTCCGCGCACGTCAACCGCGGCGTCTCGTGCGTGTCCTGCCACGGCAAGATCAACGAGATGGAAGTCGTCTGGCAGGACCAGCCGCAAGGCATGGCGTGGTGTCTGAACTGCCACCGCAACTCGGAGAACTATCTGCGCCCGCTCGCAGAGATCACGCATCTGGATTGGAAGCCCTCCGATCTGGGCACCAACCCGGACACCGGCAAGCCGTGGACCCAGTTGGAAATTGGCACCAAGCTCAAGCACGAGTGGAACGTTCAACCCAAAGTGACGTGCAACACCTGCCACCGCTAAGGGCGGGTTCCCTCAAGTTTTTGTCCGCATGAAACGAGTTTTTCACCACCCGCCCGCGCAGCCTGATCCCACCGGGCGCAAGTATTGGCGTTCACTGGATGAGTTGCAGGACACCCCGGAGTTCCGCGGGTTCCTGGAGCGAGAATTCCCTGCCGGAGCAGCCGAGATGGAGGGCGACGAGGTATCGCGCCGCTCGTTCCTCAAACTGATGGGCGGTTCGCTCGCGCTGGCGGGCTTTGGCCTGACAGGCTGCCGCCGGCCGGAGGCGTACCTCGTGCCCTACTCGAAATCCGTCGAATGGGTGATCCCGGGCAAGACGGTGCTCTACGCCACGTCGATGCCTCGCCGCCGCGGTGGCATGCCGCTGATTGCTTCGACCACGGAAGGCCGCCCAATCAAGCTGGAAGGCAATCCTTTGCACCCCGCCAGCAACGGCGCGACTGACCCCATCGCCCAGGGTGCGCTGCTGGACCTGTACGACCCGGACCGTTCGCGCGGCTTCGTCCACAACGGCCAGCCGAGCGACCAGGCGAAGTTCGCCGACTTCATCAAGGACCTGCGCCAGACCATGCTCGCCAACGGCGGTGCGGACACGGCGATCTTGGTGGAAGAAACTTTCTCGCCCACGCGCGACCGGATGTTGGGCGAACTGAAGAAGCAGTTCCCGCAGCTTGGCTGGTATCTCTACGACCCGCTGCGGCACTTCAACGAGATTGAGGCGACCCGCGCCGCGTTCGGCGACGGCCTGCGACTCGTGCCGCGCTTTGACCGGGCGGACGTGGTTCTCTCACTCGACAGCGACTTTCTCGATTTGGACGAGGGCGGCATCGAGGCGACCCGTGATTTCACGAACCGCCGCCGCGTTGTCAAGGCAACCGACGGGATGAACCGTCTCTACGTCGTCGAGAACCGCTATACGATCACCGGCGGCATCGCCGACCATCGCCTGCGGTGCCAGGCCAGCCGCGTCGGCGCGCTCGCCGTGGCGCTTGCTAAGAAGATCGGGGGCGGCGCGCTCGAAAGCCTCGCCGCAGCTTACAGCGGAGTCGGCACGTTCCAGGGCAGCGACGAATGGATCACGCAGGTCGCCAAGGACCTCGTTGCCAGCAAAGGCAAGAGCCTCGTCGTCGTCGGGCCGCGCCAGCCAGCGGTGGTCCACGCGCTTGCCTACGCGATCAACGGCGCGCTCGACAACATTGGCCAGACCCTCCTGCCCATCGCTGCGCCCGAACGCGCCGGTGGCGAGCCGCTCTCGATTTCCAAGCTGACCGAGGACATCAACGCCAAGAAGATCAACAACCTGTTTGTCTTCGGCGGCAACCCCGTCTACAACGCGCTCGCCAACCTCGACTGGCCCACGGTCCAGAAGAGCGTCGCCAACGTCGTTCGGCTCGGCTACTACGAGGACGAGACCAGCCAGATCAGCCAGTGGCACGTTCCCCAGGCGCACTTCCTTGAACAGTGGGGCGACATCCGCGCGGCCGACGGGACCTACGGCGTCATCCAGCCGATGATCCTGCCGCTCTTCGGTGGCCTGAGTGATCTCGACCTGATGGTCATGCTCACCGGCGGTCAGCCCAACGAGAAGCCCGACCTCGTCCGCGAGACGTGGAAGGGTTTCAACAAGGCCGACGGTGCCAGCGAGGACCTCGCGTGGAACGCCTTCCTGCGTGACGGCTTCGTGCCCGGCACGGCGTTCACCGACCACGACGGCGCAGCCAACTTCAACGTCGGCGAGGTGAACGACTACGTCGGCAAGTCCCTCAAAGATCAACTCCCGCCCACCGCTACGAGCGCGGACGACCTAGAGGTCGTGCTGACGCGTGACTACAAGGTGGACGACGGCCGGTATTCCAACAACGGCTGGCTCCAGGAGATGCCCCATCCCATCACGAAGATTTGCTGGGACAACGCAATCCTGATGAGCCCGCGCACCGCGCGGCGGTTGGGGCTCAACAAAGTGGCGTTCGACGTGTACCACAACGGGGCCTTCGTTGGCGGCGACTGGACCGAGGGCGACATGGTGGAAGTCGAGATCCCCGGTGGTCGCAAGATCAAGGGGGCCGTGCTCTTGTCACCGGGAGCAGCGGACAACTCTCTCACCATTGCCCTTGGCTACGGGCGCACGCACACCGGCCGCGTCGGGCGCAACACGGGCTTCAATGCCTATCCGTTGCGCACGGACAAAACGACGTACTTCGCCACCGGAGCCAAGATCACTCCGACCGGTGAGACGTACCACCTTGTCACGACTCAGCACCATCAGGCGATGGAAGGGCGTAACCTCGTGCGCGAACTGCCCATCAGCGTCTACCGGGAGAACGCCGGCAACGACTTCAAGGAAGGCAAGAGCTTCGTGCAGTTGATGGGCATGGACGCCCACATCCCGGCCAACGTTTCCTTGTACCGCAACCCTCCCTACGAGGCACAGCACCAATGGGGGATGGCGATTGACCTTAATACCTGTACAGGCTGCAACGCGTGCGTGGTTGCCTGCCAGGCAGAGAACAACATTCCCGTCGTCGGCAAGGATCAGGTCGAGCGCGGACGCGCGATGCACTGGATTCGCATCGACCGCTACTACTCGACGATTGAAGGGGTGGCGACGCCGGAAGAACCGGGGGTGAGTTCCAAAGACCCGGCTAAACAGCAAAACGATCCCAACGAAGGACGTAACGAGACTGACCCGGCGTTCGACCCGACGCTGGACGATGACCCGCAGATCCTGACGCAACCTGTCACCTGCCACCACTGCGAGAACGCTCCGTGCGAGACCGTTTGCCCGGTCAACGCGACCATCCACACGGAAGAAGGCCTTAATTCGATGGCTTACAACCGCTGCATCGGCACGCGGTATTGTTCCAACAACTGCCCGTACAAGGTGCGGCGCTTCAACTTCTTCAACTACAACGAGCGGAGCATCGAGCCCATCGAGAGCGGCCCGTGGAAGGGCAAGTCGCGTGCGTACCTCGGGCCTTTCGGCGCGAAGGGGATGCCGGACATCAAGCAGCTTTCCAAGAACCCGAACGTGACCGTGCGCATGCGCGGCGTCATGGAGAAGTGCACCTTCTGCGTGCAGCGCATCGAGGAAGCCAAAATCGACCAACTCCAGGTGGCGCGGGATTCCGACCGCACGCTGGTGCCGCGGGATTCCTTCACGACGGCGTGCGCGCAGGTCTGCCCGGCGGGAGCCATTGTCTTCGGCAACGTCAAGGACCCGGAGAGCAAGGTCTCCAAAGTCAAGCAGCAGGATCGCGACTACAAGATGCTGGAATACCTCAACGTGCGTCCGCGCGTGAGCTACCAGGCGCGCCTGCGCAATCCCAACCCGGCGATGCCCGGGGCGCAACTCGTCGGCGAAACCCTGCTGGGCAACCCTGCCAACGCTCCGCGCAAAAACATTCAAGAGGAGCAACAACACGAAGAACGCGGTGGGGGCATCTCCCACGAGGCCAAAGAAGGAGCGCACGACGCGCGCTGAGTCTTCGCACTGTGCCCTGATCGCTTCCTAGCTGCCGCCCGCTTCCACCCAATACCTTTATGGCTGCCACTGCCGTCCAACCTGCTTCCTCGGAGTTGTCTCCCGCCGAGGTCAACCCCCGCGCCGCGAAGATCCTCGCCGATCTGCGTACGCCGCTGGTTTCCAACGAGCGTTCGCTCGGCTGGATCACCGACAACATCTGCCGGATGTGCGAGGAGAAAACCCCACGCTGGTGGTGGTGGTGCTTCTTCCCGAGCGCGCTGCTGATGGTCACGTGCTTCGCGTGCTTCGCCTACCTCATCTTTACGGGCGTCGGCGTGTGGGGGCAGAACCAACCGGTCGCCTGGGCGTGGGACATCACCAACTTCGTGTTCTGGATCGGCATCGGCCACGCCGGTACGCTGATCTCGGCCATCTTGTTCCTGACCCGGCAGCGTTGGCGTACAGCGGTCAACCGTGCCGCCGAGGCCATGACGCTTTTCGCCGTCATGTGCGCCGGGCTTTATCCCGGCCTGCATGTCGGTCGCGTGTGGATGGCGTGGATGCTCGCACCCGTCCCCAACCAGTACGGGATTTGGCCGAATTTCCGTTCGCCGCTGCTCTGGGACGTGTTCGCGGTGTCCACGTATTTCACGGTGTCGGTGCTCTTCTGGTACACGGGGCTGATCCCCGACCTCGCCACGCTACGCGACCGCGCCCGCGCCAAGGGCAAGATGATTGCAGCGTATGGCTACGGGTTCTTCGCGCTGGGCTGGCGCGGTGGCAATCGCCAGTGGCGGCACTACGAGATGGCGTATCTGCTCCTGGCGGCGCTCTCGACCCCGCTGGTGCTCTCGGTGCATACCATCGTGTCTTTCGACTTCGCCACGTCCGTCGTGCCCGGCTGGCACACGACGATCTTCCCGCCGTACTTCGTCGCGGGTGCCATCTTCGGTGGATTCGCCATGGTGTTGACGCTGATGATCCCGTTGCGCGAGTTCTTCTACCCGCAATTGAAGGATATGATCACCGCGCGTCACATCGACGTGATGGCCAAGATCATCCTGATGACGGGCTCCATCGTTGGCTACGCGTACATCATGGAGTTCTTCGTCGCCTGGTACGGCGGCAACATGTACGAGGTTTGGGCGTTCCTGCGCGGTCGTGTGGCCGGGCCGGTGACGGACCTAATTCATTGGGGGTGCGCCGCCACGGGACATCCCGATGCGTTCCCGAAATTGCCGTGGGCGCCTTACTGGTGGGCGTACTACTGCATGATGAGCTTCAACGTCATCTCGCCGCAGTTTTTCTGGTTCAAATGGTGCCGGCGCAACATTTGGTTCGTGTTCTTCATCTGCCAGTTCGTCAACGCGGGCATGTGGTTCGAGCGTTTCGTCATCATTGTGACGAGCATCGCGGGCGACTTCCTGCCGTCAAGCTGGAACATCTTCCATCCGACTTGGGTGGATATGTTGACCTTCATTGGTTCCTTCGGATTGTTCCTGACGTTGTTCCTGCTCTTCATCCGCTTCCTGCCGATGATCGCCATTGCGGAAATCAAAGGCGTGACGCCCATGGCGGACCCGCACTCGGGCCACGGGCATAAATACGGTTATGCCGCTGGTCCGCAGCCCGAGCCGACGCACCTGACCGAAACCCCGCACACCCAGCAGGACAACCACGGCCTGCGCCGCCGTGCCGCTGCCTCCGACGAAGGCGATGTTGTGCCCGCGACCAGCGGTCAGCCTGCACAAGGCATCGACCGCCGCATCGAAGACATGGGCAACCACTAAGAGGAACTCAAAGCCATGCCGCTTCCTACCGCTACTGCTAAACCTTATGGGCTCGGGGCCGAGTTCTCGGATGCCGCCTCGCTTTTCAGCGCGGCGGAAGCCATGCGCGACGCCGGCTTCAAACGCTGGGATACCTTCTCGCCGTTCCCGATCCACGGCATGGATGAAGCGATGGGTTTGGGCAAGTCGGCCGTGTCCTATATAGTGCTCGTGAGCGGCCTGAGTGGCACGGCCACGGCGTTGCTCTTGGAAATTGGCAGTGCGGTGTATCTTTACCCGCTCGTCGTGCAGGGAAAGCCGATCAACTGGACGACGATCCCGGCGTTTTTCCCGGTGATCTTTGAACTGACGGTGCTCTTCTCGGCCTTCGGTGCGGTGTTCGGGATGCTCGCACTCAACCTCCTGCCGCGTTGGAACCATCCGCTCTTCAACTGGGACCGCTTCAACAAAGTCACTGACGACGGCTTCTTCGTAGTCGTGGAAGCCAGCGACGCGCGCTTCTCGGAAAAAAGCACGAGCGACTTCCTCTCCAAGCTTGGCGCGACCAACGTCACGATGGTCTACGACGAATAGTATGCGTTACCTCCTCCTCGGTTTTCTGATCACCGTGCTCCTGGTCGTCATCGTGGCTGGGCCGCGCGGGCGTCATTCTACGGGCCGCCCGTTCGAGTTCCTTCCGGACATGGTGCGCCAGCCCAAGGTCAAGCCGCAGTCCACGAGCGGGTTCTTCGCCGATGGCGTCGGGCCGCGCCGCCCGGTGGAAGGCGCCGTGCCGATGGGTTTCGAGCAAGCGCACAAAACTGCGTTTTCCCGCCTGCCCGGCGCGGACGGACCGCAAACCGCCGACAACCATGAGCGGCTCGCCTTCACCGAAGGACCGACCTACTACGACACCGGCATGATCGGTGACCAGTGGGGCACGGGCATCCCGCTGGAGGTCAACGAAGAGTTGATGCAGAAAGGCCGCGAACGTTTCACGATCAACTGCGCCGTCTGTCACGGCGGGACCGGCGGCGGCAACGGCGTCACCAGTCAATACGGCCTCGCCAACATCGCCAACTACCATCTCGATAAGTACCTCAAGATGGCTGACGGAGAGATTTACTACACGATCACCAACGGCCACAACTCGATGAACGGCTACGGCGCGAACATCACCGTGCATGACCGCTGGGCCATCGTCTGCTACATCCGCGCGCTCCAGAAGGCGCAGGAGGTCACGCTCGCTGAACTGACCCCCGAGCAGCAGAAAGTCGTCAACGCCAAGCCTTGATCCGTTTTTCGCATGAGCGCCGTCTCTCACCAAGTCACTATCGATACGCTCAAGGACGAGCGTTTCCGCTACGCCAACCTCGGGCCAGTCATCTTCGGACTGCTCTTGGCCACTGGGATCGGCGCGCTCATCATGATTGTGAGCTTATTCGTGCCGTGGACGCAAGAAGCCCATGCAGGCGCGCGGCAGTTCCTGGTGTCGTGGTTGTTCGGATTCATGTTCTTCTTCACGATCTCGGCAGGGTCGCTGTTCTGGATTTTAATTCATTACACGATGGACGCCGAGTGGAGCGCAGTCATCAAGCGCCTGCTCGAAACCGCCGCTAATTCGTTTTCCGTCCTGCCGTTGTTCTTCATCCCGCTCGCGGTGGGCGCGCCGCTCCTGTACGAATGGATGACGATCCCGCCCGGGGTTGAGCCCTCTCTCGACAACAAACACATTCTGCTTAACCCGACCACGTGGGCGGTAGCTACGACGATTTACTTTAGTTTCTTTTTCACCGCGACCTACAC
>CAXUIU010000153.1:0-8884 GCA_964250955.1 uncultured Chthoniobacterales bacterium | reverse complement strand
CCTTGATGACTGGCGCCGTGAAGCTTCCCTCCTTGTACTGGAGCGGGAGGGTCAGGCGGTAGACGAGGAACGCCGTGCCCTCTAGCTGGTAGCGGGCGACCTCGACGGTCGTGATCGGTCCCGGTGTGGAGATCAGCGCGTCGTTGCTTTCGAGTTGGAGCACGTTGACGCGGTCACCGACCACTGCGTCCTGGATCAGTTCCAGTGGCGTCACACCGGTCAAGAAGTTGTCAGTGTTAGGTTCTAACAGTGCGAGGTTGGCCTCGTAATCCACGCACACGACGCGTGCGTCCGTCTTCTGGCCGCTCTCGGCGCGCTCGAGCTCGACGTAGTTGTGGTTAGCGACGAGTTGCGCCGTGACGAGCACGCGGTTGCCCGCGATCACCGCACCGAGGCCGTGAAACACGCGCGGGTTCTTCTTCGACCATGGCCGGAAGAAGTCGTAATCCTGATTGGTGGAGTTCACCCGCACCACGGCCGCGTCGGTCTTGGACACAGGCCGGGCCACTGGGGCCGCGAACATCCCGGCGGCAGGGAACAACGAGACGGCCGCCGCGCAGAGCAGCCTGGGGAGAGAGGTCATACGGGAAAGGAAAAAGGGAGGCGCTCAGCGGGTGACCGCGTCAGGTGCGGGCGTGTCGCGGCGAACCACGGCGGGGACGTTCTCGGCCGGCGGGGTAGCCGGGGTCTGGTCGAGGTTGGACTCGGAAATGACATTGTAGACGGTCTTGATGCGCTGACGAGCGGCCTCGACCTTGGCGCGTTCGAGCACGATGGGCCGACCCTCGCCGATGCACTTGATGACGTAGTAGTCCGACGGTTCGGCGAACGCAGCGGCGAGGTCTTCGAGACGCTTGATCGGCTTGCCGTTGACCTCGCTGACGATGGAGTTGCGGAACTCTTCCAAGTACGTGTTGATTGGGTCAGGGAGCACCTGGCTGAGCACGATCACCTCCGGATGCTGGAGAAACACGGCGCGCTCCACGAACGATTCGTAGAAGTACCGCACCCGCAAATCGTCCTGTCCGTAGACTTCCAGGTAGTCGCGCGAGAGCGGCTGGAACAACAACCCACCGAAGAGCACGAAGCGCGGCTTCACGTCGTAGGCGTTGGCCTGGATGAGGAAGGGCCACGCCGGCTTGAGCGTCGCGGTTACGTCGGCCTCCTGTTTGTCGCGTAGGATGTGGAGCTTGAGCGGGTCGCCCTTGAACTTCCGCTCGACGATTTCCGCCATCTCGACGCGTTCGCCTTCGATCTCGATGAACCCGTCGCTGGCGACCCGGCGACCGTCGACGGCGAGGATCACGTCGCCCGTCTTTAACACACCGTCGCACGTGCCCCCCGGCACCACGGCTCCAACCAGTAGTCCGGTGTCGTCATCCTGAAGGCCGAGCGCCCGACGTTCGGCCGGGTTCTGGAGGCGCGCGGTGGTGACCGCAAGGTCCACGTACTTGTCGTAATGGCCATCCTGGATGTCTTCCAGGAAGTGCTGCAAGACGGGCGTGGCAATCATGTAGCCGACGTTCTGGGCCACGTCGCCGCTGTACCCTTGGAACGCCACGCCAACGATCTTTCCCTCCTGCAACACGGGGCCACCCGAGTTGCCGGGGTTGATGGCGGCGTCGATCTGGCAGGCGAGGTGGCTGTCCACCGAAGAATGGCTGTAGACCTGAAAATCCACGCGCGACACGACGCCGCGCGTCACCGAGAGGCGCTCGCCGCCGATGGGGTAGCCGTACACTGAAACGGCGGACTCCAGCTTCGGGATGCCGCCGATCTCTAGCGGGCGCAGGCCCTTATAGAAGGCGGGGTCGCGCACTTCGAGCACGGCGAGGTCGCAGTCGTGACCGACGAATTTGACCTTGGCCGGGTACTTCTTGGGGTCATTCTCCCGTTCGACGGTGACGAAGCGAGCGTTGGAGATGACGTGCGCGTTCGTGATGATGCGCGGGCCGTTGATGATGAACCCGGCCCCGACGCCGCGGGCGATGTTCCCCGGGTTCCAAGGCACCTTGTAGTCAGGGTCCTGCGAGGTGGTGGTGATGCGCACCACACTCTTGCGTACATCGGCGATCTCGGCGCGGAGGGAAGCGGCCAGAAGCAACAGGCCGCAGCACAGGAAGGCCGTCGCCTTCGGAAAAGAACGGGTCATGATAAAAGTGGGAGACAATGGCCGAAGGTGCGCAGGCTGTAAAATGGTTTGTCGGCAACCCGCCTGCGCCCGGCGAGTTGTGTCTAGCCGCTTCAAACGTTGAAGCGGAACTCCACCACGTCGCCGTCCTTGACGACGTATTCCTTGCCCTCGATGCGCAACTTGCCGGCCTCGCGGGCCTTGGCGGTGCTGCCCAGGCGCACCAACTCGTCGTAGTGGACGATTTCCGCCGCGATGAACCCGCGCTCAAAGTCCGAGTGGATGACACCCGCCGCCGCCGGAGCCTTGTCGCCGGCGTGGATTGTCCAGGCGCGCGTCTCCTTTTCGCCGGTGGTCAGGTACGTGCGCAGGCCGAGCAGGCCGTAAACGGCGCGGATGAGCGTGGCGACGCCGCTGCCTTCCGCGGTGACGCCGAGGCCCGCGAGGTACTCGGCGGCTTCCTCTTCGGAGAGGTCCACGAGTTCGCTCTCGATCTGCGCGGAGATGACGACGGCCTCGGTGTCGAGGTGGCTCTTGACGTACTCGCGCACCGCCCGGACGTGCGTCGCGGCGGGTGAGGACGAGGAGTGGAGTTCCTCCTCGGCGACGGCGGTGGTCAGCGCGGCGAGGTCACTTTCGGCGACGTTGCACGCGAAAATCGTCGGCTTGCCCGAGAGCAGGAAGAAGCCGCGCAGGAGCCGCTTCTCCTCATCGGAGACTTCCAGCAGGAGCGCGGGTTTGCCGGCGTCGAGGTGCGGGATCAAGCGGGCGAGGAGGGCGTTCTCGGCCTGCGCGACCTTGTCGCCGGACTTGGCCGCCTTGGCGTTGCGGTCCTGGCGCTTTTGCGCGCTGGCGAGGTCGGCGAGGATCAACTCCGTGTTGATGACCTCGATGTCGCGCACCGGGTCCACCGTGCCGCTGACGTGATGGATATCCGCGTCCTCGAAGCACCGGACGACTTGCACGATGGCGTCCACCTCGCGGATGTGGGAGAGGAACTGGTTACCCAACCCTTCGCCGCCGCTTGCCCCACGCACGAGCCCCGCGATGTCCACGAACTCGATGGCCGCCGGGACGATCTTCTGCGTGTGGCTCATCTTGCCCAAGACGGCCAGCCGCGGGTCGGGCACGGTGACGATCCCCTGGTTCGGGTCGATGGTGCAAAAAGGGTAGTTCGCCGCCTGCGCCTTGCGCGTGCGGGTGACGGCGTTGAACAGGGTGGACTTGCCCACGTTGGGCAGTCCGACGATTCCGGCGCTAAGCATAAGAGCGGGCAATGTAACCGTGATTTGCGCGATGAACAGAACGGGTTTTCCTTGCCCGCCGTGGCGTCGCTCACCCATCAAATTGTCCCGTATCTCGACCGGTATCTGCGGACGGCCGACATCCCGGATTACCCGAACGCGCACAACGGCCTGCAACTGGACGGCCGCGAAGGGGTCAGGCGCATCGGGGCAGCCGTGGACGCCTGTTTTTTCACGGTGGATGTGGCGGCGCGGCTGGGGGTGGACCTGTTGTTGGTTCACCATGGCCTCGCCTGGAACGGCCTGATGCCGATGACCAAGGGCCGCTACCAGCTTTGGAAGCGCGCGATGGACGCGGGAATCGCGGTTTATAGTTCGCACTTGCCGCTCGACGTTCACCCGCAAGTCGGCAACACTGCCCTGCTTTGCGCGGCCGTCGGACTGCACGACACCCAGCCTTTTCTCCCATACAAGGGCACGATGCTCGGGCAGTGGGCCGAACTCCACCTGGAACGGGACACCCTCCAGCGCCGCCTGAGAGACGCCGTCGAGGGACCCGTACGCATCTGTCCGGGCGGTCCGGCGCAGGTTCGTCGCGTCGGCGTCGTGACGGGCGGGGCCGGGGCCGAGATCCGTGAGGCAGCTGCCGCCGGCATTGACACGTTCATCACCGGGGAAGGTCCGCACTGGACGTTCCCCCTGGCCGAGGAGCTGGAGGTCAACATCCTCTACGGCGGGCACTACGCGACCGAGACCTTCGGCGTGAAAGCCCTGGCGGCGCACCTGGGCGAGAAGTTCTCGCTGCCGTGGGACTTCATCGACCATCCGTCCGGTCTCTGATCCGCCGGGTGAGGATGGCCGCGTACCAGAGCAGAGGAAAACCGAGCACCCCGAACGAACAGTCCACCAGTCGCCAGCCAAACGGCACGTGCCTGATCGGCCCGCAGATCAAGGCCAGCGGCAGCACGAACCCGCACGCCCACAGTCCGACCTGGATGGCCGCGCTGTTCTTCACCGGATCGATCCAGGGCGGGATGAAGAACAGCGCGATGATCAGGTGCCCGAACGCCAGCCAGTCCGTGCCGTACGCGATGAACGGATACTGCGCGTAGGTAACGTGCAGCGCCTCGCGCACCCGCAGGACCCATCCCGCCGCGTCCGCCAGGAACCCGCCCGAAGCCGCGACGCGTTCGAGTCCGAGCCACCTCGCCACGAGGTCCAGTTCGCCTTCGAGCGGAAACGCCGTCACCCCGCTGATCACCAACCCCGCGATGAACAGCGCCAGCGCCACCCGCACACGGCGCAGATCGTTGGAGGGATCCACTCACCAACCAAGAACGTCTCTCGCCATCCCGCAAGCGGCGGCGCGCAACTTGCCGGTTCCGGCCCCGTGCGGTACACTCGCCGCGCACCGATGATCCTGCCGCGCCGCGCCGCCGTGCTGCTTGCCAGTTTGCTGACGGCGGCCACGGTCGCGGGGCAGACGCCGAACCCGTTCGCCGACGATGAGCGCGCCGGCCGCGTCGTCGAACGCTACAAGTCCATGCTCGCCGCCAACCCGGCCGAGGGCATGGCGCTCGACCGCCTCTGGAAGTCCTACGAGGAGCGCAACGCTACCAGCGCGTTGCTGGACGACTACCGCCGCGCCGCCGAGGAACCCGCTGCCCGTCCGCCCCCGCTCCTCATCTACGGCCACCTCCTCAAGCGCGCCGGTCGCCTGGAGGACGCCGCCAGAGCTTACGCCCAAGCGGCGGAACTCGACCCTGCCAGTCCGTTGCCGCTCGTCGCGCAGGCCGACCTCGCCTCCCTTCAAAAACGCCCTGCCGACGCCGCGGCGCGCTTCGCCGAAGCCCTCGCCAAGCGCCCTGCCAGCGACCGCCGCCGGCTCGACCTGCTGACGAAACTCGGCGACGCCTGGCTGGCCGCCAACGAGCCGGCCAAGGCCGTTGCCGCGTGGGAGCTTCTCGTCGCCGCCGACCCGAACAACTTCCCTCTCCGCAAACAACTTGCCGCCACCGAGGAGAAGAACGGCTTCCCCGAACGCGCGGTCACGCAGTACGAGTACCTCGACGCCCACGCCGACCCGCCCGGCCGGGCCGCCGCCCTGCGCGAACTCGGCCGCCTGCACGAAGTCCGCGGGGAGTTCGATGCCGCCCGTGACGCGCTCGAACGCGGCCTAGCGCTGACCGCCCGCGACAACTGGCTCTACAACGACCTGCAAGACCGCCTCATCCGGCTTTACCAACGCGCCGGCCGCGTCCCCGAGTTGACCGCCCGCTGGGAAGGTGCCATCTCCCAAGCCCCGCGCGACCTGGGCAACTACACTCGCCTCATGGCCCTGGCCGAGGCCGAGGGCGACCCCGTTGCGGCCCGGACGTGGCTGGAGAAACTCGTCGCCCTCGCCCCCCGCGACCGCGAAGGCACCCTGCGCCTGGCCCGTCTGCTGGCCGACGCCGGCGAGAACGACCGCGCCGGCGCGTTGTACGACACGCTGCTGCGTTCCCAGCCGGGCAACCTCGACCTGATCCTCGCGCGCGCCGACCTCGAACTCCGCGCGGGCCAGGTGGAAGCGGCCGTGCGCCGGGTCGAAGCCCGCCTCGCCGCGAACCCTGCGGACGAGTCCATCTCGGTCCCGGTCCTAAGCTTCTTCCTCTCGCATCACCTCGACGACGACGCGGAAAAGTTCCTGCGCGCCGCCGCCGTCCGGCAGCCCTCTGCCACGGAACCCGCGCTTGCGCTGGCGAAGTTCTTCCTTTCCCGCCGCCGTCTCGCGGACGCCCGGAGCGTCCTCGAATCCCTCGCGCAACAGCCCGGCGACCCCGCCGCCCGAGCGGCGCGCTGGACCGCGGCGGCCGAGTGTTACAAGGAGGCCAACGAGTCCGACGACGCCCTGCGTTGCTGGCAGGAAGCCATCGCCCTCCAGCCGAACGTCAGCGCACCGCGCGTCGCCGTGGCCGAAATCCTTTTTGCCCGCGGCGATGTGGACGGGGCTGTCACCTCCCTGGAAGCGGCTCTGGCCGTCGCGCCCGAAGGCGATGCACGCGAGGACATCGACCACCGGCTCTTTCTCGCGCTGTCCGAACGTTCCGCGCCTGCACCCGACCCCGAGGCGCGGATCGTCCGCGGGCGTGGTCGGACCGTCATCGGATTATTGGCGACCTCGCCGTCCCCTAAGATCGAACCGTCCGACAATCTACTCAACGACTACCTCGCCGGGCTCGAAGCCGCCGCGCGCGAACGTCCCACCCCCGCGGCGTATGCCCGGCTGACGCGCTGGCTCGGCTGGGCGCACCGTTCCCGCGACGCCGCCGCGGCGGCCGGGAAGTGGCTTGAACTCGCTCCCGACAGCGTCCCCGCGCGCGCGATCCTGGCCGACGGCGCGCTCGCCGCCAGTGACCGCGTCACCGCCGTTACCCGTCTGCTCGAAATCGCCGCGCTCGACCCGGCGCAGAAGCCTGCGGCGCTCTCCCGGGTGGCCGACCTCCTGATGGAGCAAAACGACTTCGACGGCGCGCTGGGGATGTTGGACAGGCTCGCGCAGGAGGCACCGGGTTCCGCCGACGCGCTGACCACACTCGCGCTCGGTCAGCAGCGCGCCGACCGGTGGTTCGACGCGTGCGCCACCTGGGAGCGCGCGTACAACCTGCCGCGTCTGACCCCTTCCCAACGCGCCAACCTGCGCCGGCCGTTGCTCGCCGCCTACGAACATCTCGGCCGCTTCCCGCGTGCCGCCGAACTCCTCCAGGCCGCCATCGACGCGCAGGACGATCTCGCCGCGCGGCAAGACCTGTTCCGTGAACTGGTCGTCTTCTGCCGTAGCCACGGACTGGAAGACTGGCTGCGCACAGCGTACGAGGCCCGGCTCGCGCGGCAGCCGCTCGACTACTTTGCGATGACGGCGGTGGCTGAACTCCGCCGTGCGGACGGTGACGGGCAAGAGGCTTACCGTCTGCTCACCCGCGCGTACTATTCGGCACCCGACCCGCCGGCGGCGTTGCGCGCGTTGGTCGCCGAGGCGGAAGGGCTGGGAGAAACCTCCGAGGCCATCGCCCACCAGCGCCGCCTCGTCGCCCTCTCCGGCCAAGGCACCGCAGAGAATCTCTCCAAGCTGGCTGCCCTGGAAGAATCCGACCAGGACGACGAAGCAGCGGGCCGGACGTGGGAACAGGTCGTCGCCAAGTTTTCCCGCGACACTGCCGCCCTTGGAGGGGCGGCGGACTACTACGTGCGCGCGGCCCAACCCGACCGCGCCCGGTCCCTGCTTGGACAGATCGTGGCACTCGACCCGGCCGACTTCCGCCGCTCGTATCAGCTCGGCCGGCTCGACGCCGCGGCCGGCGACACGGCGGGGGCAAAAGCGTGTTTTGAGGGGGTTCTGGCACACACTCAGCCCGAGAGGAAGTCCGACGCCCTCGTGCTGCCGCCCGAGTTGGATCCGGCGACGGACGCCTCGAAGTTCCTGGTGGCCGCCAGCCGCGGCACGGTGTCCGAGTCCGACCCGGCTGCCGATGGCGTCCCGGACGACAAGGACGAGCGTCGCGTGCGCCTGGACGTGATCGGCGCCCTGTCGCGGATGATCTTCGCCGACAACCCGACGGCGGATACCGAGGTCCGCCGCCTGTGGCTGGAACGTTGGCAGCGCGCGGCAGCCGACGGTGTGCGCGGCGAGCCGTTGACCGCCTATTACTACTCCGGCCAGAAGGACGCGGCGGCACGGTTGACCGTTTCCTGGCTGGCCGCGACCGACCCGGAGGAGAGTGAGCGTGCGGAGGGCATCTTCCTCTTGGTCGGCTTGCGGATGGGCAACTACCTGCCACTGGGACGTTGGGTGTGGGAGGACGACGAAACCGACGGCGCCCGCCCGCAGAAGCTGACCGACACCTTGCGTTACTTCTTCGCCACCGGTGGCCAGCCGGGACCAGGGATGGTTGCAGCATTGTTTCCCGGCGAGGTTCGGTCGCGTACGTTGTTGTGGGGCGCGGCCACGGGGGTTTTCGCCGAAAAACGCTGGTATCCGCAGGCCGTCGAACTCGGCGAGCGCGCCGTGGCGCTGCCCGGGCGCGACGACGCGGCCGAGAGTTTCCAGCTCGCGCAGTGGCAACTCGACCTCGGCCGGACCGAAGCCGCCCGCGCCACGCTCGCCCGCGCTGTCGACGAGAGCACCGGCGCGGCCTACGACCCCACGGCGAACAACGCCGTCTTCGCGGACCTGCGTGCCTATTACTTCCTGCTGCCGGCCGCCGAGCGTCCCGCGTTCGTCGCCGGCTACCTGACGCGAGCCCGCGCCCGCGGCGGCAGCCCGGTGCACGCGATGCTCGCCGCGGCGCTGCTGCACGGCCTCTCGGGCGACGACGCGGCGGCCGACCGCGACCTGGACGCCATCGTCCGGATGCGCCTGCTCGACGTCAGCCCGGGCTCGGAGCACTGGACGACGGAGCAGAGGCGTTGGAACTACCTCCAAGCGTGTGGAATACAACTCCAGGCCTGGAATCTTGACCGATCCGCTGCG
>CAXUIU010000152.1:6919-8891 GCA_964250955.1 uncultured Chthoniobacterales bacterium | reverse complement strand
CCGACCTTCACCGCCGGCAAGAACTACATCGGCAACGCCGCCGTCCACGGGCGGATCGCCAGCGTCTTCGCGCAACTTTACACGCGCGGCGAGCACCACGGCGTCCACGCGTTCGTCGTGCCGATCCGCGACGAGGGCGGCAACCCGCTTCCCGGCGTCCGGGTCGAGGACAACGGCCAGAAGCTCGGCATGAACGGCGTGGACAACGGCCGCTTGTGGTTCGACCACGTCCGCGTGCCGCGCGCGGAGATGTTGGACCGGTTTGCGCAGGTCGCCGCCGACGGGAGTTACACTTCCACCATCAGCAACCCCGCAGCACGTTTCTTCACGACGCTGGGCACGCTCGTTGCGGGTCGGATCAGCGTCGGCCACAGCGGCCTGAGCATCGCCAAGAGCGGCCTCGCCATCGCGGTACGCTACGGCGCGCGCCGACGGCAGTTCGGCCCGGCGGAAGGTCAACCGGAAACCATCCTCCTCGACTACCCCGCGCACCAGCGCCGCCTGATGCCGCTGTTGGCCAACGCCTACGCGCTCGACTTCGCGTTCAAGGACCTGACCAAGACGGCCCTCCACACCGACGCCGCCAACTTCCGCCAGGTCGAGACGACCGCCGCCGGCCTGAAGGCGTTTTCCACCTGGAACACCACGCAAACTTTGCAAACGGCTCGTGAGGCGTGCGGCGGCGAGGGCTACCTGGCAATCAACCGCTTTGCCGCCCTCAAAGCCGACAGCGACATCTTCACGACGTTCGAGGGCGACAACACCGTGCTCATGCAACTCGTCGCCAAGAATCTCCTCACCGAGTTCGCCGCGCAGTTCAAAGGGTTGAGCAAGTGGCAGCTCATCCGATGGGCCGCCAAGGACAAGCTCCGCGCCATGGCCCGCCCCGTCGCTGACCTGCGCGACGCGGAAAACCAGCGCACGGTCTTCCGCTTCCGCGAGGAGCGCCTCCTCCACGACGCCGGCGCGCGTCTGCGCCGCCTGACGGCCGGCAAGCGCATGAGCGTGCAGGCGGCGTTCACCGCGATCCAGAACGACCTGCTCGCCCTCGCGCACGCGCACGTCGAGCGGATCGTTTGGGAACACTTCACCGACGGCCTCGCCGCCTGCCCCGACAAAGGTCTTCTCCCGATCCTCACGAAGCTGCGCGACCTGTTCGCCCTGTCGCACCTGGAGAAAAACCGCGCGTGGTTGTTCGAGCACGCGGGACTCTCTCGCCAGGCGTCACGCCAGCTCACCCGTCGCGCGGACGAACTCTGCGCGGAGGTCCGCCGCGAGGCCGTCGCGCTCGTCGATGCGTTCGGCATCCCGCCCGAGTGCCTCGCCGCGCCCATCGCCTTGGATTAACAAACCCATGCTCATCTCCACCGAGCTACCCGTCCGCAACGCCACCACCCGTCGGCCGATGCGCCGGGTCAAACCCACGCAGAAGCCCGCCGAGCCGCGGCGGGTCTTCGACCTCCTCGCGCACCAGCTCGCGTACTTCCCCAAGCCCGACGCCATCGCGCACAAGGTCGGTGGACGCTGGAAGCGTTTTTCCACGCGCCACATCGTCGAGACCGCCCGCGCGCTCGCCGCCGGACTGCACGCGGCGGGGGTGCGCCCCGGTGATCGTGTCGCCAACATCACCGAGACTAATCAGACCGAGTGGAACATCATCGACCTCGCCGTGATGCAGCTCGGCGCGGTTCACGTCCCGATCTATCCGTCGCTCACCCCGGAGGAGTGCCGGTTCATCCTGGATGATTCCGGCGCGCGGCTGGTGTTCGTTTCCAGCGACGCGCTCCACGCCAAGATCAGCGGAGTCCGCGCGGAACTACCATCACTCGAAAACATCTACCACTACCAGCGACCCGCCGAATCGGGAGTGTGCCGCTGGACCGAACTCCGCGACGCCGGTGCGCGCCGGCTGCTCTCCGACCCGGCGTTCGCGCGTGAGATCGACGCGCTCACGGCCGCTGTCCGGCCGGAG
>CAXUIU010000152.1:0-6909 GCA_964250955.1 uncultured Chthoniobacterales bacterium | reverse complement strand
ACTGAGGACTTGGCGACGCTCATCTACACCAGCGGTACCACGGGCCAACCGAAGGGCGTCATGCTCTCGCACGCTAACCTCGTGAGCAACGCCATGGCCATCGTGCCCCTCATTGGCGGCTCGCCTGGCGAACGCGCCATCTCCTTCTTGCCGCTCTGCCACATCTTCGAGCGTACGCTGACCAACGCGTACTTCTACATTGGCATGTCAGTCTACTACGCCGAGAGCCTGGAACGCGTCGGTGACAACATGCGCGAGGTGCACCCGAACTTCTTCGCCGTCGTGCCGCGCATCCTGGAGAAAATCTACGAGCGCATCATCGCGCGCGGCAACGCGCTCACCGGCCGGCGCAAGAAACTCTTCCTCTGGGCGCTCGACCTTGCCGAACGCATCGACCCGGAGCACCCGGAGCACTCCACGCTCTCCGAGCGCATGCAGCTCAAGCTGGCGGACAAGTTGGTTTTTTCCAAGTGGCGCGAGGCGCTCGGCGGCCGGGTGGACAGCATCGTGTGCGGCTCGGCGGCGCTGAACCCAAAATTGGCCAAGGTTTTCTGGAACGCCGGCGTGCGCGTGTACGAGGGTTACGGTCCGACGGAGGCCGCGCCCGTGGTCACGACGAACTTCAAGGAAACGGGCCACCACCTGATCGGGACGGTAGGTCCGGTCATCGCGGGCGGCGAAATCCGGCTCGCGCCCGACGGCGAAATCCTCTACCGCGGTCCGAACGTCATGCTGGGCTACTACCATCGCCCCGACCTGACGGCCGAGACCATCGACGCGGAGGGCTTCCTGCACACGGGCGACGTGGGCGAGTTCATCGAGGGACTGGACGGATTGCGCTTCCTGCGTATCACAGACCGCAAGAAGGAAATCTTCAAGACCAGCGGCGGCAAGTACATCGCCCCGCAACCCATCGAGAACAAACTCAAAGAATCGCCGCTCGTCGCGCAGGCGATGGTCGTGGGCGAGTACCGCAAGTTCCCCGGCGCGTTGATCGTGCCGAACTTCGCCGCAATCCGCGAGCGTCTCGCGCTCTGGGCCGAGCAACACGAAGGCGACTCCACGCCGACGGCCACTGATTCAGAACTGATCCGACTGCCGCGCGTGCGTGCGCTGATTGCCAGCGAGATCGACAGGATAAACCGGGATCTCGCGCAGTACGCGCGCATCAAGAACTTCGCCCTGCTCGCTGCGGAGTGGACCACCGCCGGCGGTGAACTGACGCCCACCCAGAAGGTCAAGCGCCGGGAAGTCCTCAAGAAGTTCGCCGCAGAAGTCGAGAGCATCTACGCCGACGTTGCGTCGGCGTCGTAACCAAAGTAGGGATGAGGGTCCGAGGCAATCCCTGATCTTTCTGGTCAGGCTGACCGGCTTCACACCATCCGCATGACCCCGAGAGCACCCCGCCATTCCGAAGCCGTCGTCGCTGACCTGATGATGCCACACCAAGCGAACGGCCTGAAGCACGCCTCGGTGTTCGGCGGCGTCATCATGAGCATGGTGGACCGTTGTGCGGCGCTCAGCGCCATCCGGCACTGCGGCGGGCAGGCGACGACGCTCTCCATCGACCGTGTGCTCTTCAAGGAACCCATCCGCATCGGTGAACTCGTGGAGGTCCGCGCGCGGGTCGTCCACGTCGGGCGCACGTCCATGTCCATCGCCGCCGACGTGTTCGCCGAAGAAATCGCCACCGGCACCCGCCGCCACACCAACGAGTGCTGGCTGACCTTCGTCCACCTCGACGACGCAGGCCACCCCGCCCCCGTGCCGCCGCTCGCCCTCGAAACCGACGAGGATCGCCGCTTGCACGCCCTCGCCGCGCAACGCCGCGAGCAGGCGCTCGCCGCGCGTCCGCCGACCACCGGGGTCTAGCGCCCTATCGACAGGTCAGACCCGCCGACGGCGCAACATCCAGCCCAACAACACCCCGCCGAGCAACGCACCCGCCCAACTGGAAGGCTCGGGCACGGCGAACTGCATGGCGAGGTTCAACGGCTGGCCGTTGGGGCTAGCGGTCAGGATCGTGCCCATCGGGCTGCCGCCGGCGACGGCCGGGCCGCTACTCAGGAATGCGGTGTTCGCCTGGCTACTGCCCACCGTGGCCGGCTCCTTGTCGAGCACGCCTAGGCTGTTGAGCCCCTGCTGCGTGCTGGAACCGGTCGTTCCCGTGAAATAGATCCCCGCCCAGATCTGGCCGTTCGCCGGGATGGTGAACAGGCCGGGTAGCGTGAACGTCAAGCGCGTGATCGAACTGGCGAAACTATTCGCCATGGATGCGCTGCCGAGCAGCGTGCCAGGCCCACCGTTGGTGCCGTTCGTAGCGAAGAACTCCACGGTGGCGGTGGCCGAGTTCGCGGCCCCGCTGGAATTGCTGGTGTCGATGATGAAGGAGTTGACGATCTGGTTCGCCGCGCCGGAAGCGAAGGTGATGTCGTCGGCCAGGAGCGCGGTGGAGCCGTTGGCCGCGGTCGCGCCGCCGTTGGTCTGAAAGCCATCCGTCTGACTGGCGAGGGAGGTGTAGACAATCGTGTCTGCCACCGCGTGGCCGGCGGTCAGCCAACCGGCCGCCAGGACCGAAACCGCCAGACCGAAGCAACGGGAAGCACGCCTCGGACGGAGAGCGGTGACGGGAAGGCGGCTGGAGCAGAGTGTGTTCATGTGGGATGGCGGAAGGGGCGTCATGAAACGAGCGGCGGCAAGTTTTCTCCCTGCCCCGCGAAGCCCCTGGTGCGGCGGCATCCTTCGTGAACCCCGAAAGTGTGTCAACATAATTCCAGGCGCGGAAAAAGACTGGCCGGCACCTGGCGTCAATTCAGCGCCGTCCACCGCTGTCCGGCGGAGAATTTTGACGGCTGCCGCGTTCGGAACGCACCAGCATTCCGGCGAGCCGGACCGGATTGGCGACGATGTTCTCGTAGGTCTGGTTGGAACCTTTAGACACCAGCACCGTGCCGTCAGCGTCCAGAAGCCGCACCATCCATCCGCGTGGCACCAGGCCGCGTTGCGAATTGACCACCGCAACCGTCGTGGACGCATAGCCGTTGGTGGAGACATTGGCGGGGATGTTCGTGACGGTCGTGGAGCGTTCGTAGACCGCACGGACCTCCGGCGAATCGACCACCTGCGTCGCCGTTTTACCGCCCGGGATGGCGAGATCCTGCGCGTCGTGGTGGAAGATGACCTCCGACTGGCTGGGCACCGGGCCGCTGGCCGGCAGCGCGACGAAGAACCATTCGACGCGCACCTGATCGGGCGTCGTGGCGAAATTGCGCACAGAAATCTCGACGGAGGTTTGGTTGTTCGAGACGCGCCGGTCACCGACGGATTGCACGGAGATCGTGTTTACCAGGGGCAAGCCGTTGGACCCGCCGGTCACGTCGGACCGGCCACCGTTAGCGACAGAGTGGGCTTCAAGCGTCAAGGCATGGCGCTGCTGCGCAAAAATCTGCGCCGATGGAGCCATCCACAGAACAAGCACACACGCGAACACCGTCCATCTGGCAGGAAAAGGCATTGACTTGAATGTACCTTATGCGCACGGCGTCAACAAGCCGCGCCGCCGCGGCGTTCGTCCCAAGGTCTTGTTGTCTCTTCGAGACAATCCTAAATTTTCCGCCGGGAACGACCTTGGAACGAAAAGAAAACGGCCGCAGAGTTTCCCCCACGGCCGGTTCCTGAAACTTCGTCCGGAGCGATACCGCCCCGGCAAAGCGGGTTATTTGATCGTGACCTTCGCGCCGGCCGCTTCGATCTTCTTCTTGATCTCTTCGGCTTCGGCCTTCGGGATGCCTTCCTTGATCGGCTTCGGAGCGCCTTCGACCAGGGCCTTGGCTTCCGCCAAACCCAGGCCGCTGACGGCCGCGCGGACTTCCTTGATGACGCCAATCTTGTTGGTGCCCATCTCGGTGAGGATCACGTCGAAGGCGGTCTTCTCCTCGGCGGGCGCGGCGGCGGCAGCGCCACCACCAGCGGCCGGAGCGGCGGCGGCCACAGGAGCCGCGGCGCTCACGCCGAGCTTGGCTTCGAGGGCTTTGATGAGTTCGGCCGTCTCCAGCAGGGTCAACCCGCTGATCTGTTCCACTAACGCGTTCGTGTCTGCCATACTTGGTAATGTTGTGGTGATCGTCGCGCCCGGAGCCCCGGGGACATTTCAGACGGCAGCCGCCGCCCGACGAGGAACCTTTTCTGTGTTGGTTTGTTTTTGGGTCCTCCGATGGAGGCGATGGATCACCGCCACCGGAAATTTTGGAATCAGGCCGCGGCAGCTTCCGCCGGAGCCGCCTCGGCAACCGGGGCACCCTGCTTTTCGACGTACGCCTGGAGCAGGCTCGCCACGGAGCGGCCGGGCTCGTTGATCGTGCGGAGCAACTGGGCGGCCGGCGTCTGGAGCAGGCCGAGGAGTTGCGACTGGAGCACTTCCTTGGAAGGCAAGTCGGCTAGGGCTTCGATCTGCTTGTCGCTGAACAGCGAGCTGTCGACGACGCCGGCGCGCACCGCGAGTTTCTTGCTCTCGGTGGCGAACGTGCGCAGCACCTTGGCGGCGGCGCTCACGTCCTTGTCGCCGGTGACGATGGCCGTCTGGCCGCTCAGGCTGCCCGTCAGGTCGGGGTAGCCCAACTCACGCGAAGCACGATTGAGGAACGTGTTCTTGACGACCGTGTAGCGCGCGCCGACGCCAGCGAGGCGGGTGCGCAGGTCGCTGAACTGGCCGACCTTCAGGCCGTGGTAGTCCGTGATGATGAGGAACGGCGACTTCTGAAAGCGGTTGACGAGTTCCTCGACGATGGAAGTTTTTTCGGGACGCATGGTGTTGCTCGAAAGGTAGGAGGTTAGACCACGGCCACGAAAGCCGACGGATCGACGCTGACGCCGGGTGACATCGTTGCGGTGAGCGTGATCGAGTGGATGAACTTGCCCTTGGCCGACGAAGGGCGCGCCTTCGTCACCGCGTCGATGACGGCCGTGCCGTTCTCGGCGAGTTGGTCGGGGCCGAACGACGCTTTGCCCACAGGCACGGAGACGTTGCCGTTCTTGTCGAGCTTGAACTCCACGCGGCCCGCCTTGACTTCGCGCACCGCTTTCGCGGTGTCGTCGGTGACGGTACCCGTCTTCGGGTTGGGCATCAGGCCACGCGGCCCGAGCACCTTACCGAGTTTACGCACTTCAGCCATCGCGGCCGGAGTAGCGACGGCCACGTCGAAGTCGGAAAAGCCTTCCTGACACTTCTTAACCATGTCGTCCATGCCGACGAACTCCGCACCCGCCTCGCGGGCTGCCGAAGCGGCCGCACCGGTGGCGAACACGAGCACGCGCACCTGCTTGCCGCTGCCGTGCGGGAGCGGGCAAGTGCCGCGGACCATCTGGTCGGACTGCTTGGGATCGACGCCCAGATGGAACGACAGCGTCACCGTCTGGTCGAACTTCGGGGCCGGGAAGCCCTTGAGCGTGGTGATCGCTTCTTTGAGCGGGTATTGCTTATTGGCGTCCACCAGTTTGGCGGCGGCCTCGTAACGTTTGCTGCGGTCTTTCATAGAATGATTCTCCTTACCTTGAAGTGTTAGCGAATCTGCGGCCAGAAGCCGCTTTACGGGTTATGGTGCGCCTGTCGGCGCGTTGGTGAAAAATGGATTGTGGAACTCTGAAAACGCCGCGCAGCGGCCATCGCAACTCGCAACGTGGCTTCCGCCACATCGCAACGAACTCTCAGCCCTCGATCTCGATGCCCGCCTGCCGCGCGGTGCCGGCGAGCGTGCGGAACGCCGCTTCTTCGCTGCGGGCGTTCATGTCCTTCATCTTGATTTTGACGATGTCCATGACCTGCTTTTTGGTCAGCTTGGCCACCTTGGTCTTGTTCGGCTCCTTGGAACCGGACGCGATCCCAGCCGCCTTCTTGAGCAGGATGGCCGCGGGCGGCGACTTCGTGATGAAGGTGAAAGTCTTGTCCTTGTAGACGGTGATGACCACTGGCAGGATGTCGCCGCTCTGCTTCTGCGTGGCAGCGTTGAACTCCTTGCAGAAGGACATGATGTTGACGCCCTGCTGACCCAGCGCGGGGCCAACCGGAGGAGCGGGGTTCGCCGCACCGGCGGGGATTTGGAGTTTGATCGTTCCGACGACTTCTTTTGCCATAAATCTGAAAGTGGGTTGGGGTAAAAAGGGAGATCCTAGCCGCGCTCGACCTGCCAGTATTCGAGTTCGACGGGCGCGGTGCGGCCGAAGATCGTGACGGACACGCGCAGCTTGCCGCGCGCCGGGTCGATTTCTTCCACGACGCCGCTCTGGTTTTGGAACGGACCATCGGCGACCTTGACCGTCTCGCCGACCTCGAAGGAAACCTTCGGCTTGGCCTGCCCGCCCTCGCGCTCGGCCATCTGGCCCAAGAGGCTTTCCACCTCGCTGTCGCGCATCGGCACAGGGCGATCCTTCGGCCCGGCGAAGTTGATCACGCCCGGGGTGTCACGCACGAAGTACCACGCGCGCTCCACGAGTTTTCCCTGCTCGTCGAGCAGGTGCATGTTGACGATCAAGTAACCGGGGAAAAACTTCCGCGTGGTCTCCGTCTTCTTGCCGCGCTTGATCTCGGACACGCGCTCGGTCGGGATGAGCACCTTGTAGATCACGTCGCCCATTTCCTCGGTCTTGATGCGGCGTTCCAAACTGTCGCGCACCTTGTTCTCCTGGCCGGAGAGCACGTGGACGACGTACCATTGGTTGGTGGCGGTGAGAGCGGCCATGAAGGGGGGACGTTAGCGGATGAGGAAGCTGGCGAAGAAGTTCAGGATCAAGTCCCACAGGGACACATAGCCACCCAGCAGGAGCATGGCGATAACCACGACCGTCGTGTCGTCGGTCAATTCCTTGTACTTGCGGAAACCCTTTTCCTTCGGGTCCCAAGGCCAGTTTGCCTTG
>CAXUIU010000151.1:0-8924 GCA_964250955.1 uncultured Chthoniobacterales bacterium | reverse complement strand
AGCGGCAGCGGGGCACGGTAGACAGCCTGCTCGGTATTTGCGGGCATGTTCGCGGTGGTCGCAGAGACAAAGACCGGCGTGGCAGAAGTCCAGTTGTTTGCCGCGAGGTCGGTCGTTGTTTCCACCGCGTAGACCAGGTCGGGAGCGTCCGTGCGGCGGGTAAAAGTCAACGTGAGGAAGTGGCGCGGCGTGCCGGACGCGTCGACGAAGCTGCCGATGCCCGCCTGCGGCAGCGCGGTGGGCTGTCGGCGGCGAGTGGATTCAGGTTGAAGGCAAACTCCAACAAGTTGGGGATGCCGTCGCCCTCGGGATCAGCCAGTGGCGCGGCCAGCGCGCCGAAGAATCCCAGAGGCCGATAGGTGCTCTCCCAGGCCGAAGAGTAAGGCGAGTCGTCCTGGATGAAAACCGTGGCGGTAGCGGCCGTGGTGCTGACTTGGTAGCCGCTGCCGGCTGCCAGGTTGGCGACGACCGTCTCGGTTCCTTCCGTCGGATCGTTGTCGTCCACGGAAGTGATTGTCACCGTCGTGGTCGTCTGGCCGGCCGGGCTCGTCACGGCCGGCCCGCTCGCGGCACCCGTCACCGCGTAGTCCGTGCCGAGCGTCGCGGTGCCCAACCAGGCGAAGTTGATCGTCAACGGGGTGGAGACCGCCTGGCTGAGGGTGAAGGTGAACACGCCCGGCACCTAGCCCGCTTCGGCGGCCTGCGGCGCCGTCGCCGCCACGCTGACGGTCGGCAGCGGCTGGGTGGTGAGCGCCAGCGCGATGTTGCCCGTGTAGGTGGAATACCCGTCCACGCGGAACGCGTAGGTCGTGCCCGCCGAGGCGTTGAAGCTGACCTGGCTGGTGGTGCCGGTGTAGTCATCGTTGCTGCCGATCACCGTCAGGGCGCTGACGGCGGTGCCGGTCTCGACGACCAACGTGGTGTCGAAGGAACTGCCGTAGGTAGAAACGGTGGCGAAGAGGTCGCTCGGGGCCGTCCACTGCCACCAGACACTGTGCGAGCCGTTGTAGAACGCGGTCTCGCCGGCTTCCAAGGTGGCGCCGACGTTCGTGCTGGTGGCTGTGGCGCTCGTGCCGGTGAGCACGGCCGCGTTGGCGAAGTTGTCGTTGGTGGGGCCGGCGGAAGCAGCACCCAGGGTCAGCTTGAGCACGACCGTGCCCGTGCTGCTGCTGTAGCCATCAACCGCGATGTAGTAGGTGGTCCCGGCGGTGACGCCGTTGATCGTGAGCAGGCTGGTGCCGTTGCCGCCGCTGTCGTCGTCCTCGCCGACGGTGGTCAGCGCATTGACCGCCGTACCGGTGTAGACGGCCAGGAGCGTGTCGAAGTCGCTGTTGAGCGTGGTGATCGTCGCCGTGCCGGAGTTGACGGCGGTGAACTGCCACCACACCGACGCCCCGCCCGCGTTGCCGGCATGGTTGGGTTCGCCGGCTTCCTTGGTGGCGTTGACGTTGGTGCCGGTAGCGACCGTCGCGCCGAAGCCCAGCGTGGCGGCGTTGGCGAAGTTGTCGTTATAAGGGATGCCGTTCGTGCTGACCGAGGCCAGCCAGACCGAGGCGTGGAGGAACAGGTGCGAGTGGTTGACGCCCTGCGCCGTCCAGTCGTTGTACAGGGTGTGGCCGCTGCTGCCGGTGCCGTCGTCGACGGGCGAGCTGTCGGTTTCCACCACGAAGCGGCCCGCGCCGTAGGTGCCCCAGGCCATCATCACGTTGCTGTTGGTGTGAGTGGCGCTCGTCCAGAACGCCGCACGCACGCTCGCGTTGGCGCTGGGGGTGAGGGTGATCGTCGCGGCGCTGTCGAACTCCAGGACGGTGGCGGGGCCGAGCGGACCGTTGGTGAGCGGGTCGTCCGCCGCCGGGTCGTAGTTCGTGGAAGTCAGCGAGACATCCGTGGAGTTGATGGTCACGCCGAACGGGTTGGCCTGGACCCCGTTGTTGCTGAAAAAGTCGTTCCAAATGGCGACGGAGTCGTAGCCGTCGTTGTTGCGGTCGCTGCCGTTGTGGTCGCTGATGACGAAGAGCGAGCCGCCCGCCTGCACGAAGCGGATCAGGGCGAGCTTCTCGGCGGCGGTGAAAAGGATGTTCGGCTCGCAGACGACGTAGACCTGGTAGTTGGAGAGATCCTGCGCGTTGGTGCTGTCACCATAGGTGATCCGGCCGCCCACGGGAAGCTGCTCGACGTTGTAGCCCAACTGCACCAGTGCCACGCCCCAGGAGGAAAGCGCGCCGGTCCAGTACGTCTCTACTGTGGAGGTGGTGATGCCCGAGGCGGGCGGCGTGGGGTAGCGCGCGGCGACGTGGTTGTCCTCGTCAACGACCCAGTCGGCGTTGCCGGCCGTCTCAGCCTTGGTGGCATCGAAGAGAAAGGTGGGCGCGGCTTGCGCGGCGGGCACCACGCAGCAGAACCAGGTAAGCAAAAGCAGGATGCAGCGTATGGCGTTGAGTTGCGGCGGCGATGATATGAGCGGACCGGCGACCCATTAGCGAGCAAGATCGGAGCGAACATTTTGTCACAACGTGGCTTCGCCAGGTGCCGCCTTCGTGTGCAAACCTTGAAGTCCATGAAGTTCCTCCCGGTTTGTTTCGTGTCAGCTTGCCTGCTCTTCCCGTGGGTAGCTCTTGCTCACGAGGATGATGACGACAGCAAGGTTCATCCCGGCCCCAGCCTCGTCGCCCCGGCCGGTGTTTTCGTCTCCGACCAGGCCACCGGCAAGCCCGCGGTCGGCTCTCTACCGGTCGACCTCGTGCGCAGCCCCGACCATGACGGACCCGACGGCGGCGGGCGCTACCTCCTGGCTGTCAACAGCGGCTACGGTCTCCAGTTCAGTGCTGGCACCAACCGCGGCCAGCAATCGATCGCCTTGATTGACCTCCAGGCGGACCCCGCGCCTGCCGTCGTCCAGAACGTGTATTTCCCCTCGCCGCAAAGCGCGTGCGTCGGGGCGGCTTTCTCGCCGCTCGCCAACGACGGGACCGCTGCCCTCTACGTCTCCGGAGGTTTTGAGAACAAGGTGTGGCGCTTCCGCTTCACGCCGGGCGCGGCCCAGCCGCTTTCCCCCGGCTCGCCCGGACCGGACACCACCGTCGCCGCACCGTGGATCGACCTCGCCCCGTTGACCGGGGCCACGCCGACAAAGCGTTACAACGCGGGGTCGGCCGCCGTGTACCCGCTCGGGTTGGCTTTGTGCGGTCCGCTTTTGTTCACGGCCGACAACTTGGCCGATAACGTCGGCGTCGTGCGGGGTTTTGGTGCAGGCAACTCCCTGCACGGTGTGGACCTGCGCCTGCGGCCGGACGAAAACGTTTACCCCTACGCCGTGGCCGCCATTCCGGTCCGGCGAACCGACGGGACGGACGCCGCGAAGGTCTACGTTTCGCTCTGGAACGCCGCGGCGGTGGCGGTGTTCGCGTGGCCGCCGGTGGGTACGTTGACCGCCGGCTCTTCCGACCAGACGCACGGCACGCGCATCCCTACCGGTCAGCACCCGAGCACGCTGCTCATGGACGAGGCCCGCCACCGGCTCTACGTCGCCAACTCCGACGACGACAGCGTCTCAGTCATCGACACGGAGGCCGACCGGGAGATCGAGCGCATCGGCGTGCGCCTGACCGACGACGCCCCGCCCGGGGTCAGCCCCGAGGGACTGGCGCTCGCCCCCGACGGCGGCACGCTCTACGTCGCCAACGCCCACGCCGACGCCGTGGCGGTCGTGGGATTGGGCGAGGCGGTCCGGGGCGAAAAAACGCCGGACGGCAAGACGCCCACCCCGAGCCGCCTGCTCGGCCTCATCCCGACCGGGCGCTATCCCAGCGCGCTCGCCCTAGTCAGCGGCACGCTCTTCGTCGGCAACGGCAAGGGCACCGGCACGGAGAACTCTTCAAACATGGTCACGACATCCGACCGCAACCCGAACGCCCCCGGCCCCGGCTTCCTGCCGACCGGTCGGGGACACCACGAGGGCCGCGGCGGAGCGTACTCGGTGGCGGTCGTCAGCGGCAACCTGCTGGCGATCCCGCTGCCCGACGAGCGCACGCTGGCGGAGGACACCGCGTGGGTGTTGCGCCGCGTGGGCCTGACCGACGAGGAAAAACCGGCCCTGTTCGCCGGGCGCACGGGCGGCTCGCCCATCAAGCACGTGATCTACATCATCAAGGAGAACCGCACCTACGACCAGGTCTTCGGCGACGTGAAAACCAGCGGCGACGGCACCGCCGCCGATGGGGACGCCTCGCTGGCGATCTTCGGTGCGGGTGAGGCCGCCCGCCATCCCGGCGGCCCCGCGCAGGACGTCACCCCCAACCACCGCGCGCTCGCCCTGCGCTTCGGGTTGCTCGACCGCTTCTTCGTCAACTCCGAGGCCAGCGCCGACGGCCACAACTGGTCCACGGCCGCGTTCTCCACCGACTACGTGGACAAGGTGTTTCGCTGGAACTACTCGGGGCGGGGGCGTTCGTACGACTTCGAGGGGTTTAACCGGATGCCGGACACGGGGCAGACGGGCGGCGAGCCGCTGTTTTCCTCCGACCTCACCGCGGAGACGATGGCCGGCTTCCTGCGCAAATATCTCCCATACACCCACGACGAAAAAGACGTGGGCGAACCCTCCACGTTGTACCTCTGGGACCTGGCCGCCCGCGCGGGGCTGAGCTACCGCAACTACGGCGAGTTCGTGGCGACCGCATCCGCCGACGATCTCGCCGCCGCGCGTGCCCGCAAGCCCAAGCCTTACCCCGACCTCTCGCCGACTCTCGTTGCCGTGCCCGCCAAGGCCAGCCTCGACGGCCACTATTGCCCTGCGGCACGCAACTTCGACCTCAGCACGCCGGACGCCATGACGGTCGAGTCCTACCGTGCCCGGTGGGAGGCCGCGGCCGGGGTGGAACTCGACCCGGCCGTCACGCCGCACAATCCGGACGTGCGGTTTCGCGGCACGTCGCGTTTCGGAGCCTGGGAGGAAGAGTTCAACGCCGCCTGCGCGGAGGTCGCCGCCGGCAAGGACGATCCTTTGCCTGCGCTGAGCATCCTGCGCTTGTCCAATGACCACACCTCGGGCCTGGCGGCAGGCAAGCCGTCGCCGCAGTTCTACGTGGCGGACAACGACTACGCGCTCGGCCGTCTCGTGGAAGCGGTCAGCAAAAGCCCGTTCTGGAAGAACACCGCGGTCGTGGCGGTGGAAGACGACGCACAGGACGGGCCGGACCACGTGGATTGCCATCGTTCCGTCGCCCTGATCGTCAGTGCCTACAACCGCCCCGGCACCTTGGAGCATCGTTTCCACACGACCACGGGTTTGCTGCGCACCATCGAAATGCTGCTCGGTCTCCCTGCGATGAACTTGCAAGATGCGACCGCCTTGCCCATCGACGTTTTCCGCGCCGACGGACCGGCGGACCTTGCGCCGTATACCGCCGGGTTGCCGCAGGTGGACCTGGACGGCCTCCTCACGCCCCGCGCCGAAGCGGCTCGGGACAAAGAAACCGCTGCCGCTATCCGGCGTAGCGCCACGCTGGACTTCGAGCACGCCGACGCGGACGATCCCGGCGTGCTCAACGCGGTGACGTGGCTCTCCGTGCGGGGGCCGGAGGTGATGCCACCACCACCGAAGCATCTGCCCGCCTACGATCTGCTCCGCGCGGGTTCCGCGACGGCGCCGGGGAGCAAAGTGGATGAAGACGAATGACCGCCGATCTAATCATGACCGGTCAAAGACAACGCAGGGCTCATCAGTGGACTTATTCTCAATAATGAGAAAGCATTGTTTCGCATACTGCAGATTTCTGGTCCGTCGCTGCGAGACGAGCAAAACGCCGACCCATCTTGGGGGAAAAGCACCGGACGGTATCGCCTGTGCTCCTATAGGCAGACTCCTCCCATGGCTTCTGCCGCTCCATCCTCTGCTCTGCCCTACGTCAGCTCTCGTCTGTTTGGACGATCCGGCGCGACCCTTGTGGAAACGATGGTCGGCGTCGCCATCGCGGCCTTTGGCTTGATCGGCTTGTACGTGGCGAACAGCCAGTGTTTGGGCACTGCCGGCGCCCACCGGGAGATTCTCACCGCAGAGCACTGCCTGGAACAGCGCACCGAACAGTGCCGCGCCGCCGCCTGGACGCAGCTCACGACGGCCAGCGGCATCCAGGCCTTGTTGAGCATCGCCCCCGCCAACGACGGCGCGCTCAACAACCACAACGAAAAGATCACGGTTTCCGCCAACCCGACGGTGGTTCCGCCCGTCAGCCCAATCATCGTCACGCGCGACCCGGGCGGCAACACGGCCGTGGCTTCCCAACCGCCATCCGGTTTCTACCTGCAAAACTCCGCTTCCGTACGGATCGACTTCCAAGAGACCTGGACCTCGGCTCAGGCCGGGAGGACCCGCTCCCGGGAGACTTCTACGGTGATCGCTTCAGGAGGGCTGCTGCTCCCATGATCCCGAGGGCACGAACCAGAGGGTATTCTCCGGGGTTTACGCTGGCGGAGTTGTTGGTCAGCCTGGCGATCAGCGCCGTCGTGCTCACGCAGATCCTCGTGGTGACCTTTTCCCTGGAGCGCAGCTTCGCGGCGGCGGACTACCGCATGAACGCACAGAACGACCAGTTGCGCGTGCTGGACTACCTGTCGCGCGACCTGCACATGGCCTCCGCCGTCTCGGTGCAGAACAGCGGGACCGCCGTCACGCTCACCCTGCCGAATACGACTGCTAGCGCGCTCAACCTCAACCTTGGCACACTGCTCAACGCGCTGGTGCTCAGCGCGAGTGCACCGTCAAACGCCAACACGGTTTCCTACTACCTGCTGGGCGGTCAGTTGATCCGGAACACCGGCAGCACGCAAACCGTGCTGGCCAACACGGTGGCGGACCTGGAATTCACCCAACAGGGAAGCAGCATGACCGTCGACATCCTTTTCACCCCGCAGTACTCCAACTCGCCGACCCTCGCGGCGCAGCAAAACACCCGCGCCAGCAGCTGCGTGTACCTGCGCAATCTTGCCACGACAAATTAATTTTGTCCCCCGTCTCTCCCATGAAAGCCTCCTTTTATCCATGCCGCGGACGGTCTTCCGACTCCGCAGGCGGCAGCACCCTGGTTATCGCGATGCTGACCGTGACCGTGATCTCGTTCATCGCCGCCAACACGCTCCTGAGCATCAGTTCGCGGTACAATTCCGCCTACCGCTCCGCGAGCTGGAACGAGGCGCTCGTCACGGCCGAGGCGGGCATCAATGCGGTCTCCGCAGACATCGCGCACCTCGTGCCCAACGTGGTCCCGGGCGTCAACAGTCTGGGTAATGGTTATTCGCAGCCGTCTCTTGGCCTGATCAACACCAGCAACCTCAACAACCTCCAAATCAGCCCTGCCGGAGTGGTCACCGTCGCCAACGCGCAGGTCAATCCTGTCGGTGGAATCACCAACGGGAACCTTTTGAGCATCCAGGCGTTGTCCCTTCACCATGGCGGTGAGGGCAGCACGGAACAACAAGCAACCGTATCGGTGGACACGATTTCCCTGAGCAAACTGCTCAATCCCAACGACGGAGCGCCCATCACGCTGAGTTCCGCCATGAACACCGCCCTGGGTTCCATCAACAACCTGTCCAATGGAAACGGCATCAACCTGCTGCACTTGGTTTCGACGGGCACCGTGTACCTGAGCGGCGGCCACGTGGCCGGCCCGTCGCGCCAGGACAACGACCTCTGGCGCGTGTCGCTGTTCAACAACTCGGGCACCCACGCCGCCGTCGACAAGCCCCAGGTTTCCCGGCAGATCGAGGTGTACCTGCGCCCGGTGTACACCTTCGACTCCGCCGTCGCCAGCAACGACTCGTTGCAGGCAGCCAACAAGCTTTCGCTCTTCGACAGCTTTAACTCCGCGCTGCCGACCGCCTCCACCGGCGGGCAGTACGATTCGCTCAAGCGCGGGTCCAACGCCACCCTGCGCGCCAACGGCGCGGCCGTCACGTTGGGCGGCAAGGTCTACGGGAACGTCAACACCAACGGCGGCAGCGTCCCCCAAGACAGCCACGTGACCGGCAAGGTCAACAACGCGTCGTACTGTCCGCTGCCCGTCGTTACCGCGCCGACCTGGAACGGTGACTCCTCGGCCCCGTCTTCCATCACGGGAACAACGGTCCTGTCGGCAGGGACCGCGTTGAAGCCAGCGCAGTACCGTTTCAACAAAATCACGGGCAGTCTGCACATCACCGGCGGGCTCCTGGGGACGGGCATCAACGTGGGGCTAGGTACCAACATAGCACTAGGCACCAACGTGGAAATCTTCGTGGACGGCGATGTGACCGGCAGCATCGAGATCGACCCGAACATCACCGCCAAGCTGTACGTTTCCGGGTCGATCACCGCCAACGCGTCGCAACTCAAGAACGACACGGGCGTCGCCGCCAACCTGCAAGTCTACGGCGTACCCTCGTCCACGGGCGGCACTCCGCAGATTTCCATCAATCTCGACACAGCTTTCTGCGCGTCGATTTACGCACCTTTGCACGGCATCAGTTTCAGCGGTTCCGGCGACGTTTCCGGCGCGGCCGTGGGAGCCACTTTTCGCGCGACCGATGCGCTGCGCTTTCACTACGACGAGTCCCTGGCCTACTCCGCAGGTTCCCTGGTGCGCTACCAGGCCGCCAGTTGGAGGGAAATTCCGATCCCTGCCAACTGAGATGCCCGCCGACGCGACCCGCCGCCGCAAACCCGGCGTACCTCGCGGCGCGGGGGCGCGCTCCATGCCGCTGCCTGACCCCGCACCGGAGGATGGTTCCCCGGCGCCGGCCGTAGCGGACGACGCCCCGCCCCGCCGCCCGGGGCCGAAGCGCCCGCGTGCCAAAAAGGCAGCTTCTTCGTCTCAACCCGTCCCCGCGGCCACGGCTCCGGGATCACCGCCCGAAGACTCGTCTCGGAGTCGCTCCGCTCCGAAGGC
>CAXUIU010000150.1:4656-8960 GCA_964250955.1 uncultured Chthoniobacterales bacterium | reverse complement strand
ACCCCGAACACGCCATTGATCGCCAGGCAGGCGATCACCACGCCCCGGAGCGCCGCCGACGGTCCGTTGCCCGGCGAGAGGGGAGCAGGGGAGACCGAGTGGGGCACGCGTGGGAAACGTTAGCGTGCTGCCGCCAACGCAGGCAAGGGGATTTGGCGCGGTCCCGGGCATCCCCTTGACCCACGATCTTGTGCCACGAAAGGCAGGCCGGCGGATCCCACCTTCGGGACGAAAAAATTCCGGTTTTGGGATGACCAGGCCGCGGCCATGAAAGAGAGATATTTGCAAAATGCTTGGAGAGAATAGGATGGAATAGTCGTAGTCTGCTGGCACGGATCATGGTTGGACAGGTGCTCCGATCATGTCGGAACTCCTCCAAAACATCCGCTACACGTTGCGCCTGCTGCGCAAGTCGCCCGGCTACACGCTGGTCGTCGTGCTCGTGCTCGCCGTGGGCATCGGCGCGAACACGGCGCTCTTCAGCGTCGTCAACAGTGTGCTGCTGCACCCGCTGCCTTACCCGCAAGCGGACCGGCTCACCGTGCTGCTCGAACGCGACCGCGACCGGATCACCGGCGCGGCCAGCCTGCCCAACTACCTGGACTGGCGCGCCGGCCAGCACTCCTTCACGGACCTGGCGCTGGTGCGCGGCGACCAGTTCAATTGCTCCGCGCCGGGGCAGACGGCGGCGCGCGTCGCCGGGGCGACGATCACCGCCAACTACCTCGACGTGCTGGGCGTGCGGCCGACGCTGGGGCGCAACCTCACCGAGGCCGAGGACACCCCCGGCGGTCCGGCCGCCGTGCTCATCAGCGACGCCCTGTGGCGGCAGCGTTTCGGTGCGAACCCGGCCGTGCTCGGCGCGCGCATGGTCCTCGACGGCGTCCCGCGCGAGATCGTCGGCGTCCTGCCGCCGACGGTGGATTACCCGCCGCGTGCCGGAGTCTTCGTGCCGCTCGGGAACCTGCGGGCGGACAAGGAATACACCAACCGCGGTAATCACGAGAACTTCCGCACCCTGGGCCGGCTCCGGCCGGGCGTTACCCTGGCACAGGCCCGCGACGACCTCAACGCCATCGCCGCGGAACTGGAGCGGCGCTACCCGGATGACAACACTGGCCGGCGGCTGGAGGTGCGCTCCCTGCTCGATTACAAGGTCGGCGGATACCGCCGGGACCTCCTCCTGCTCTTGGGCGCGGTGGGCTGCGTGCTGCTGATCGCCTGCACCAACGTCGCCAACCTCCAACTCGCCCGCGCCACGACGCGCCGCCGCGAACTGGTGGTCCGCGCCGCGCTCGGCGCCGGTCGCGGGCGGCTCGTGCGGCAAACCCTGACGGAAAGCGCCGTGCTGGGCGTGTTGGGCGGACTCGCCGGGCTGCTGGTGGCGACCTGGGTGCTGGACCTCATCCTCGCCCTGGGGCCGGCGGGGGAACCGCGCTTCCAGGCCGCCCGCCTGGACGGAGCGGCCCTGGCGTTCGCGTCCGTGCTGGCGCTCGGCTCGGGGTTGCTCGCGGGCGTCTGGCCGGCGTGGCGGATCACCGGCAACGCGGCGATGGCGTCGGCTCTGCGGGAAAACAACGCGCGCGGCGCGAGCGGTGAGGCCGGACAGGGGCGGTTCCGTGCGGGTCTGGTGGTCGTGCAGATCGCCCTGGCCGTCGTGCTGCTGACCGGCTCGGGATTGCTGCTGCGCTCCTTCTGGCGGGCACGACACGAGCCGCTCGGTTTCCGGCCGGAGGGCCTGCTGACGGCCTGGTTCTCCCTGCCGCTGGCGCGCTACGATTCGCCGGAAAAACAAGCGGCGTTCCTCGCCCGGCTCGTCGAGGGCGTGCGCGCGGTCCCGGGCGTGTCGGCGGCGGCCGTGTCGGCGACGGCGCCTTTCAGCGGCGACGAGTCCGACGGTTCTTTCCACGTCACCGGCACTCCGCCCGACGCGCCCGGCCAGGAGCAGTATGCGCTCTATAACTGCACCTCGCCCGGATATTTTCAGACGATGGGGATACCGCTGCTGCGAGGAAGCGACTTTGCGGCGCGGGACGGTCTCGGACAAGCGGTGACGGTGGTCATCGACGATGCGCTCGCGCGGCGTTACTTTCCCGGTCAGGACCCCGTGGGCCGGCACCTCGACAAGGACTTCGGCAGCGGGGAAGGCACGGTGATGACGGTTGTCGGCGTCGTTCCGCACGTCCACACGGAGGCTCCGGGCGGGGACCCCGAGATGGCTAACATGGTGCAGATGTACTTCTGCGCCGCGCAGGTTCCCCGCCCGGAGATGTCCCTGCTGGTCCGCGCGGCGGCCGGCGACCCGGCGAACCTGATCGAACCGGTGCGCCGGGTGGCGGCATCGCTCGATCCGGAACTGCCGCTCTCGCAGGTGCGCACGATGGACGAAGGCGTGGCGGCCGACTTCGCCTCGCAACGCTCCACGACGATCCTGCTCGGTGGGCTGGCGGGCGTGGCGCTGGGGCTCGCCAGCACGGGGCTTTACGGCGTGATGGCGCTCAGCGTGACCCAGCGCACGCGCGAACTGGGCATCCGCCTGGCGCTCGGCGCGCCACGTGCCCGGGTGCTGCGGCTGGTGCTGCGGCAAGGCGCAGTCCTGACGGGGCTTGGGGTGAGCGGCGGGCTGGTGGCGGCGTTGTTTGCGGGAAGGCTGCTGGCCAGCGTGCTCTACGGCGTGACGCCGACCGACCCGGCGACGCTCCTTGTCGTGCCGGGCGTGCTCGCCTTGGCCGCGCTGCTGGCGTGCTGGCTGCCCGCGTACCGCGCGACCCGGGTGGACCCGATGGTGGCTTTGCGCGAGGAATGAGGGGCGGCCGCCGCGGCATCAGAAACCCGCCGCCTTGCCGAAGGTGTGTCGCCGGTCCTGCCCGCCAGTCAACTCGCCCGTCTGCGGGTCCACCGCGATAAGTTCGCTGTCTCCCCAGACCCCGGGAGACTTCTCGTCGAACTCGCCCTCGCGCTTGACGTGGTACCCTGCGGCGGCGAGTGCGTCGGCGGCGGGTTTGGGGAAGCGTTTTTCGAGCTGGAGCACGTCCGGCAGGAACTGGTGGTGGAACCGCGGCGCGTCCGCGGCGGCCTGCACGTCGAGGCCGTTGTCCAGGATGGACAGGAGATCGTTGGCGACGGTGGTGATGATCGTCGAGCCGCCGGGCGAACCGAGCACGAGACGCACCCGGCCCGGCGTGCCGTCGGGCGCGGGCGGCGCGCTGACGATCGTCGGCGTCATGGACGACAGCGGGCGCTTGCCCGGCGCAACCGCGTTGGCCGGACCCTGGATCAGGCCGAAGCCGTTAGGTACACCCATCTTGCTGGCGAAGTCGTCCATCTCGTCGTTGAGCAGGAAGCCCAGCCCGGGCACGGTCACGCCCGAGCCGAAGGGGAAGTTGAGTGTGTAGGTGTTCGCCACGGCGTTGCCGTCGGCGTCCACCACGGAGTAGTGCGTCGTTTGTGGTGATTCATGAACGAGCGGCACGGCGGGCGGCGGCGGCAGGAAACCCTCCGGCCGGAGGAGGTCGGCGGAGGCGGTCGGACGGGCGGGGTCGATGGTCTTCCGCCACGCGGCGGCATATTCGATGCTAGCCATCTGACGCAGCGGCATTTGCACGAAGTCAGGGTCGCCGAGGTATTCGTTGCGATCCAGGTAGGCGCGCCGGAACGCCTCCGTGACGAGATGGACCTGCGCCGGGGAGCGGTCCGGCCCGGCGTGGGGTAAGTCGAAGCCGGACAGAATGTTGAGGATTTCTAGGAGCACGATCCCGCCCGAACTCGGCGGCGGCGCGGTCAGCACCTCGTGTCCGCCGTAGCGGCCGACGAGCGGGGCACGTTCCTTGCACTCGTAGGCGGCGAGGTCGGCGCGGGTGAGCAGGCCGCCGTTAGCCCCCAGGTAGTCGGCGATTTGCCCAGCCATTTCGCCGCGGTAGAAGTCCGCTGGGTCGGCGGCGATACGCTCCAGGGTGCGTGCGAGGTCGGGCTGGACGAACTTTTCGCCCGGGGCGAGGAACTTTCCGTCGTGCTGGAACACCCGCCGCGACTCGGCGAAGAGCGGCAGGACCGGGCTGTCGCGGAAGGTGGCTAACTCCTCGTCGCTCGGCAGGTAACCTTCCCGCGCCAGCCGCACGGCGGGGGCGATGACCCTGGCCAGCCCCAGCTTGCCGAAGTGCTCCTCGGCGTAGACCATCCCCGCCACCGTGCCGGGCACGCCGACCGAGAGCATCCCGACCGTCGAACGCCCCGGCACGACGTTGCGCTCCTTGTCGAGGTACATATCGACCGTCGCGGCGGCAGGCGCCTTCTCGCGGTAATCC
>CAXUIU010000150.1:0-4646 GCA_964250955.1 uncultured Chthoniobacterales bacterium | reverse complement strand
CGGCGGCGGATTCATGCTCATCCGGCCGGCAGACGAACGGATCAACGGCGGCAAGCCGACGTTCCTCGACTACCGTGAAAAAGCCCCCGCCGCCGCCCAAATTACCCGCTTGTGGCAGCACGACCGCCAGCGCGAAGCCTACGGCCACGGCGGCGTCCACGGCGTTGCCGCCTTCCTGCAAGACCGCCACGCCGGCGTCCGTGGCGTCGTGGTGGATCGTCACGACCATCGCGTGCGCGGCGCGGACCGGCGGAACGGAGGTTTGGGCGTGGACCGCCACGGGCAGGCAGGCGGCGAGGAGGCAAACGGGCAAGCGCATCGTGTGGACAAATCGGCACGGGCCGCCGGGTCGCGCGCTTGCGTTAGCGCCGGGATGGGCAAAGGGTGGGGGCGCACACCGTTCCTGCTACTTTCTATGCGTTGGAAAACCTGCCTTCTCGCCGCCGCTCTCGCCGGAGCTTCCCTGACCGCCCGGGCCGCCGACAAGCGGCCGATGACTTTCGATGATTTGATGGCCGTCCGGCGCGTCGGCGAACCCGTCCCCTCGCCCGACGGCAAGTGGGTGGTCTACGACGCCGTGGACGTGAACCTCGACGCGAACACCAAAAGGAACCACCTGTGGATCGTCCCGGCCGAGGGTGGCGAGTCGCGCCGGCTCAACCCGGGCTGCGAGAACGACGAGTCCCGCCCGCGCTTCTCGCCCGACGGCCAGCGGCTGATCTTCACGTCGAAAGCGACGAACCCGTCGCAGGTGTGGATCATCAGGTTCGATCCGGCGGCCGGCGCGTTGCAGGGGGCGGCGCGCCAACTGACCTCTCTCTCGACCGGAGCGGACGGTGCGATCTGGTCGCCGGACGGCAGGAACGTGGTGTTCGTCTCCTCCGTGTACCCGGACGCCAAGGACGACGCGGCGAACAAGGAACGCGACGAGGCCCTCCAGGGAAGCAAGGTGAAAGCGCAGATTTTCACCCATCTTTTCTATCGGCACTGGAACGCGTTCACGGAGAACAAGCGCAGCCATCTGTTCATCGTCGGCGATGACCAAACCGCCGCTCTGCCCCTCGACCTGACGCCAGGCGACCACGACGTGCCGCCGTTTTCGTTGGGCGGGCAGGACATGTATGCCGTCTCGCCCGATGGGCGGGAACTCGCCTACACGAGCAACATCGACGAGGTCGAGGCCACCAGCACGAACAACGAGATTTTCCTCGTGCCGACGACCGGTGGCGCGCCGAAAAAGATTTCCACCAGCCCCGGCAGCGACTCGACGCCGCTGTATTCGCCGGACGGCAAGTACCTCGCGTGGCGTTCGCAGGCGCGGGCGGGGTTCGAGAGCGACAAGCAGTCGCTCATCATTTACGACCGGCAAACGGGCCAGCTCACCGACGCCACGGCCGACTTCGACCGCTCGGTAGATTCCATCGCGTGGCTGCACGACATCCCGGCGGTGGTGTTCACGGCCGAAAACCACGGGGAAGCGCCGATTTACGTCAAGACCCTGGACGGGACCGGCTCGCACAAGCCTCTTCCCGTCAAGCGCCTGCACGCGGGTGACCTCGCGCTCAGCCCGGACGGCAAGCGCCTGTTCTTCTCGCGTTCCTCGCTGAACGCTCCGAGCGAAATCGCGTGTCTCGATGGCCGGGGCTGGTCGCCCGAACAGGGGATGGACGCTCTGCCGGTCGTGCCGATCACGCACGTCAACGACGCTCTCCTCGCCAAGCTCGACCTGCCGGCTTGGGAGTCGTTCACCTTCAAGGGGGCGGAGGACGCCGACGTGCAGGGTTTCTTGCTGAAGCCGCCGGGGTTCGATCCGGCTAAGAAGTACCCGCTCAAGTTCCTCATCCACGGCGGGCCGCAGGGTGCGTGGAGCGACAGTTGGTCGTTCCGCTGGAACCCGGAGTTATTTGCCGCGACGGGTGGTTACGTCGTGGTGGCGATCAATCCCCACGGCTCGACCGGCTACGGGCAGGCGTTCACGGACGCGGTCAGCGGCGACTGGGGCGGCAAGCCTTACGTCGATCTGATGAAGGGTTTGGACTTCGTGGAGGCGCAGTACCCATTCATTGACAAGAACCGCGAGGCCGCCCTCGGCGCGAGCTACGGCGGGTACATGATCAACTGGATCCTCGGACACACGGACCGTTTTCGGTGCCTCGTGTCACACGACGGGCTTTTCGACGCCGTGGCCGCGTACGGCGAGACGGAGGAACTCTGGTTCAACGAATGGGAGTACAAGGGCACGCCCTGGGACAACCCGGAGACCTACGCGAAGTGGTCGCCGAACCTGTTCGCCAAGAACTTCAAGACGCCGACGCTCGTCGTCCACGGCCAGCTCGACTACCGACTCGACGTGGCGCAGGGCTTTGAGTTGTTCACGACGCTCCAGCGCCTCGGGGTACCCTCGAAGATGCTGTACTTCCCCGACGAGGGACATTGGGTGCTCAAGCCACAGAACTCCCGCCTGTGGAACCAGACGGTCAACGGCTGGGTGGACCAATGGACGGCTGCGAAGTAGGTTGACCCCCGGCGGGGTATCGTTGTAGAGGGATTGCGAGCATGACGCCGAGCCCCCGCGCCGCTACTGCCGATGACAACGGCGCGGCGAACTTCTGGCGTCGCCGGGCGCGGCGTACGGCCGGACGGCACAACTTCGGGTGCGTGCTGGCTGATTTTTTGCCGGCGGCGTTGGTGGCAAGCGCCGTTTTCGCGTGCGCGCTGTTGGTCGTCCGCCAACACGGCTCGGCGGGGTGGGGACCGTGGATCGTCTACGGCGCGTCGCTTGCCCTGTGCGCGGGAGTCGCCGGGTGGCGGGTGGCGCGGCGCGGGTTCTTCACGGTGGCCGACGCTCTCGTGCGCCTGGAATGGCACCTCGGCCTCCACAATCGCTTGAGCGCCGCGGCGGCCGGGGTGGGGACGTTCCCGCCGCCGCAGACCGCGCCGGATGGGTACGCGTTCCGCTGGCAGACGGTCGCGCCGCCGCTCGCCGGGGCGTTGGCGCTCGTGTTGGCTGCCGCGTTGATCCCGGTCAGCCGTCCGGCGGCCGGCGACTTCGTGCCCGCGGCACCGCCCGAGTCCCTCGCGCAAACCGCCCAGTGGCTCGACACCCTGCAAAAGACCGGCCTCGTGCAGCCGCCCGCGGTGGAGGACTTCCGCGAACGCCTGGAACTACTCCGCCAACAGCCCGCGCGTGACTGGTACAGCCAGAGCAGCCTGGAAGCCGGCGACAACCTGCGCGGCCAGACCGAGCAATCCCTCCAGACGCTCCAACGCGACCTGCGCACCGCCGCCAGCAGTCTGACGACCATGGAGCGTCCGTCCGAGCAACTGAACCCGGACGAGACCAAGGCGGCCAAGGACCAGATGCAGGAGGCACTCAAAGGTCTGGAAATCGGCAACTTACCACTCAACAAGGATCTGCTTTCCCAGTTCAAGGGCCTCGATCCGTCCAAGCTCAAGAGCCTGACGCCCGAGCAAGTCGAGCAGCTCAAGGAGAAGCTCAAAAACGGCGTCAAGATCACCGAGGCCATGCTGAAACCCGGCAAACCGGGCGACAAGGACGGCAAGGAAGTGGCGCTGGTCCCCATCGATGCGCCCGGCGCCCCCGGTCAACCCGGCGGCCCCGGCGGCGGCAAGAGCAGCGCGCCGCTCGACCTCCACGATCACCCGACCGACCTGCACACTACGACGGTTGAGGCCGACGCCAACGCCGCCAACCTCGACCACGCCCTGCCCGGCGACATCGTTGGCGTTGGCAAGGGCGAGCACACCGTCGATCCCAACACCTACGCCGGTCCGGCCGCCGCCGGCGCGACCGCCTCCGAGGGCACGGGCGGCGAGACCGTCTGGCGCGACGACCTGACGCCCGCGGAACGTGAGACCCTCGGCAAGTTCTTCAAGTAAATGACCGACCACCTCACCGAGCCGGAACTCGCCGCGGCCACCCCGCGCTTGCAGGCCCTCCGCGACACGCTCAACGCCGTGCTCTTCGGCCAGGAGGCGCTCGTGGACAACGTCATCACGGCGCTGCTCGCCCGCGGCCACCTCCTGCTCGAAGGCCTGCCCGGGCTCGGCAAGACCGAACTCGTCAAGGGGCTCGCCCGCGCCTTGCGGCTGGATGCCAAGCGCGTGCAGTTCACGCCCGACCTGCTGCCGGGCGACATCACGGGCAACCCCGTGTTGCAGGAGGAAAACGGCCGCCGCCAGTTCGTTTTTCAGCCCGGACCGCTGTTCGCCAACCTCGTGCTCGCCGACGAGATCAACCGCGCGTCTCCCAAAACCCAGAGCGCGCTCCTGGAAGCCATGCAGGAACGGCGCGTCACGGTCATGGGGCAGACGCACTCGCTCCCGGACCCGTTCTTCGTGCTCGCCACGCAGAATCCCATCGAACTCGAAGGCACCTACCCGCTGCCCGAGGCGCAGTTGGACCGCTTCCTCTTCAAGTTGGAGGTTCACCGCAACCCGGTCGCCGTGTTGGAGCGCATCGTGCAGCACCGCCGCATCGGCGAGGAACCGGAGGTCGCTCCCGTCCTCACCCGCGAGGAACTCCTCGACCTCGCCGCCCTGGCGCGCCGCGTGTTTTTGCCCGACGTGGTCGCCAACTACATCGCGCGCCTCGTGGACGGGACGCATCCGGGCCAGTCGCAGAC
>CAXUIU010000149.1:1655-8974 GCA_964250955.1 uncultured Chthoniobacterales bacterium | reverse complement strand
CCACCTCCAGACCGCCGCTCGCCGCATGGGCGAGGCCGCGCGCGCGGAGGCCGGGGAGGGGGGCGGTTTCGTCGAGCGCGCCCGCCGCGTACGCCGTGCACCGAACGCCGACGACGCCCTGCGCGACCGGCTCCTGCGCCAGATGGCGCGCGAACTCCTGCTGGCGCAGTCGAGCGACTGGGCGTTCCTGATGAAGACGGGCACCGCCACCCACTACGCCGCCAAGCGCACGCGCGACCACATCCTGCGCTTCACGCGGCTCTACGAACAGTGGCACAGCGGCGCGCTCGACGTGGAGTTCCTCGCCAACTGCGAGTGGCGCGACGCCATCTTCCCCGATCTCGACTGGAAGTATTATGTTTGACCAGAAACTGGGGTGCCGCGCGTTGGCGGCCGGTCTGTGTTTGGCCGTGTGGTGCGCCGGCCCCGCGTGGGGCCAGGAAGGCGCGAAGAAAGGCGGCTCGGTGCCGATCACGTTCGTGCCGCCGCCGATGGACAACGCGACCTACAGCGTGGGGATCTACGACGTGAAAACCGGCCGGCTCGCGCGCCGGTTGTGCGAGGCGGCGGGGCAGGACACCTTCAAGGTCGGGCTCAATGGCCTCATCACGAGTTGGGACGGCCGGGACGACGACGGCAAGCCCCTGCCTCCCGGCAAGTACGCCGCGCGCGGCTTCGCGGTCGGAGGGTTGGAAGTCGAAGGCGAGGACGTGCTCGGCAACGACTGGGCCGGCGACGACGAACGCTTGCGCCTCGCGCGCGTGGACGCGGTCGTGCTCGTGCCCGGCGACGGCGGGTGCGCCGTGATCGGGCACACGCCCTACGACCACTTGCAAGTCGCCCGGTACGGCGGCGAGGGGACAAAACTGCTCTGGGTGAGCGACCACGAACCCTTGAGAAAATTGCAGGTACCGTATTCGTTGCAGGTAGGAAAGGACGCAAAGTTCCTGTACGCCACCGGCAACGGTGCGCCGCTTGGCTTCCGCCTGACCAACGGTGAACAGGAGGCTCCGGCCTCGCTAGACAGCCCGGCACTCCCCGAAGCACCGGGCAGCGGCCAGAACGGCACGGCCTGGAAGATCGAGGAAGGCGTGCTCTGCCAGTATGCGCCCGGGGGCGAACGCCTGCGCAGCCTCGCCCCGAAAGACAACGAGCCGGCGCCGGTGGCGGTCGCGTCATCCCCGGACTCGGACCGTATTTACCTCTTGGAAAAGGCGAAGAACTGGCAGCGCGTGCGCGGTCTCGCGCCGGCCGAAACCAAGCAGGAAGACGGCAAGACCATCTCGACGTGGCAGACGTTTTTCGAGCGCAACATCGGTCCGGCCGACCCGGCGTTGGGCCGGATGGACGAGTCAATCGCCAAGGCGGCGTCCGCGCCGGTGGAAGTCACCCTGGAGGAAAACCCGCTTTCCCCCGGCAAGCATCCCCACGCCAAGTTCACCGCCACGACCGACGAGAAGGGCAGCTACCTCGCCACCGCCGACGGCTTGCGGCTGCGTCAGGTCAGCACGCGTGAACACCTCCGCACCGCCCGGCTGACGAAGGACAAGGAGGGCAACGGACTGTCGTTGTTCCAGACCGACGGGGCGGCGTGGGACCAGTTTGCGATTCGTGGCGCCAAGAAGGTGATCGAGTTCGACGCCGGGGAGTTCGAGATCGACGCCGCCGGCGAGAAACCCGTCGCCGAAAAAGCGCCGGACCCGGAGGGTTGAACCGCTGGCCCCTGAGGGCGTATAATCCTTGCTCGACGCACGCCGATGACCCCGAAGAACATCGTTTATTTCGACCTCGAAACCCAGCGCACCGCCAACGACGTAGGCGGCTGGGACAGGAAGCGCGACATGGGCATGAGCGTCGGCGTGACGTATTCCACCGGCACGGGCGAATACGCCATCTACAGCGAGAAGACCGTGGACGGTCTTGTGGACCAACTCCGCCGCGCGGACCTCGTCGTCGGCTTCAACATCCTGCACTTCGATTACGAGGTGCTCATGGGCTACACCGTGCTCGATCTGCCCAGCCAGCTCGCCACGCTCGATCTGCTCCTAGACATCGAAAAAAACATCGGCCACCGCCTCAAGCTTGAATCCATCGCCCAGGCCACCCTCGGCGTCGGCAAGACGGCCGAGGGCATCGACGCGATCAAGTGGTGGCGGTTGGGCAAGCTCAAGGAAATCGCCGAATACTGCTGCTACGACGTGAAGGTGACCAAGCTCGTCCACGAGCACGGCCAGCAAAACGGCGAACTGTTTTACAACGACCGCTTCTCGAACAAGCAGAAGATGGCGGTCAAGTGGTAGCGAACCTCCCTCCTTCCTCCCCATGAGCGGACCGCAGATCATCAGCGGCACAGCCATCGCCGAAAAGGTCCTGGCCGAACTCCACTCCGAAATCACCGATCTTCAAGCCGCCGGCCGCACGCCGGGCCTCGCGGTGGTGCTCGTCGGCGACAACCCGGCGTCGCGCTCCTACGTGCGCGCCAAGGACCGGATGTGCCAGAAGATCGGCCTGCACTCCGAGAAGCTCGAATTGCCCGCCACCACCACGCAGGAAGAACTCCTCGCCGTCGTGGAACGCCTGAACCACGACCCGGCCATCCACGGCATCCTTGTACAGTCGCCACCTCCCAAGCACATCGATGAGCAGGCGGTCATCCGCGCGATCAATCCGGCGAAGGACGTGGACGGTTTCCACCCGGTCAACGTCGGCAAGCTCGCCATCGGCGACCCGAGCGGGTTCGTGCCGTGCACGCCGCTGGGTTGCCAGCGGCTGCTGGTGGAGGCAGGCGTCGAGACGGCCGGCACGCACGTCGTCATGTTGGGGCGTTCGATGCTGGTGGGAAAACCGTTCGCCCTGCTGATGATGGGCAAAGGCAAGGGCGGCGACGCCACGGTGACGGTGGCGCACTCCCGCACCCGCGACCTGCGGGCGACCATGCAGAGCGCCGACGTGCTCGTGGTCGCCATCGGCAAGGCGAACTTCGTGACGGCCGACGACGTGCGCGAGGGCACGGTCGTCATCGACGTGGGCATCAACCAGCTCGACGACCCGACGAACCCGCGCGGCTACCGGCTGGTAGGCGACGTGGATTTCGCAGGCGTGTCCCCGAAGGCTGCCGCCATCACGCCCGTGCCTGGCGGGGTGGGGCCGATGACGATTGCGATGCTGATGGCCAACACGGTCAAGGCGTGCCGGCAGGAAGCGTGAGCGGCGCGCTGTACGACCGGCGGCAAACGTGTTAACCTACGGGCTGATGCCCTTGGCGCGACCTGCCTGCGAGCCACAACTCTTCTCCGCTACCGCCGGTCCGAGCGACCTGGAATTTTCTCGCGTCCTGCGCACCGCTGACCCGGGCCTGGCACTGGACGGCCCGCTGACGTTCTCGCCCGGCGGTACTTGGCCGGAGGCGTGGCGGGTTTGGCGTGAGCAAGTTTTTGTCCCGACCCTCGCGCCGGCGCTGCTGCAAACCGCGGCGTTCGCCACGCACGGCGGTGCGAAGGAAATCCAAAGCCTGGACCTCCAGATCGACGCGGCCCTCTCCCCGGACGCTCGTACCCGCAGCCAGACGGCCGGCCGGCGTCTGCTCGCGCGACTGGCCTCTTCGCGCGGCGAACGTTGCCTGGGCAAGTTCCAGCAGTGGGCTGCCGCGGACGAGATGCCGGCGCATTTCCCAACGATCCACGCCGTCCAGCACGCGCTTTTCCACCTGCCGCTAAGACTGCTGGTGCCGGCCTATGCGCATTGGGAATGGTCGGCCGCCGGCGGGAACCCGGCCGCCTTCACCCGCGAGGCAGACGACCTCTGCCGACTCGCCCAGGCCCTTCTGCCCGCCCCGTCCTCCGTCCATGCTGCCGCCGCTGCCAACGCCCGTTAGAAGCGCCACCGCCGCGCCCACCGTCGAGCAGGAGACGCGGACGGAAGTGGCGGCGGACGTGCCGTGGAACGTCGTCGTCCACAACGATCCGATCACGACGATGAGCTACGTGACGATGGTGTTCCAAAAGGTCTTCGGCTACGGGCGCGACCGGTCCGAGCGGCACATGCGCGAAGTTCACCACACGGGGCGTTCGATCTTGTGGAGCGGCGTGCGCGAGCGCGCGGAACTCTACGTCGAGCAGCTTCACGGCTACCAACTCCTCTCCACCCTGGAGCGCGCGCTCGACTGACGGCGATGAAAGTCTTCCGCAAAGGCAAGCGGTCGCCGGCCGTGGTGTTCGAGGAGATCGAGCCGTTCTTCATCGACATCCTGCGCGGTTTGCCCGCCGACGCGGACCCGGGCGACCACCCGGCGGCACGGGCGCGGCTGTTCAGTACGCCGATGACCGGGGCCGACGACGGCGACGAGTTCGTGGACGACTGGCAGCGGCTGATCGTGCCCGAGATCAAAGACCTGTTCCTGTCGGCGCGCGAGATCGTCACCGGCGACCTCGCCACGCTGCCGGCCTCCGGCCTGCCGCCCACCGAACCCGACGCCGCCGGCTACGGCGAGTTGTTCAACCCGGTGGCCTTCGTCCCCTCCGAGCACGGTCTGACGATCCCCGGTGACCACCTGGAGGCATGGCTGCGCGTGCTCAACCAGGCCCGGCTCGTGCTCGCCGCCCGCCGCGGCTTCGACGAGCGGGCCATGAACCGGGAGCGTCCGTTCCCACCCTTCCGCGCGCCGCACGAGCGCGACATGTTCAAGATCAATTTCTACGACGACATCCAGCAGCTCCTCATGCAGGAGATGGGTTACGGATGATCGTTGAACGTTCATGTAGTATTATGTCGCCTTCGCGTCCGGTGGGGACACGCAGCCCGTAATCTTCCTTCAAACTTATGTGGATCGTCCGACTCGCCCTACGCCGGCCCTACACCTTCGTGGTGATGGCCATGCTCATCTTCGTGTTGGGCGTCCTGGCGTTCTTCACGATGTCCACGGACATCTTCCCGGAGATCAACATCCCGGTCGTCAGCGTCATCTGGACGTACACGGGCATCTCGCCCGACGACATGGAGAAGCGCGTCATCTACGTGTCCGAACGCGCCATGACCACGACGGTCAACGGCATCGAGCACATGGAGAGCCAGTCCATGAACGGCGTGGGCGTCATCAAGATCTACTTCCAGCCCAACGTCAAGATTGAGGAGGCCGTCGCCGAGGTGACCAGCATCCAGCAGACGGTCCTGCGCGTTCTGCCGCCCAACATCACGCCGCCGCTGATCATCCGTTACAGCGCCAGCAGCGTGCCGGTACTCCAGCTCGCGGTCTCCAGCCAGTCGCTCTCCGAGCAGGAACTCTACGACTACAACCTCAACTTCGTCCGCCAGCAGCTCGCCACCGTGCAGGGCGCCAGCGTGCCGCTGCCCTACGGCGGCAAGCCGCGGCAGATCATGGTGGACATCAACTCGGAGGCGATGTACGCCCACGGCGTCTCGCCCCAGGATGTTACCAACGCGCTCAACGCCCAGAACCTGACCTTGCCCGCCGGCACGGTGAAAATCGATCAGCGCGAGTACCTGGTGAAGCTCAATGGCGGTCCCGATGTCGTCAGCGGCTTCAACGACCTGCCGGTCAAGGTCGTCAACGGCTCGACAGTCTACATGCGCGACGTGGCGCAAATCCACGACGGCTTCGCGGTGCAGACCAACATCGTGCGCAAGGACGGCCAGCGCGCCACGCTGCTGAGCGTGCTCAAAAGCGGCGGCGCCAGCACGGTGGACATCGTCAACCGCATCAAAGCGCGTTTGCAACAGATCAAGCCCGGGTTCCCGGCGGGCTTCGACGCCGAGCAACTCTTCGATCAATCCGTGTTCGTCACCGACGCCAAGAACGGCGTGCTCAAGGAGGCGCTCATCGCCGCGTGCCTGACGGCCGTGATGATCCTCGTCTTCCTGGGAAGCTGGCGCTCGACGCTCATCATCGCCGTGTCGATCCCGCTGTCCATCCTCGTGTCGCTGCTCTTGCTCGACGCGCTCGGGTACACACTCAACGTGATGACGCTGGGCGGCCTCTCGCTCGCCGTCGGCATCCTCGTGGACGACGCCACGGTGGAACTGGAAAACATCCACCGCAACCTCGGCATCAACAACAAGCCGCTGACCAAGGCTGTGCTCGACGGCGCGCAGCAGATCGCCGTGCCGGCCTTCGTGGCGACCTTGTCCATCTGCATCGTGTTCGTGTCGGTGGTGTTCCTCAACGGACCGGCGTTCTACCTGTTCGTGCCCCTGGCGCTGGCGGTGGTCTTCGCCATGATGACCAGCTACCTGCTTTCGCGCACGCTGGTGCCCGTCATGGTGCACTACCTCCTCGTGCCGGAGGTTGAACTCTACCGCGAGGAAGCCGCCCAAGAACACGCCGCGGCCGGCGGCAATGGCTCAAACGGTGCCAACGGCGCGAACGGCGACCAGCCCGCCGGTCCGGTCGAGCGTCAGAAAGAACTCTCCCTGCAAGGTGAATCTCGCGACAACGGCAACGGCCACGAGCCCGCCCATGCCTTCGAGCCGCCGCGCCAGCTGGCGCTGGGATTGCCGGAGGTCAAGCATCGCAAGGTCGAAGGCAAGAACGGTCACGAGAAGAACGGCGCCGACCGTGATGACGAGAAGCAGGAAGGCGCGCACAAGGATTGGGTTTGGAAGGTGCACGAGAAGTTCAACGGCGGCTTCGAGCGGTTCCGGGCTGGCTACGGCGCGATGCTCGCGTGGGCGCTGGACCGCCGCGGGTTGGCTATCACGTTCTTCGTGTGTCTATTCGCCGTGTCTCTGTGCCTGATCCCGTTCATCGGCCGCGACTTCTTCCCGCAGGTGGACGCCGGGCAGTTCCGCCTGCACGTCCGGACGCCGGCCGGCACGCGCATCGAGGAGGCCGAGCGGGTTTTCGGGAAGGTAGAGGAATACATCCGTACGGTCGTGCCGGGCGAGGAACTGCACCTGATAATCGACAACATCGGCTTGCCGGTCGGCGGCGTGAACCTCGCCTTCAGCGACAGTGCAACCATCGGCTCGACTGACGGTGAGATCCAGGTCGCGCTCAATCCCGGGCACAAAACCTCGGTGTTCGAATTCACCAAGCGGCTCGGGCGCGAACTGCCCGCCAAGTTCCCGGGCGTGGACTTCTACTTCCAGCCCGCCGACATCGTCAGCCAGATCCTCAACTTCGGCCTGCCCGCGCCCATCGACGTGCAGGTCACCGGACGGCGCGACGTGGACAAGAACTACCAGATTGCCCACGAGATCGCCGGCAAGCTGCGCAAGGTGCCGGGAGCCGTGGACGTGAACGTCCACCAACTCGTGGACGCGCCGCAGTTCGACCTCAACATGGACCGCGACCAGGCGATCCG
>CAXUIU010000149.1:0-1555 GCA_964250955.1 uncultured Chthoniobacterales bacterium | reverse complement strand
TACAACCTCCAGCCGACCTTCGACGTGTACGTCAATGCCCAGGACCGCGACCTCGGCGGCGTGTCTGGCGACGTGCAGGCCATCGTCCAGGAATACGCGCCCAAGCAGCCGTGGTACAAGGAGATGGTGCCTGAGTGGGGCCGGAAGATGCTGCCGGAAGCGTGGTTCAAGCTGCCACCGTCCAAGCTGCCGAAGGCTTCGACTATCGAGGTGCACGGCCAGGTGCAGAGCATGAACACAGCGTTCACCCGGCTGGGGCTGGGCATCGTCTTCGCCGTGGCGCTCGTGTACTTCCTGATGGTGGTCAACTTCCAGAGTTGGCTCGACCCGATGATCATCCTGACCGGCCTGCCGGGGGCGTTCTCGGGTATCCTGTGGATGCTCTTCGCCACGCGCACGACCTTCAATGTGCCGAGTCTGATGGGCACGATCATGTGCATCGGCGTTGCCACGTCGAACTCCATCCTGCTCGTCACTTTCGCCAACGACCAGCGCCTCGAAGGTGTGGGCGCGCTCGAAGCCGCGCTCTCCGCCGGCACGACGCGCCTGCGCCCCGTGCTGATGACCGCGCTCGCCATGATCCTCGGCATGATCCCGATGAGTCTCGGCCTCGGCGAGGGCGGCGAGCAGAACGCTCCGCTCGGCCGCGCCGTCATCGGTGGGATGCTCTTGGCGACGGCGACGACGCTCTTCTTTGTGCCGGTGCTCTACAGCATCCTGCGCGGCAAGCCCATCGAACCCGTCAGCGCCGAGGACGCCGAACTCCTCTTCGAGAAGGACGAGCCCGAGTACCAGATGGCGATGGCGCAGAAGGACGGCGACGGCCAAGGCGAGCCCGCCCACGCCGGCAGCAACGGTCACCAGTAAAAAGGACCCACGATGGCCAACGAACCACAAACCAACGGTCGCCACGCCCCCGCGCAGACCGACCGCGGACGCGGCGGGAACCAGCCTCCGGCGAAGAAGGGCGGGATCGGCAAATTCCTGCTCATCGCGCTGGGTGTGGCGCTCGCGTTGGGTGTGCTGGCGTTCTTCGGCATCAGCGGGGCGGTCGCCAAGCACCGCGAGCGCGACAAGACCGCGCAGGCGGTCGAGGCCGGTTCGACGACCGTGCGCGTGACCAAGCCGACCCGTTCGCCGCCGGTGTTCGACTTCCACCTGCCCGGTTCCAGCGAGCCGCTCACCACGGCGACGCTCTACGCGCGCATCAACGGCTATCTGAAATCCCGCTTGGTAGACATCGGCGACCGGGTCGAGAAAGACCAGCTCCTGGCCACCATCGACGCTCCCGAACTCGACGCCCAACTCAACGCCTCCCGCGCTCAGCTCGAACAAAACCGCGCCGCCCTCGGCATCGCCAAGGTGACGTACGAGCGCGAACAGCGTCTCCTGGAACAAAAGGTCGTCAGCAAACAGGAGTACGATCAGGCCGAGGCCAACTACAACCAGGCCGTCGCCAACGTCAAAACCGCCGAGGCCAACGTGCAGAACCTCTCCGTGCAGCAGGGATTCGAGAAGATCACCGCGCCGTTTACGGGGGTGGTCACGACGCGCT
>CAXUIU010000148.1:0-8980 GCA_964250955.1 uncultured Chthoniobacterales bacterium | reverse complement strand
GCCGCTTCCAGCCGCGCTGGATCGGTGGGATTAACTCGTGCACGGGTGGGTGGCGGCGGCGCGTTTCCAGACGTTTGAGTTCACGGTGGAGCGCGCGGAGGTGTTTCTCGGCGTGGTCTTTGTCGTTGAGCATAATGGGTAAGGACGGACGGTGGTACTCGCGGCAGGGGTTGCACCTGCACTGTCGGCGCTCTCGACGCCGTGCCTCTGGCTGTTGGGCTACGCGAGCAAAGAAGGCTTGCTCCCGGCCGGATTTGCACCGGCACTGGACCGGGTTTAAGCCGGTTGCCTCTGGCGATTGGGCTACGGGAGCAGCGGAAAAGCGAAGTGGTCCCTCCGGCAGGATTTGCACCCGCACTGACGCGCTTCTGAGGCGCGTGCCTCTGCTGTTGGGCTACGGAGGGAAAAGGAAAGATCTGCGCCATGCCGGTGCCGCCCCGGCGTCTCCGCGTTGGAAGCGCGGCGTCTTGGCTGTTGGACGAATGACGCGGACACTTGGTCCACCGATGATCGCCGTTCCGGGAGAAACCGGGCCGGGGCACGTATTTCGTTCTCAGCGAAGTAGCCCGTGGCCTCACTGCCCGGAACGGCAGCGGAAAAGAGTGGGGAGACTAACCGGTTACGCTCCGGTGCCGCGGCGTTCACAGTGCCGGGTGCTGCTATTACACTATAGCCTCCGTGTTGATCATAAGATGGAGCTGCGCCCCGGTATCGCGCCGGGCAGACGACGGTTTTGCAGACCGCGGCGTTCGCTTGCTCGCTCGCGCAGCATAGAGTGGTGCGCCCGGAAGGATTTTCACCTTCACGCTGCCGGGTAAGAGCCGGCTGCTCTCAATGTTGAGCTACGGACGCGTGTTAAAAGGAACTGCTCGCGGCAGGAGTCGCACCTGCTGCCTCCGCCTTCGCAGAGCGGCGCTCTGATCTGTTGAGCTACGCGAGCACGTAAAAAGAAGGTGGCTCCCCGACGTGGTTCCGCCCCACGAAGACCTGGTTAACAGCCAGGCATGATCCTGTTTCATCACCGGGGAATCTAAAATGGTGGCTGCCACGGAGTCGCACCGTATCCTTGCCCTCTTCAGGGGCACGCTCTTCTGCATGAGCTATGCAGCCATCTTGGAAAGAAATCTGGGCCGCCAGGGTATTGCGCCCTGTTCTGCCGGTTAAAAGCCGGCGGCATCACTTTAATGCTTGCGACCCGCGAGAAAGTCGCTTCTGCCGGTAGCGCGCCGGCGTCTGCCGATTATCGGTCGGCGGCTCTGCTTTTGAGCTAAGAAGCGATGAAGAAGTTGGCTGCCGGGCGTGGACTCGCACCACGATCTCCTGTTTCAAAGACAGGGGTCCTCCTTTTGGACGACCCGGCAACATGGGTGAAATGGTCAGGACGGCAGGTAACGCTCCTGCTTGATCTTGCTCCCAAGGCAAGTGCCTTCGCTTGTCGGCCACGTCCTGATAGAAGCGAGACGAACAAAGTGGTGGGCCAGGCAGGAATCGCACCTGCGCAGTCGGCGAGCGACATCTGCTCTACAGGCAGCCCCGCGTCTTTAGCGGTCTACTGGCCCACGGGATGAGAATGGTTGCGGAAACGGGAATCGAACCCGTTTGAAGCGGCTTATGAGACCGCCGAGACGACCACGCCTCCCTCTCCGCAAGATACGATCAGAAGTGGTAAATCTTGAACGTCACTGCCACGCACACGGCGGGCAGGTGGTGCGGCCACCTAGAAAAATTAGCCCGGCCGGTCGGTGCGCTTTGTCTATACACACCGGCCGCCGGGAACACGACATCCCGAGCCTCAGCCCGGGACGAAAGAACAAACACCGTTGCAAGGAAAGCGCGTTGGCGTTTGCACCCGCTGGAGTTATTTCACGGCGGTCTTTCGGTGTTTCGGGCACACCTCCCACGAAGCCTTTGCGATGTTAGTAGCGGGCGTGGGAAGAGTTCTCATGTTCAGCAGGAACGTGCCATGTTCGTTGACACGAAGCGTCGGCGATGGTAGACCTTGTGCAGGTCGCCATTTAGCACGGAGCATCCAAATTCCTGTGAGGTGAGTGGCTCATCCCGCCTCGTTGCCGGTTGCCGCCGGCAGCGAGGCATTTTTTCGCCACGAAACGTTGTTGGAAAAATTACATATAGAAAAAGGACAACAAAAAACCCTGCGGACTTTGGGGGTCAGCAGGGTAGGTAAGGAGTTGAAAGCGTGTACTTTCCGTTGTTACCTACCGAGCCGACACCTGCATGGGGTTGCCGAGTCGATGACCCGGACCAAACGCCCACCCGGAGCACGGCATGACCGTATCCAAAAAGCGGGTGACCGCTTCCAGGCGACGATAAATGGTTTGCCGTGATTTCATGAGTGAAGTCGAAGGTGGACGAGATTTACTGGAACTAACGTCGGGCGTCAACACCTTTTGCAAAAAAAGTTAACTTTGCTTTTTGGAAGTTAGTCAAAGCGGCTTCACGACGATCCACGTTTCGCGCGATGTCCCGCTCACCGGATCAAGCACGTGCAGCACATGCCGCCCCTCGCGCAGGACAGCGACGCTTTGCCCGTCCACCGAGCGGCAGTCCAGCGTGTCGCAGGACCAGGCAGGATCGGTGCAACCTTTGGCACGCAGGTCCAGCAAGCGGCTGCTCGGCGGCAGGTCGGGGTCGAGGACGTAGGTGGTTCCCGGCAAGGGTGACACCACGGACAGCGCAGCATGCGGGTCCGGCTTTGCGACGACGTTCGTGGGACGGTCGGCCACGGTCGTTGCTTGACCGGCGAGCCAGTTGTCACCGCTCGCCAGCCAGTCAGTATATTCCGGTGGCAGGCGGACGTGTCCTTGCTCGTCGTAGTCCGACGCGCTCTCCGACATGGGAAGATGCGCCGCGGCGAACTTCTCCGTCACGCCATCCGTGTGGGCCGGATCGAGTGCGTGGCCGGTGACGCGATGGACGGTGCGTTCGACGAGGTCGGTCGGCGCGGCGTACCAGCCGGTGCCGTGTTGCGCGTGCAGGCGCTCGAAGACCTCGTGCAACAACGGTCCCGCGCCGGTGACGCCCGACACGCCGAGCATCGGCCGGCCGTCGAAGTTACCCACCCACACGCCGACCGTGAACTCCGGCGTGTAGCCGACTGCCCAGTTGTCGCGGAAGTCGGTGCTCGTGCCCGTCTTGCACGCGACGGGGAAGTCCCAGCGCAGTTGCGAGTCCACGCCGAACGTCAGCGCCCGCGCGCCGTTGTCCGAGAGGATGTCGGCAATTAGGTAAGCCGAAGTCGGGTCAGACAGGCGAACGGGGGCGGTGTTGTGTTCGTCGGCCAACCAGCGGCAAGGCAAATACTCGCCCAGGCGCGCGAGGCAGGCGTAAGCGTCCGTGAGTTCGAGCAGACGCGCCTCCGCGTTGCCGAGCGTCAGGCCGAGGCCGTACTGGTCTGCCGTGCGCGTGAACGTCGTCAGACCAGCCGTGCGTAGAAGGTTCAGGAGCGCGGTGGGGCCGCCAGATTTTTCTGCGAGCACCTTGACCGCCGAGATGTTCAGCGAATTGGCGAGCGCCGGGCGCAAGCGCATCGGGCCGTAGAAACGGTGGCTGTAGTTTTCCGGCCGGTAGACCGCGCCGCGCGAGGGAAACTCCGCCGGCAGGTCGGCCACCACGTCAGCCGGCGTCGCGCCGCGCTCGAAGGCGAGTAGGTAGGTGAACGGCTTGATCGTCGAACCCGGCGAGCGCCGCGCCCACGTGCCGTCGATCTGCCCGGCCCGGCGCGAAGAAAAGTCGGCGGAACCCACCAGCGCGAGCACGCCGCCCGTACGGTTGTCGATGACGACCGCCGCGCCGTTGCCGACGTGCTGGGCGCGGAGTTCGTCCAGGTGTTCGCGCAGTTTTTCGGTGATGAAGCGGTTCAGGCCGAGGTCGAGCGTTGTATGGACCTCCCCGCCCTTACCGGAGGCCAAGTGTTTGGCGAGGAGGCGCTCGACGAAGTGGGGCGCTGCAAACGCCCGCGCCCGCGCTGCCAAGCGCAACGGCTCGACCTGCGCGCGGGCCAGCTCGTCGGCGGGCAGGCTGCCGTCTTCCTCCAGGCGCCCCAGGACCCACCGCTGGCGTTCGCGGGCGCGCTCGAAGTGGCGGAACGGGTTGAGCCGCGTGGGGGACTGCGGCAGCGCGGCGAGGAGGGCTGATTCTGCCGCGCTCAGGTCGGCCGGGCGTTTGCCGAAGTAGTGCCGCGCCGCCTGCGCGCAACCGAGGTCGAGGTTGCCGTAGTCGAGGCGGTTGAGGTACGCGGCGAGGATCTGGTCCTTGGTCCAGACCTGTTCGAGACGGAGGGCCTGCGCGGCTTCGACCAATTTCGTCCAGACCGTGCGCGGGCGTGGTTGACTCAGCTTGATGAGTTGCTCGGTGATCGTGGAGCCACCCGAGCGCCGCTCGCCCGCGCGCCGCCAGCCCAGGTGACTCGCCACCGCCCGCGCCAGGGCGAGGGGATCGACGCCGTGATGGGAGTAGAAACGCTTGTCCTCGGCCGCCACCGTCGCCTGCCGCAGTTCGGCCGGGATTTGTGCCAACGCCAGCGGCGGTCGGGCATAGTGCCCGGCGGTGGGGAGTTCGCGGAGGAGTTCGCCATGCGCGTCGAGCACCAGGATGCTCGGGGTGGGGGGTTGTTCCAGGCCGGGCGGCAGCGGGACGAGGCGCAACGCGGACCAGACCCCGAGCAAGGTCAGCGACGATCCGGCCGCCGTCCACGCGAGGCGTCGTTTCCAGCGTCTGCGCGGAGGAGCGGAGGGTCTGGTGGGTTGTTTGGGCGAAGTGAACATGAGCGGGTTCCAGACCCTGAAAAATGAGAGACGCCTCGGACCCTCGTCCCTACCAGCCGGTTTGGACCGGCCACTGCGTGACCTGCTCGGAATAACCTCATTCGAGCGGGACCGTGACCATCTGGCCGGCGGCGGTCTCCGCGTAGCGGTCGGGGTGGTACATCTCTTCAACCTTCGCCGCCGGTGCAGTGACGGTCCCAGCAGCCCGCACGCGGGCGAGGTATTGCAGGTGGAAACGGCCCTTCGGCAGCGTGTCGCTGAAGAACACCGCGCGCGTTTCGCGCAGTTCGCTGTAGTCGCTGACCCAAGCGTCTTCCGTCGGTGCGTTGCCACCCGCGCCGGAGGTCTCGAAATCCGGGTTCACCGCTTCCAGCACCGACGGCAAGGGATCGTTGATCGCCACGTACGTCGCGGGGGCGGGGACCTGCACGTCGAGACTCACCAGCACGCGGTCGCCGACCCGGAGCTTGTCCTGGCCCAGGTCCGCGAGGGAACCGTCGTCGCGCACCTTCTGGTAGGTGCGTTGCAGGATGTAGCCGCCGTTGCCAGCGGTCGCAACGGAGTGGACGCCGGCCCCGCCACGCGGGCGGGACTCGACGCGGGCCTGCACGTAGAGCGTGCGCTTGGCGTCGGCGTTGGCGAGGGTGAGCTTTTCCTTGCCGGCGGCGAGCTTGTCGAGCGGGAACTCGCAGGTGAACGTCCGGTGGTCGCCGCCGAGGCGAAACGCCTTGTTCTGCCCGGCGAGCGCGACCGACCCAGCGGCGGGTCCGGCGGCCTTCTCGACGGTCTTCGCGTACGTGGACAGCGCCAGGAACGCCCAGGCGTCGCCCTGCGTGGTGATCCAGCCGCCGTAGTTGTCGCGCTCGGAGAGCAGCTTGTTGAGGCGGGTCTCAACCGACGGGTCACGCGGCGCGTACACGCACCACGCGAGCAGGCGCATCCCGTCAAGAGCGGCCGTGCTGGCGAAGGGGTTCCAGGTCTCGGGTTTTTCCTTGTCGCGCGGACCGGGCGCGAGCAGGGCTTTCACCATGCCCTTGTCGCCGTCGCCCTGGAGAATCGCCAACGCCAGCAGCGTGCGGTCCTCGGGGCAGAGTTTGTCGCGGACCTGGAAGAGCTTTTCGACGTACGCAGGCTCGGGTTTCTCGAACATCGCCAGCGCGTAGAGCGCCAGGCAGCGGTCGGTTTCGTTGTGGTCGTGGTAGCGGTCGCGCGTGCCGGCGTCCGGGTCGGCCTCGTCCCTGGTGCGGAGTTGGCCGCTGAGGTATTCGCAAAGTTTATCGACGTTGGACTGCGGCACGAAGTACCCGGACTCGCGCGCCAACGCCAAGCCCAGCGCGCCGTACGCGCTGCCCCACGGGTGAGACTCCCGGCCGGTGACCGCCGGCCAGTACGCCAGCCCGCCGTCCTCGGCCTGCATGCCGAGGATGCGGTTAACGCCGCGGTTGACGGCTTCTTCCGCATCTTCGGGGGTCTTGTTGATGTCGGGCAGTGCGTCGTGGAAGTCCTTGAACACCATCCACGGCAGCGTGCTGGAGACGGTCTGCTCGATGCAACCGTACGGGTAGTGCAACAGCGAGTCGATGCCGCCGTTGAGTTCGCTCAGGCGGGTGGTGGAAACGCTGACTTTGATGAGACCGTCCTCGCCTTCCAAGAGCGCCGGATCGACGCGGCCGAGCAGGTCGGGCGCGGGGCCGGCCGGGTGCAGGTAAGCGACCTCTGCGCGGAGCGGGGTGGGGTGCGCGACGTTGAGCGTCGTCTGCACGGCGTCCTTCCACACGGGCGCGGCGGGGGTGCTGCCGGTCAGACGCGCGCGCCACGTCCATTTCGTCACGCCGGCCGCGTCAAATTTTACCGGGAACTCGACGGGGCGCGACTCGCCCGGCTCCAGGTGGAGCTTGCCCGTGAGTTCGCGGCCGTGGTCTCCGTTGGCCTCGGCGCGGCCGTCGAGTTCGAGGTAGACCTCGACCTCGCCCGCCGTCGGAGATTGGTTGTGGACCACGGCGCGCGCGGTGATCTCGTCGCCCACGTTGCCGAAGCGCGGCAGGGCGGGCTCGATCATCAGCGGCTTGTTGATGCGGAAGGAGCTTTGCCCGCCGCCGAAACGGCCGGAAGCCAGCCGGTCCTTGCTCGGACCGCCGTGGACGATGGCCATCACCTGAAACTCGGTGAGGTTGTCGGGCGCGGTGAACTTCGCCTCGACGTGGCCCTGCGCGTCGGTGACGAGCGTGCCGTTCCAGTACGCGCACGCGACGAAGTTCTGACGCAGACGTTCGCGTAAGTTATCCTCGCCACCGCCGCCGATGAGGTAGCCCTTGTTCGACGCCTCGCCCTTCTCGCCGGCGAACTCCATGTCGGCCGGATCCTCGGAGAGCAGGGCGGTCACGGTGACGCCGGTGCGCACATCGAGCGGGCGGTCATGGTAAAACTTCTTCCAGATGTTCGGGAGTTCGTAGGCGGTCAGGCTGAGGACGCCCTTGTCCACGGCGTAGAGCGTCACCTCCGCGCCGGGGGCGGGGCGGTGCGCCTCGTCGGTGATGCTGACATCGACAACTACTTCATCGCCGGGTTGGTAGTCGGCCCGTTGCGGATGGACCTCGGCGGTGAGTTTGGAGTCGGTCTTGGGAACATTAAGCTGGCAATAGCCGGCGCGGTACTCGGGCATCTTGATCCGACGCGAGGAGTCCTGCACGCCGCGCAAGAGCACGACGGACACGAACACGTTCGGTGCGTCGGCGTCCACGATGGGCACCTCGACGGCGGGATGCTCCTTCTTCAGTTCCGTGACGAACGCGCGCGTCACGCCCTCGCGCTCCACGCTGACCAGCGCCCGGCCGCTGATGGGCGTCTGGACAAGGATCGTCGCCTTGTCGCCGGCGTGGTACTCCGTCTTGTCGGGGACGAGCTGGACCTGCCACGCGTTGCGGTAGCCCCACTCGGCTTCCTTGTCGCCGAGCACATCGACGGTCGTGGAAGTGGCGACGGCGCGGCCGGCGGCATCCTGGCCGGTGACTTCGAGGAGGTACTCGCCAGGTTCGGCGGGGACGAGGTTGCCAACCCCGGGCGGGGTCTCCTGCGCGGGGCCGTACTGGTCGCCGGTCTTTTTGAGGGCGACGGTGTCCACCGTGGAGGTGCCCACACGCGTGAGGTGCGGGGTGCTCTCGTAGTCGGAGTCGCCCTTCTCGGTGGCGACGCGCTGGGTGCGCCACTCGATGTGCGAGAGCGTGACGTTGACCTTGACCGGCCCGGCGGTGGGTTGGCCGTCGGCGGCGTTGACCGCGACGACCTCCAGGGGCAGCGGGTCGCCCGCCTTCACCACGTCGGGCATCTGGCGCAGGCCCAGGTAGAAGTCGCTGCTCTGCACCGTGAACGAAGTGTTGGCCGTGACGGTCTGCTGGTCCTGGTCGGTGACGCTCGCCTGCACGCGCACGCGGCGCGGGGCGGGCACGCTCGGGTTGAGCACGATCCGCGGCGAGAGTGTCGCCGCGCCCTGGTCGGAGAGGGCCGCCTCGCCGTCGAGCGCCATCTCGCCGCGCTGGCGGTGCAGGCGGTAGTCCACCTCGTTCGTGAAGAACAGGTAGTCCTCGAAACCATCAGGCGTGAACGTCGTGTCCACGGCCTTGAGCGACCAGACCACCCGCGCGCGGGACAGCGCCTTGCCCATGTAGTAGTGCGCGGCCAGTTCCAGCGGCGTCGTGGACTCCCCCACGGTGGGGGTGGACGGGCGCGCGAGCTTGACCTCGAACGCGTTGGCCTGGAACTCCTGCACCTGGAAGCGGCAAATCTTGCCGTCCGGCTCGTCGGGCGTCCCTTCGTCGCCCTCGCTGTTGTCGGCGGCGGCGAGGTCCTCGGCGTCCTCGCGGTCGGTGGGGGCGGCCTCGAAGACGAGCTCCGCGCGGTAACGGCCGAGCGAGTTCTTCGGCACGACGAGGCCCTCGCTGAACGCCCCGGCGGCCGAGAGCTTGACGGCCTTCTGGAAGAACCGGTGTCCGCGGGCGTCGTAGGCACGCAGCGTCACGGGCGTGTCGGCGGCGGCCTGCACGAACGCGTTGTCGCGCCACTCGCGCACGACGGCCTTGAGGTGCGCCGTTTCGCCGGGCTTGTAGACGCCGCGGTCGCTGAAAAGCAGCACGTCGCGCTGGACCGTCGGAGTCTTGGAGGGGCTGGTGTCGTCGGCGTCTTCGCCTTCGGTCGCGTTC
>CAXUIU010000147.1:4353-9065 GCA_964250955.1 uncultured Chthoniobacterales bacterium | reverse complement strand
GCACGACGGAGATCTCACAGTGCTAGACTACGACGCGTACTTCCGTGACCCGACCGGCTGGCAGCGCGCCTTGCGGGCTCACGCCGGGGACACTGTGTTGCGTCCTTCAGCCATTTGATCTTGTCCTAAGAATCTGACGCACGGCTGTTCGCCACCAAGTACAACGCAGAGGTAGAACTACTTTATAAACTGCGTTGTACACATAGTTCCTATCAATCTTATGCATTAGACGCTCCTAAGATTTTGTCTATTCTGACGGCCGACGCGGATTGTTTGGACAACCCAAACAAGGATCAAATCAGGCCGCGAAGGAATACCATGACAAAAACAGCACTGGTGACCGGAGCTTCCGGCGGGATCGGGCGGGCAATCGCAAGACGGTTGGCCGCCGACGGCTTTTCGGTGGCCGTCCACTACACGGGCAACGCCGAGAAGGCCGACGAGGCAGCGCAGGAAATTGTCTCCGCCGGTGGGCGCGCCGTGACGCTGAGAGCGGACATGGCCGTCGCCGGGGAAGTGACGCAACTCTTTACCCAGATCCTCGGCGAGTTCGGCTCCCTCGACGTGGTGGTGCACTGCGCGGGGATCATGCCGCTTGCTCCTATCGAGAAGGGCGACGTAGAACTGTTCGACAAGGTCATCGCCACCAACCTGCGCGGGACGTTTTTGGTCTTCTGCGAGGCGGCCAAGCACATCGCGGATGGCGGGCGCATCATCGCCTTCTCCAGCAGCGTGGTGGCCAAAGCGTTCCCGACCTACGGGGCCTACGTGGCCTCCAAGGCCGGAGTGGAAGGCTTGGTCCACGTGCTCGCCAACGAACTGGGCAAACGCCAGGTGACCGTCAACGCCATAGCACCCGGGCCGGTGAACACGCCGCTTTTCACGAAAGGTAAAAGCCAGGAGGAGATGGACAAGATCGCCGCGATGGCTCCCCTGGGCCGCTTGGGCGAACCGGACGACATCACGGGTGTCGTGTCGTTTCTGGCCGGCCCGGACGGAGGCTGGATCAACGCGCAGGTCCTGCGCGCCAACGGCGGCTTCGCCTGAAGAGAAACTGACCAACCAAAACAGAGAAACAACGACGATCCCGCTCAACACGCAGAACTAACCATCTCAACCACCCTAAAACTATGCCATACGCCAACTACAAGTTCCCCGAAGGCTCACTCACCCCGCAGCAGAAGGAAGAGATCGTCCACAAGACAACCGATCTTTTTGCCAGCTATTTCGGTGAGGCAGTCCGTCCGTACACGATGGTCCTGATCGACGAGGTAGTCGACGGCGGCTTCGGTCGTGCGGACGAAGTGTTCGACAAAGCCAAGATGCAAGCACAGAGCTGACGAGAATACTTGGCAGGAGTACCCGGCGGCCCTCGAACGCGCCGGAACCAAGCGGCGCGGTGAGTTCTCCACTCACCGCGCGATGGCTTTGCCGACCTGCTGGACCATCGAGCGCAGCCAGATGTGCGCCGCGTCGCTGTTCATCCGCGGGTGCCAGGTCATGAGGTACTTGAAGCCGCTCATGAGCCGGGGTGCCTTCAGGATCTTCAGGGCTGGGTTGCGCGCCTCGTACTGCGCATGCCGCCGCGGCACCGTGGCGATGAGTTCGGTGCCGACTACGTTCTGCATGGCCACCGAGAAAAACGGCACGTGGAAGGCGCAGTGGCGCTGCATGCCGGCCGCCCGCAGACGCTGTTCCGGGAGCGTCTGCTTGCCGCCGAAGATCGTGACGCCGACGTGCCAGCCGTTCAGGTACTGCTTGGTCGTGAGGCTGCCGGAGTAGGGCGACTCCTTGGCCACGACGCAGACGAACTCCTCTTCGAAGATCGTCTCGCGCGGATACTGCGTCGGCACGTGCCCGTCATCCGCGTGCAGGAGCAGATCCAGCCGGCCCCGCTCCATGGAGTCGAAGACGTGGTCGTTGAGCGCGGCGAGGTCAAAGGACACGCGCTTGCCCGCCGCGAGAAACTGCCGACACAACGGCGGGCAGATCACGTGGGCAGCGTAGTCGGTGCCCGCCAGGCAGAACCTCGCTTCCTCCGTCGCCGGGTCGAACGCGGGTTCGGCCAGCAGGCGGTCGAGCTTGGGCAGCATGGTCTCCAGTTCCTTGAGCAGTCGCGTGCCTTTAGGCGTCGGTTCGTAATTGCCCGACACCCGGATGAACAGGTCGTCGTTGAAGGTCTGGCGCAGGCGTTGCAGCGCGCGGGTGAGCGCCGGTTGACTGAGTGAGAGGCGCTTGGCGGCCCGCGAAACGTTTCTCTCTTCGGCCAGGACTGTGAAGACCACCAGCAGGTTCAGATCGGCTTGGCGCAACTGCGTGATGTGCATAGTTTATATAAGCATTATGCATTAGAAGTCGCCGATTGAAACCGTATTTTGATGCTCACCGAGCGTTGTTCATCCGATGGCTACCACAAAAGAGATTGTTCTGATCACCGGCGCGTCCAGCGGCTTTGGCGCGCTCACGGCCCGGGCGCTGGCCCAGGCGGGGCACACCGTCTACGCGAGCATGCTCGACCTCCGCGGCAGCAACGCCGCCCAGGTCGAGACCGTGCAGAAGTTCGCTGCCGAACAACGGGTCGATCTGCGCACCGTCGAACTCGACGTGACCTCACAGTCCTCGACGGACGCGGCGCTGCGGACGATCCTCGACGCCGAGGGCCGCTTGGATGTGCTGATCCACAACGCCGGGCACATGGTGTTCGGGCCGGCGGAAGCCTTCACCCCCGAACAGTTCGCGCACCTCTACGACGTGAATGTCCTCGGCACCCAGCGTGTCAACCGGGCGGCGCTGCCCGCCATGCGCACCCACGGGAAGGGACTGCTCGTCTGGGTGTCGAGCACCAGCACGCGCGGGGGCACGCCGCCGTACCTCGCGCCCTACTTCGCCGCGAAGGCCGCGATGGACTCGCTTGCCGTGAGCTACGCCGCCGAACTGAGCCGCTGGGGCATCGAGACTTCCATCGTGGTGCCGGGAGCCTTCACCACGGGCACCAACCACTTCGCCAACGCCGGCAAACCCGAGGACCAGGAGCGGCTGGCTGAGTGGCAAGCGGCGGGCAGCCCCTACGGCGGGAGCTTCGACCAGGACCTGCTTAAAAGTTTGACGGCCACGGTGCCCCCGGACGCGGATGTGGCGACGGTGGCGCAGGCTATCGTCAAGATTGTGGAAGCCCCTTTTGGGCAACGCCCCTTCCGCGTCCACGTCGACCCCGCTCAGGATGGCGCGGAAGTCGTGGCGGCGGTGGCTGACCGCATCCGCGCGGAGTTCCTGCGCCGGATCGGTCTGGCCGATTTGATTTCCGTCAAACCGCGCGAGTCGCTTTGAACGCGAGTCCACCCCAACCTAACTAACTTCAAAGCAAGCATCACGATGACGACCAACCGGCTTTCACAAGTTCCCGCCCTGTCCGGCGAGGAGCTTCGGGCCATCGAAACGCTTTACCGCGCCTTCACGGACAAAAACCCCGACCTGCTCGATGAGGCGTGCACGCCGGATTGGCAGGACATTCCTTTGGGACCTGGTCAGGGACCAGGACCCAACGGCTTGAAGACGATGCTGCCGATGTTCTTCCAGGCGTTTCCCGACCTGAAGATTGTCGTTCACGAGATTATCGGCTCGGCGGGCCGCGCCGGGGTGCGCGCCAGCATCACCGGCACGCACCGCGGCGAGATCTTCGGCGTGCCGCCCACGGGTCAAGCCGTGGACGTGGCGTTGCACGAGTTCCACCACCTGAAGGATGGTCGCCTGACCCACACCTGGCACCTGGAGGACTGGTTCGGCATGCTCAACAAGATCGGCGCGTGGCCGCCCGCACCACCGCGAGAAGGAGTCTGACGGGAAAGTTTTGCCGGCTGACACGACTGCGGCGGGTGCGCAAACCAAGACGTTGATGCTCGGGTTCATCAAAGCTTTTATGACTTGGCGGCCGATCCCGCCCGGGATTGACGCGGGCCTGCTGATTTTGCGCCTGCTCGCCGGAGCGAGCCTTTTCCTCAAGCATGGTTGGGAGAAGGTCGCGCATTTTACGGCGATGGCGGCTCACTTCCCTGACCCGATCCACCTTGGCCCGGTGCCGAGCCTGGTGATCGCGCTGGCGTCGGACGTGCTCTGCGCTGTTTTGGTGACCGTGGGGCTGGCGACTCGCTGGGCGGCTCTGTTCGTGGTGATCAACGTGGGAGTGGCCTGGAGCCTGGTTCACCGCTTCGCGTTCTTTGCGGGTCCCGAGGCCGATCACGGCGAAACATGCCTTCTTTACGTCGCGGCGTTTCTGGCTTTGTCCTTCATCGGGGCAGGCCGCTACAGCATCGATGCTCGGATCTCCAACCAATCATCCCGTTGACTGCTGAAGCCCTTTGGAGATTTCCCTCGCAGGGTTGGGACGCCTCGCAAAGAACCCAGGTATAATCGATGGAAGCAATAAAAGAATATCTGGGTTGGATCGGCTTCGTACTGGTCCTGCTTTGCTGGGTTCCACAGACCATGAAGTGCCTGCGGAGGGAGGAAGTCCGGCTGAGCAAAGCGTTCTTGGCTTTGACCGCGTTGGGCTCGGTTACCCTGTTTCTGCATGCCCTTTTCAAGCAGGACATGCCTTTTGTAGTCCTGAACGCCTACGCCGCTTTAAACGCATCGATCAATTGGTATTTCTTGTCGGCACGCTCGGTCGAAGCTGGGAGCGACGTGGAAAACGGGTGACGCCCCTGCGCATGCTT
>CAXUIU010000147.1:0-4253 GCA_964250955.1 uncultured Chthoniobacterales bacterium | reverse complement strand
TGGGAGATGGTTGCCACGTCGGAGACGCGGGACCGACTGGCCGAACTGGTTTGCCCCACGCTGGTGCCGGTCGGCGAGCACGATGCCGACACGCCGCCGAGGGCCGCTCGCGTCATCGGCGAAAGGATTACAGGAGCGCAAGTCGAGGTCATTGCCGGGGCAGCGGGTGCAAAAATGCGCGAGCAAAGTTTGGCGTGAACCCGCGCTTGAACGGGGGCACCGTCCACGCTTCGAAGAATGGTCCTCTGCTGCCTCGATAGTGGCAAAGAGCGTAGCGACCCCGTCGGCGCTCTGCGAAGCCAGCCGAAGTCTCACACCGAAGGGCTGGAGGATGACCCGCAGCCGCCCGGCAAACTTGTCCGGTCAATCTTCCACAAGAGACTCGCCCAGCGTTTCCGCGTGGCGGCCTACCTTCTTGAGCAACGCCTCCAGTTGGCTGCGCTCCTCATCGGACAACACGCGCATGATGTTCGCCACGTCGGCGGCGTGGCGGTCGAACACGGTTCCAATCAGACGCCGACCTTCGCAGGTGAGATCGACCAGGCGCACCCGCCGGTCAGCAGGACTTTCGTGGCGGGTCACCAACCCCCGGCCATGGAGGCGGTCCACGGCCACGCTGATGGCTCCGCAGGTGAGTTCCACCTTGGGGCCGATGACGTTGACCGGCAACGCGCCCTTGTGCAGCAACGCTTCGAGCACGCGGAACTCGGATTCGCCCAAGCCCGACTCCCTGAGCAGTGCCGCGTGGACACGGTGGATGGCCTGCGTGGCCTTGATCCACACCAGCCAGACGTGCACCGGGGCCGGGGCGGGCTTCTGCGGCTGGGTACAAGGCGGTCGCGGCATGGATCTACACGGTAGAGCACTGGACCGAAGGACGCGTAGAACAAAATTATATTGACATGAATATAATCAACAAGAAGGATTATTCCCACAAAACCTCGTTCATCGTTCACAACCCATGAAAACACTTCTCTGTCTCGACAGCTCACCTCGCGCCGAACGCTCGCACTCTCGGCAACTCACCACCTTCTACCGCCAAGCTTGGCAGGCAGCGCACCCGGACGGCACCGTCGTCCACCGCGAACTGGGCATCACCCCCGTGCCGCTGGTGAGCGAAGACTGGATCGCCGGCGCGTACAGTGATCCCGCTGGCCACACGCCCGCGCAGCAGGCGGCCATCGCCGTGTCCAACGAGTTGGTCGACGAACTCTTCGCCGCTGGCGAACTGCTCATCGGCGCGCCGATGTACAACTTTGGCGTGCCCGCCTCGCTCAAGGCTTGGATCGATCAGGTGGTGCGCGTGGGCCGGACCTTTGCGTACCCTTCGTACCAAGGGCTCGTCACCGGGAAGCGGGCCACGGTCATCACCGTGCGTGGCGGGGCGGGCTACGGGCCGGGAGAAGCGATGGCGCACCTGGACGCGGAGGTGCCCTACCTCAAGCAGATCCTCGGCTTCATCGGCATCACCGAGGTCGCGGTGGTCTACGCCGACAACACGACGGGCGCCGACGAGGTGCGCGAGAGCAGCCTGGCCAAGGCACGGTCCGCAATCAAAGAGTTGGCAGCCCGCTAGGTCCTGTTCACACTACTTGAGTTTACCCTAGATTAGGCAAGGTGAGCGTCACGATGGACCTCGGGTCCCTCGCCATCGGCGGCGCGATGCACGAGGTGGGCGCGTCTTTGCTGAAACCTTACAACGAGAGCACGAACTGCCCCGCCGCATCGTCCCGTGCGTCCTCCGATGCCGCCGGGCCGGCCGAGGGCAGGAAGCGCACCCCCACCCCCAGCAGCCGCACGCCCCGTTCCGCCGGCGCACGCCGCTGCCAGCCTTCTGTCAACAACGCGCGGTAGGCATCGAGCGCCGGTTCGGTACCGCCGCATTGCACGCTCGTGTGCGAGAAGTCCGCGAAGCGCAGCTTGACGAAAAGCTGGCAGATCGGCCGGCGCTCGGGCTGTTTGTCGAGGTCGCGCAGGAGGTCGGCGTGGAGTTCGTCCAGCCGCTCGACGCATTGTTCGAGGGTCGTCAGGTTGGCGTGGAAGGTGTTTTCGTTGGAGAGGCTCTTGCGCTCGCGGTTGGGTTCCACGGGGCGGTTATCTACCCCGCGGCAGCGGTCGTAGAGGTCCACGCCGAACTTGCCGAACCTCGCCTGGAGGTCGGCGCGCTCGAACGCCTGGAGTTGCCCGCAGGTTTCCACGCCGAGTTCGGTTTCGAGTCGCTTGGCGGTGACCTCGCCGATGCCGTGGATTTTGCGTGCCGGCAGGTCGAGCATGAACCCCGCGACGGCCGCCGGCTTGATCGTGTACTGACCGTTGGGCTTGCGCAGGTCGCTGGCGATCTTGGCGAGCATCTTGTTGGGCGCGATGCCGGCGGAGGCAGTCAGGCCGGTGGCTTCAAAGACCCGCGCGCGGATTTCCGTCGCCACCTCCGTCGCGGGGCGGTTGTGGTGGCTCACGTCGAGGTAGGCTTCGTCGAGCGAGAGCGGCTCCACCAGCGGCGTGTACGCCAGGAAGACGGCGCGTACCTTGGCGCTCTCGGCGCGGTAGAGGTCGAAGCGCGGACGCACCAGCACCAACTGCGGGCAGCGCGCCAGCGCCATGAACGTCGGCATCGCCGAATGCACACCGTACTTGCGCGCCTCGTAGTTGCAGGTGGTCAGCACCCCGCGTCCGCCCGCGCCGCCGACGCCCATGGGCCGGCCGCGTAGTTCGGGCTGCTCACGCTCCTCGACCGCGGCGTAGAAGCAATCCATGTCCACATGGATGATCTTGCGCACGGAAGGAGTCTATCGCGGCGCGAGGCTTTCGGCGAGGAAGGAAAGTGCACGGCGCTCCAGCCAGTTCGGCCCCCGGGGGCGGAGGGTTTCGACGAACCCAACGTGACCGCCGTACGCCGGGGCTTCGAGGAAAAACCGTGCATTTCCCTCGGCCTCGACGACCGGGAAGCACTCGCGCGGCAGGAACGGATCATCCCGGGCGTTGAGCAGGAGCGCGGGCACGCGGACCGCGGGCAAAAATGGCCGTGCGCTCGCCCGCGCCCAGTAATCGGCGGCGTCGCGGAAGCCGTGCAGCGGGGCGGTGTAGCGGTCGTCGAACTCCGCGAAGGACCGGACACGGCGGATGCCGGCGAGATCGAGTTCGCCGGGAAAACGGAGTGCCTTGGCTTCCACCTTGGCGATCAGCGTTTTCAGGAAGCGTCGCAGATAAATCCGGTTGCCCCGCCGACGATCCAGCCGGCGGGCGCTGGCGGCGAGGTCCACCGGTGCGGAAACCGCCACCCCGGCGACGATGGCCGGGTGCGGCGGCGCTTCGCCGAGGTACTTGAGGGTCAGGTTGCCGCCGAGGCTGAACCCGATGAGCGCCACTTGCCCATGGCCGACCGCCGCGTGCGCGACGACGCGCCCGAGGTCCTCCGTCTCGCCGCTGTGGTAGAAGCGCAGGAGCCGGTTGGACTCCGGCCCGCAGCCGCGGTACGTCCACGCGAGCGCGTCCCAGCCGGCCTCGTTCAGGGCTGTCGCCATCCCCCGCACGTAGCCCGCCGACGAACTCCCCTCCAACCCATGCGAGAGGATCGCCACCCGCGCGTGTCCGGCGCGCGACCAGTCGAGATCGAGGAAGTCGCCGTCGGGCAGTTCGAGCCGCTCACGTTCGTAGCGGCTTGGGTGTCCGCGGCGCGCCACGGCGGCCCAGACCGTTTGCAGGTGCGGGTTGCGCAGCCAGGGCGGCGGGTGGAATCCGGAGGGGACGACCGGCATCGCGCGTTACTTCACCCCGGCCACCTGGAAGCCTTCGGCCTCCAGCGCCGCCCGGATTTTCGCGGGTTGGTCCCCTTGGATTTCCACGGCTCGGCCACGCACGGTCCCGCCGCAGCCGCAGGCGGCGCGGAGGGTACGCGCAACGTTCTCGATGAACGACGGCGGCAGGTGCGTGGCGAAGTCGTCCACGATGATCACCGTCTTGCCGCCGCGGCCGGCGCGTTCGCGGCGCAGGACAACGCGGCCTGGCTTCCAGTTCGGCGCGGCGGGCGGCGGAGTGGCTGGTTCCGGCGCGGCGGGCGCGGTCGGGATGTTCAATCCATCCAACGCCGCCATCATGCCGGCGAGCGGAGCTTGGTCGGCCTGCGTGGGAACGCGTTTCTTTGATTCAGGACGCATGGTGATCAATGTCCGAACAGGTCGCGTCAGTGGCCGGTCCAAACCGGCTGGTCCTGATGTGTCTCCAAAGCGTCCCTGGATTTTTAGGCATTCCAAGAG
>CAXUIU010000146.1:0-9117 GCA_964250955.1 uncultured Chthoniobacterales bacterium | reverse complement strand
AGCTGGGCGACCCCGACGTGCGTGAGCTTGTCGTGGCCGACACCCCGCCGCCGGAGGATCAACCCACCCCGCCGCCCGAGGAAACTCCTCCGCCCGATGATACGCCGCCGCCGCAGATCGATCCCGACATGGCGGACCCGGAAGCGACCCCGCCGCCCGAAACTCCGAAGCCTTCCGCCAAGCCGGCCGTCAAGCGGAGCACTCCTGCTCCAGCCAACGCCAAGCACGGCCCGGTCGCCGTCGAGGGTGTGGTCGGCGGTAACCCAGACGGCACCAAAGCCACCGGCACGCCGGGTGGCGCAAAGGTCAGCAGCGTCGGCTGGCGAACGCCCAAGCCTCCTTACCCGGCACAGGCCCGCATGTCACACGTCCAGGGAACGACGAGCGTGAAGATCACGACTGACGCTTCTGGCAATGTTTCAAGCGTGGTGATCGTGAAGTCGGCAGGCAGCCCTCTTCTCGACAACAGCACACAAGGGTACGTTAAGAACAACTGGAAGGGTCCGCCTAACTCGACGCACCAGACGGAGTTCGCGTACCAGTTACAGTAGAAGCTAACTGTCCTCCGGTTTAGGCTCGCGCAGGAACAACCCGCGCAACGCCTCGGCCGGAGGGCGTTTTTCGTAGAGGACGGCGTATACCTGGTCGAGCACGGGTGTCTCGACCCCGAGGGTACGAGCACGACGGTAGGCGCTGCGTGTGGTCGGCACGCCCTCGGCCACCATGCTCATGGAAGTTGCGATGGCTTCGGGTGTTTCGCCGCGGCCGAGGCGTTCGCCGACACGGCGGTTGCGGCTGTGTTGGCTGAAGCACGTCACCATCAGGTCGCCGATGCCACTCAAGCCCTGGAACGTCTCGCGTTGACCGCCGAGCCGCACGCCGAGGCGAACCAACTCGGCGAGACAACGGGTGACAAGCGCCGCCTTGGCGTTGTCGCCGAGGCCGAGGCCGTCGCTGACCCCGGCGGCGATGGCGAAGATGTTCTTCAACGCGCCGCCGAGTTCGATGCCGGCCAAGTCCTCGCCGGTGTAGGCGCGCAGGGTGCCGGCGTTAAAGAGGGTTTGTAGGCGGATGGCCGTTTTCGCCCGCGCGCAGCCGACAACGATGGCGGCCGGACTCTGCCGGGCGACCTCTTCCGCGTGGCTGGGACCGGAGAGCACGGCGACGGCGGGGCCAGGCAGGCACTCGGCGAGGACCTCGCTCATGCGTGCGCCCGTGCCGTACTCGATGCCCTTGGTGCAGGAAAGGAGCGTCCCATCCGACGCGGGACCGCCGGCTTGGTGGTACTGGACCGCGACCTCGCGCAACGCGCGAGAAGGGGTCACGAAGACCGCGAGATCGGCCCCGGCCGCGGCGGCGAGGTCGGCAACGGGCTGCACGGCCGGCGGCAGCGCGACGCCCGAGAGGTATTTGTCGTTCGTACCCGACGCGCAGAGGGTGCGGATGTGCGCGGGATCGTGTCCCCAGAGCGTGACCGCGTGGCCGCGTGCCGCCAGCCAGACGGCCAACGCCGTACCCCAACTCCCCGCGCCGAGCACGGCGATCTTCTGGAAGGGTGCCGGCATGTCAGGGCAGCGGTTCGGCCGGGTCGGGGCCGGGAACGAAGCGTGCCTCGGTGCCGTTGAGCAGTCGGACGATGTTGGCGCGGTGCCGCCACCAGATCAACGCGGCGGCGATCAACGAGAAATAAAAGAGCGGCAGGTTGCCGGCGTCGTGGCGCACCTTGAGCAACCACACCGACACCGGCAGCACCGCCGCCGCCAACAGCGACGCCAGCGACACATAGCGCAGACCGTAGAACACCGTGACCCACACCACCGCCGAGACCCCCAGCGACAGCGGCATCAAGCCCAGCAGCACGCCGACCGTGGTCGCCACACCCTTGCCCCCGCGGAAGCGCAGCCACACGGGGAAGTTGTGCCCGAGGATGCACGCCAACGCCGCGACGATCCCCGCTGGCACCGCCGCGCCGCGTAGGTAGGCGGCGTATTGTTCGGGTGAGTTCACGGCGGAGAGGTTGAGGAGATCGTGGACGTTCGCGCCTTGATCGACGGCCCGCGCGAGGAGGGCTTGTGCCAGGGCAAGACCCAGGCGAACGGCGGCCACGCCTTTGAGCATGTCGCAGAAGAACACGAAGTAGCCCGGTTTTTTGCCGAGCACACGCACGACGTTGGTGGCGCCGATGTTGCCGCTGCCGTGCTCGCGGATGTCGATACCGTAGCGCCGGCCGACGAAGTAGCCGGACGGGATCGAGCCGAGCCCGTAGCCGACCAGGAGGGCCAGCCCGTAGATCGACACGGCGGTCGGCAGGCCGGGAGCCTCGGCGAGGGGAAAGGACGACATGGCACGACCGTAGCCAAGGACGGGCGGAAGTTCATGCCGAAATGTTGCGAAATCCGGCCGTAGGCTGTTCGTGATATTGGTAGGGATGACTCTCCGAGGCCGTCTCTCGATTTTCTGTTGATGGAGCGTTGTGGCGGCGTTGATCCAGAGAAATTAGGGACTGCCTCGGAGAGGCATCCCTACCAAGGTTAAGAGGGTTCAGGGCGTGATCTTGGCCGTGGACGGCGGGACCAGGTCGGCCGCCAAGGCACCACAGCCGATCAGGCCCGCGTCGTGGCCGAGTTCGGCGGGGAGGATAGCGAGATTTTCGTGGAAGACGGGGCTGGTGCGTTCGCGGATCGTGCGCCAGACGGGCGCAAAGAGCAGGTCGCCCGCCTGCGCCACGCCGCCGCCGAGCACGATAGCGTCCGGGTTGAGCAGCCAGACGATGTCCACCAACGCCGCGCCAAGCATGACGCCCGTTTCCTCCCAGATCTCGCGCGCCACGGCGTCGCCGCGTCCCGCTGCCTCGGCCAGCAGGTAGGGTGTGCAATCGGTGATAGACCGCGCCTGCCCGGCGGCCTCGTAGCGCGCGAGCGCCCGCGCGGCGATAGGGCCGTTGCCGACGTAGCGTTCGAGCGCGCCGAAGTTGCCGTACGGCCCGGGCACGCCGCGGTAGTCGATGCTCATGTTGCCGACCTCGCCCGCTCCCAGATAACTGCCGCGGAAGAGCTTGCCGTCGAGGATCAATCCTCCGCCGACGCCGGTGCCCAACGTCAGACAGATGACGTTCTGGCGCCCGCGACCCGCGCCGAACTTCCACTCCGCGTAGGCCATCGCGTTGGCATCGTTCTCAATGGCGGCGGGCAGGCCCGTGTGCATGGACAGCAGGTCGCGCAGGGGAACGTTGACCCAGCCGGGCACGTTGGTGAGGTGGTGGACGATTCCGCTACGGCTGTCCACGATGCCAGGCAGGCCCGCGCCGATGGCGACGGCGTCGGGGTGCTGCGCGCGCAGACCGTCCACGGCCACGAGGATGGCAGCCAGCAGGGCATCGGCGCTCTGGTAAGCGAGGGTCGAGAGGCTCTCCGCGCGCTGGGTCAACCCACCGGCGGCGACGAGTCCCAGCTTGATGCTGGTGCCGCCGAAGTCGATGCCGATGGCGACGGGTTGCGTGATCGAAGACTCCATGGTGGGAGGTTCAAGGTTGGCGGCGCAAGGTTCAAGGCAGAAGACGCAAAAAACTCTGGGGCCGCGCGGTGGTTGAACCTCGGACCTTTCCCCTTGCCTCCGGCCCGGGGCGAGCGAATCTTTGACCCGGCCTTTCGGCTCTACATCCCATGACTGCTCCTGCCGCGCCCGCGCTCACGCAGCCGCTCGTCTTCGAACCGCTCTTCATGGAACGCGTCTGGGGCGGGCGGAAGCTCGAACAGCTCTATCACAAGAAATTACCTCCCGGCGCGCGGATCGGCGAGTCCTGGGAGATCGTGGACCGCGAGGAAGCGCAGAGCGTCGTACACGACGGCCCGTTGCGCGGTACCACCCTGCACGAACTGTGGACGCACCACCGCGCGGAGATCTTCGGCGCGGGCGTCGGTGGAGACACGGAGCGGTTCCCGCTGCTCGTCAAGATCCTCGATGCGCAGGAAAAACTCTCGCTCCAGGTCCATCCACCTCCAGCCGTCGCGGCCCAACTCAACGGCGAACCCAAGACCGAGATGTGGTACCTCGCCCACGCCGAGGCTGGCGCGGAACTCTTCGCCGGGCTCGCGGAGCCGACCGACCGCGCGCGCTTCGAGGGGGCGCTCCGCGAGGGCCGCGCGGCCGAACTCGTCCACCGCCTCCCGGTGGAAACGGGCGACACCCTTTTCATCCCGAGCGGACGTATCCACGCCATCGGCGCGGGCTGCCTGATCGTGGAAATCCAGCAGAACAGCGACACGACGTATCGCGTCTTCGACTGGAACCGGCTCGGCCTCGACGGCAAGCCGCGCACCCTGCACGTCGACCAGTCGCTGCAAGCGGTGGACTTCGGCGACGTGCGGCCGTCCCCGCAGCCGCCGGTGTCCGGCGCGGGCGGGACGCTGGTGGATTGCCCATTTTTCCACGTGGAAAAGTGGAACCTGGACGGCCCACGGACCGCGCTGGAGAACACCGGCGGGCGGTTTGCGATCTTTACCTGCCTGGAAGGCGAGGTCGAGTGCGCGGGGGTGCGGTTCGGGCCGGGCAGTTTTTTCCTTGTGCCGGCGGGCCTCACGGCGGCCGAGGTGAGGCCGGGGGTGACGGGCACGGAAGTTTTGCGCACGACCGTGCCGTAGCGTCCGGAGGGTGTGATGGCCGAAGATTTTCAGGCGCGGGTGGCTCGGCTCGGGTTGAACCCGGCGGACTTCGAGGAGTCGTTCGCGCGCTCGGGCGGGCCGGGGGGACAGCACGTCAACAAGGTGTCCACGGCGGTGACGTTGCGCCACCGACCGACGGGGACAGCGGTGACGGCGCAGGATTCGCGTTCGCAGGCCACCAACCGGGAGTTGGCGCGTGAGCGGCTGCTGGACGCCATCGAGCGCGCCCGGGAACGTGCCCGGCAGGCGCGGGTGAATGCGCGGGAAAAGCTGCGCCGCCAGAACGCGCCCCGGCCCCGGGCGGTCAAGCGGCGGATGCTCCAGTCCAAACGCCACCGCGCCGGGATCAAGGCGGGAAGGCGCGCGGGCGGGGGCGATGATTGACTATTCCCCACCATGAAGAAGCGCGAGGTCAAAATCTATTGTCCCAAGTGCCAGTGGGAGCCGCAGGAATCCTCCCGCTGGTGGTGCGGGCAGCGGGAGGGCGGCTGCGGGTGCGAGTGGAACACGTTCGACACCGGCGGGGTTTGTCCGGACTGCGGGAAGGCGTGGGAGCAGACGATCTGCCTCGCGTGTCACCGTTGGTCGGCGCACCGCGCGTGGTACCATGAGTTTGTCACGGAGACGAGCGAGGTGGCGCAAGAAGCCGCCGCGTCTGCGCGGCGTTCGTCACCGGCTGGTACGTGGCCTGTACAGAAGGTCAATAGCTCCCCGCCAGCGAGAGCGTCGTGAGCTTCGCACGCAGTTCGTCGGCGGTGGGAACGGCGGCGGTGGTGTTCTTCAAACGCACGCGCACGCGGTGCGGCCAGTGCGGGTGCAGGTCGAAGAAGTTGTCGCTTGCCCGGTAGGCCAGCCCGCCGAGTTCGAACTTCACCCGGTGCTGGAAGGCCGCCGAACGAAACTCCACGTCGAACACTCCCTCCCCTCCGCCCGGCGCTGTCACCGTCGCCTCGATGGGCGCACGCGGCAGGCTCAGGAAACGCGGCGCGGTCAGGAACACCGTGTCCTCCGACACTGTGCGGCCGTCGACGGTCAAGAGGACGTGCAGGTAGAGGTTCCCTGCGCCGTGCCCGGCCATCGCGGCGGCGAAGGCGAGCGTTTCCTGGCAGACGCTCTCGTTGTAGCGCAACGTCACCGCCCAGCCGCCGTGTTCCAAGCGCCGGCCGTCGAGGTGGCGCAACTCCCACGCGAGGTGCGCGCCGACTTCCGGGTCCCGGCCGTCGTAGACCGTGTAGAGACGCACCTCGTGGATCGTGCTCTGGAGGTGGTTGCCCACCCCGGGTTTTTCGTCGCCGGGCACGTGTACGCTCACCAAGGCCGGCGCGAAGAACCGCCGCGCCCCGTAGTGCAGCGCCTTCCACTTGCCGCCGAACTCCACGCTGCTCCAGCTAAACACCGGCCAGCAGTCGTTGAGCTGCCAGTACAGCGCCCCCATCGTCCGCGGCATCGAACGGCGGAAGTGCTCGATGCCCACCTTCAGGCACCAGAGTTGGTTGAGCTGCGAGAGGTAAGAGAGGGCCTCGAAATCCTTCGGAAAACGGTACAACCGCGCCACGTAGTCGAAGATCGTCGCGTTGCCGCCGCCGTTCTTCTGGTGGTTCTCCATGGCGGGCGAGAACACGTTGAACTCCTCCGGCGGGCAGAACGTCGCCGCCACCTCGGGCGAGGAATAACTCTGCATGCCGAACTCGGAGCAGAAGCGGAAGCGTTTCTCCTCGTACGTCTTGACCGGCTTGCGCGCGTGCCACACATCCCAGAAGTGCGAGTCGCCCGCGCCCTCGGCGTTGATGTGCACGCCACCGGGAGCGGCGGTCTGCCGCCGGGCCACGTCTGCCATGTCCGAGGTGGGGTCGTGCGGCGAACACGGCCAGTAGGCGGTCACGCCGTCGAGCCGCGCGACGACGCCGGGGAGGAGGTCTTCAAACAACCGGCGATAGTCGGCGGCGCGTTGCGGGTCCTTGGCGAGCTGGGTGGCCATCTGCTCGATCTCGTTGTTGCCGCACCACAAGGCCAGGCACGTGCGCGAGGCCAGGCGGGCGACCTGGTACTCGGCCTCGGCCTGAACGCTGCGCAAAAACGCCGCGTCGCCCGGGTACAGCGCGCAGGCGAACATAAAGTCCTGCCAGACCAGCAGGCCCTTCTCATCGCACAGGTCGTAGAAATCCTCGCTCTCGTAGACCCCTCCGCCCCAGACACGGATCATGTTCATGTGAACCTCCGTGGCGTCGGTGAGGAGTTCGTCGTAGTCGGCGCGCGTCACGGCGGCGACGAAGCTGTGCGCGGGAATCCAGTTGGCTCCCTTGGCGAAGATCGGCCGGCCGTTGACGACGAACCGGAAGCTTTCGCCGCCCTCGTCCGGATGGCGGTCAAGGACGACGGTGCGCAGGCCCAGGCGAGTCTTCCAGGTGTCCACGACCGCCCCGCCGGGTGCCGCGAGGAGATCGACTTCCAGGTCGTAGAGGGGCTGGTCGCCGTGGCCGTGCGGCCACCAGAGGCGCGGGGTAGGGATGGTCAGTTCCGTGCCACTGCTCTCGGCGACAAGTTCGCCGCGGAAGGTAAGGCGGCACGCAAATGCTGCGCCTTCCCCCGGATACGACGAACGGCACCCGGGCGCGACGTGCAGCGTCACCGGGCCACCTTCCGGGCGGTGGGTCTGGCGCACGCGGGCGTTGAGGATGCGCCCACCGCTCCACGCTTCCAGACGGATGTCCCGGTAGACTCCGCTCGTGGCGAAACGCGGACCCCAGTCCCAGCCGAAGGAGCATTGTTGCTTGCGCAGGTGCGAGCAGCCGCCGACCGGGTCGTTCCACTCCACGTCGTCGGGCCGGCGGCGGGCCGCGACGTACTCCGCGGGGCTGGCGAAGGCGACGACGAGTTCGTTGCGGCCGGCCTGGAGCGCATCCTTCACCGGGAAGCGGTGGCCGGTGAACATATTGTCCGTGCGGGCGATCTCCCGACCGTTGAGGGTGAGCGTGGCGAGAGTGTCGAGGCCGTCGGCGACGAGTTCGACGGCGTCCTCGGTCAGGAACGCCCTGTCGAGGTCGAAGGCGGCGCGGTACGTCCAGTCTTGGCGCTCGATCCACTGGAGTTCGCGTTCGTTGGACCCGTAAAAGGGGTCAGGGATGAGTCCATTTCGCCGCAGGTCGAGGTGGACGCAGCCGGGCACCTGCGCGGGCAGCCAGCCGTCTTCACGCGGGTGGTGGAGTTCCCAAGAAAATGGGGCGAGGGACAGAAGGCGCACGGGAGGAGACAAGGAAAGCGAAGGTCGACCCCGAAATCTAGCCCCGAGCGCGCCCCGGCGGCTTTCCCCTTGTCAAAGCATCCGGACCCGCTAAGGTCGCCAAACCGCCCGTTGGCGTCCGCGCCTGCCTATGGACCTGTCCAGCCTCCTGACCGTCGAGCAAATCATCCCGCAGATGCAATCCAACGAGCGTTGGGCGGCCATCGCTGAACTCGTCGATCTGCTGGTGAAGGAGGGCAAGGTCAAGCCGGACGACCACGAGACGGTGCTGGCCGCGCTCAAGCAGCGCGAGGAGACGATGAGCACGGGCATCGGCTTCGGCATCGCCATCCCGCACGCGAGCAGCGACCGGGTGAGCGAGGTGGTGGCGGCGTTCGGGCGCTCGCCGAGCGGCATTGAGTTCGACTCGCTGGACAACGCGCCGGTGAAGTTCGTCGTGCTCTTCGTGGTGCCGCGCGACCAGTTCCAGATGCACCTGCGCACGCTGGCGGCGATTGCCAAGCTGCTCAACGACCGCGCCGTGCGCGAGGCGCTCGGCAACGCGGCCACGGCCCCGGAAATCCTCGCCATCTTCAAGAGCCGCAGCAATCCGGTCAAAGCCTGATTGGCGGTGGGCGGTGGCAGGCGGAAATGCCTCACGCAAAGTCCGCAAAGCCGCAAAGGAGGGAAGATGGAAGAGGAGGAAAATTCTTCTGATTGTCCCTTCTCTCCCTTTGCGGCTTTGCGGACTTTGCGTGAGGCTTCTGCCCTTTGTAACCAGACACGATGCCTGCGACGACCGTTGTTTCCCAGCTTCAAGCCATCCTGCGCCGCGCCCTGGCGACCCTGCCCGACCTGCCGGCGGACTCCGACGCGGGCGTCACCCCCGCGGCCGACCCTCGCTTCGGCGACTACCAGGCCAACGCCGCGATGACCCTCGCCAAGGCGCGCCGCACCAACCCGCGCGCCCTCGCCGCACAGATCGTGGAGGCGCTCAAGGCGGACACGGAGTTGGAGACCATCAGCGCGCCACCGGAGATTGCCGGCGCGGGGTTTATCAACTTCCGGTTGAAGCCGGAGTTCCTCGCGGCGCACCTCGCCGGGCTTGACGCCGATCCCGCGCGTTTGGGGCTCGCCGCGCCGGAGCAGACGCGCCGGGTCATCATCGACTTCAGTTCTCCCAACATCGCCAAGCCGATGCACGTCGGCCATCTGCGCTCGACGATCATCGGCGAT
>CAXUIU010000145.1:682-9150 GCA_964250955.1 uncultured Chthoniobacterales bacterium | reverse complement strand
GGCGCCTGCGTCCGGAACCGCCGCCCCAGCCTCCGCACCCGCAGCCAGCCCGGCGCAGTCTGTTGACGTGGCGGCGGTTCTCAACGACCTCGACTCGAAGTCTTCCGAGAAACTCGATTGGAAGCACTCCATCGTGGACATGATGAAACTCCTTGGCATGGACAGCAGCCTCTCCGCCCGCAAGACTCTGGCGACGGAACTCGGCTACTCCGGAGACGAGAGCGACTCGGCGGCGATGAACGAGTGGCTGCACAAGGAAGTCATGCAAAAACTCGCCTCCAACGGCGGCAAAGTGCCGGCTGAACTGCTGGGTTGAGAAACAAGGCGCGCAAGTGAAGCCCATTCTGCTTCGAGCTACAGCGATCTTTTTGCTGTGTTCTGGTGGCACCCTCGTTCCGCTGGTGTACGCGGACCGAGCCTCTTCCGAAGAAGCGCGGCAGTCAGACGCCGAACTCAACCGCGTTTACCAGAAGGCACTCACCGCGACGCCGGACCCTGACGCCAGCGAGAAGCTGGTAAAGTCTCAACGCGCCTGGATTACTTTTCGGAACGCGGAGATGGAGATGATGCAAAAAGATGGCCTCGCCTTGGACGAGACCAGCAAGCAAAGCCACCTGGCCAAGTTGAACAGTCACCGCATGAAGGAACTGCTCGGCATCATCAAGTTCATCCAGTAAGGACCAGGCGAGAATGTCCAGCGGCTTGGCTCTTCCGATGAAAACTTCGCTCCTGCATTTTCTGCTGCTGATGGTGGTGCTGGTCGCCGCGGCTCCCGGCGTGGCGCGTGCCGACGATTCCGCGATGAACGAGGGCGCGTACGGCCCTGAACCGCGCGGCGGCACGGCGGGCGAGGAGAGCATCATCCGCATGGAGAGCGAGCAGATCACGGTGCGGTTCGGCCGTGAGCATTCAGATGTGGTGGCGCGCTTCGTCTTCCGCTCGTACAAGCCGAAGGAGCCGGCGCGCCAGTTGGTCGGCTTCCCCGACTTCGGCGCGGCGTACAAGGAAGCGGAACGCCGCGACCCGGATGGCAAAGCGGTGTGGCAGCCGAGCGAGAACGTCGCGGGCCCGCTCCAAAACCTGCGCACGTTCGTCGACGGCAAGGAGGTCGAGAGCAAACTTGACTATGGGTTTGTGCAGATCACCGAGGACCAAGGTTGGAAGCCCGGCACGCCCGAGCACGGAGAGTTGATGGCTTGGCACACGGTGTGGGTGGAGTTTCCACCTGACCGCGACGTGGTTGTCGAGCGTCGCTACACAGCAGAAAACGGCTCGATGGTCGGCGGCATCTCGATGTTCGAGTACATCACGGCGACTGGGGCAAGTTGGCGCGGCACCATCGGCCAGATGGATGTGGATATTACCCTCGACGGTTGGACGGCCGACGACATCGCCTGGAAGACCGGCGGCAAGAAAAAGCAAATTTTTGACAGCGGTCCGTTCACGACACCCGAGAAAAAAGCGTGGAAGATCTTGTCGCCCACCCATCTCCAGTTCACCTGGAAAGACTTCGAGCCGCGCACCGACAAGGACCGCCGTAGCTTTGGGTTGGTCATGGTCGGCACGAACAAGGAGGCGGTCAGCGGGGACTGAAGGCGCGTGTTGACAGCAAGGCCGGAAAGGGCTAAACCGTATCTCCGTACCTCGCCGTGAGGCGCGTCCACCGTTTACCGAGTTCGTTTCATGCCTACCTCAGAAGTCATCCTCACCGAAAATATCCGCGGCCTCGGCGCCGAGGCGGATATCGTCAAGGTCAAGCGCGGCTATGCGCGCAACTTCCTTTTGCCCACCGGCAAGGCTTACGAGGTAACCCCGGTGACCCTCAAGCGCCTGAACCTGCTCAAGGCCAAGCGCGCCAAGCGCGAGGGCGAGGAACGGAACGCCGCCGACGAACTCGCGCGCCGCATCAACAAACTGACGCTCAACCTCACGCTGGAAACCGGTTCGCAGGGCAAGGCGTTCGGTTCCATTACGGTCAAAGACCTCGAAGACGCGCTGAAGAAGGAACTGCCCAACGCTACGGTCGAGCGCCACGCCATCCAGTTGGAGCGTCCGATCAAGGAAACCGGCGCGCACGAAATTCCCATCAAGCTTTACACCGACGTGACCGCGACCCTGAAGGTCAACGTCAAGTCAGCCACCGAGCCCGCCCCGGCTGCCGAAGCAGCCACCGTCCCGGCGGCAGACGAGAAGAAGGGTCCGTCGAAGTACGCAGCCAAGAAAAAGAGTTAACGTATGCCCGTCACCTCTCAGGTTGCCCCCAACGGCACTGAGAAACCCCGGGACCGCACGGGGTCGGCGAGAGCGAAGAATCCGGGAAGCGAAGGCAGTTATTCACAGGGTTCTTCACCGGATATTCACAGGGCGCTTCCACACAGCCTGGAAGCGGAGCAGGGCTTGCTAGGTTCCATGCTCATCGCCCCGGCGGAGGTGATGGATGATTGCGCCCAGCGCATCACGGCCGAGGCGTTCTACCAGCCTTCGCACCAGACGATCTTCGCGCTGCTCGTCGAGTTGTGGGACAAGCAGCAACCCGCCGACATCATCACGCTCACGCAGGCATTGCGTGAAAGGAAGCAGCTCGAAGCGGTCGGCGGCCCTCCGTACATCACGAGCCTGATCGACTTCACGCCCACGGCGGCGAACGCGAGCTACTACCTGGACATCGTCAAGGAGAAGCACACCCTGCGCCGCATCATCGCCACCTGCACGGACTGCGCCGCGCGGGCGTACGACGACGCCGGCGAGGTGAACGTTTTGCTGGATGAGGTCGAGCGCAACGTGCTCGCCATCAACGAGGACCGCGTCAAGGAAGTGCCCAAGATGAAGGACCAAGTCATGCAAGCCATCGAAACCATCGAACAACTCTACGACCGCAAGGGAGCGATCACGGGTCTGCCGACCGGGTTCGCCGAAATTGACCGTATGACCAGCGGTCTGCACGGCGCGGAGATGATCGTCATCGCCGCCCGTCCGTCGATGGGCAAGACGGCGTTCGCCATGAACATCGCCGAGCACGTCGCCATCCAGGCCAAGCATGCTGTGGCGATCTTCTCGCTGGAAATGAGCAGCCAGCAACTCGTCCAGCGTCTGCTGTGTTCGCGCGCCCGGGTGAACCTGCAAAAAATTCGCGACGGTTTCCTGAGCGAGCGAGATTTCCCGAACCTGACCAACGCCGCCAGCAAGTTGGCCGACAGCGAGATCTACATCGACGACACATCGGGCCTGAGCATCCTCGAACTCCGCGCAAAAGCCCGCCGGCTGAAGCAGAAGCACAACATCGAGCTGATTGTCATCGACTACCTCCAGCTTTTGCGCAGCCCGAGCAAGCGTGCGCAGGACAACCGACAGATCGAAATTGCCGAAATCAGCAGCGGCATCAAGGCACTCGCCAAGGAACTGAACATTCCGATCATCGTCCTCGCACAGCTTAACCGGAACCCGGAAGCGCGCGCCGGCGGCAAGCCGCGGTTGAGCGACCTGCGCGAATCCGGCAGCATTGAACAGGATGCCGACTTGGTGGGTTTGTTGGTGCGTTCGGAGTATTACGCTGAGGATGAGGAGGCGAAGGAAGAAACGCGTGGCGAGGCCGAACTCATCATCGCCAAGCAACGTAACGGTCCCGTAGGTGAGGTGAAGCTGACGTTCCTGAAAGAATACACGCGCTTCGAGGATCGCGCCTCCGAACCAGCCGGTTCGAACTAATCAGAGACTAGGTCGCAACGCGGCTGGTCACAACTGACTGGTGGGAACGAGGGTTGAGTACCCCGGACATTTCTGGCGATTCCCTTTACTACCGCGAACCACCTGACTGCCGTCCCGGATTGTCAGCTCTCGTTGCGAACGACCCCTCGTCATCACTTGCCCCGTTGCGCTGGTCGCTCGAAAACGCGCTTTCCGAAATTGGATCCCGCTGGCCGTATTGCGGCGCAAAGTTCCGGTGATAATCCTCGTAGAACCGACGGATCACCTTACGCGCACGAGCATTGGCAGAGTCATGCAGGTACGCTGAGACACGGTGCGTCGTCGGTTGGTAGCTGACTTCGAGTTCGAGCGTGCCGCTGACGTAACGATCCGGAGCACGCGGGATCGGCTCGCGCGTCAGTGGATCGGTAAACGGCGGCGGCAGGGAGGCCTCGCGCCCGAAACCGCGGCTCTGCGCGAACGTGCCGATGTCCGCCGTCACCTGAGTGGCCGCCGGGTGGTCCGCGCCGTCCACCAACACGCTGAACCCGCCTTCCGCCCCCCGCCGCGGCGTGTAACCAACATCCGAGAAGGATCCACAACCCGCCAACACGACGGGCGAGAACAACAGCGCACAAATGAACGAATGACGGAGGATGGCCATAGGAAGGTTGGTAGCGCGTTTTGGCGAGAGGATCAAGGTCTGCATTGTTTGCACGGTCTGCGTGGGTGGAAGGTGGCTTCGTGGCAGCACTCAACGATTTTGCGCTTGTCGATTTTTGGGAACTGTGTGGACCGCATGGAGATGCGCTTACCCACGATCCGATCCACGAAGCGACATGCCACGCTCTGCGTGCTGCTCGTCTCCGCGACCGCTTCTGTCCACGCGGGCAAGCCGAGGAAGCCGAAAGAGAAGTCGAAGATTGCCTACATGGCCATCGCTTCGGTGGACAAAACGGCGATGACGATCACGGTCCAACCGCAAAACAGCACGGCCACCACGTCGAAGACCTACAAGTTTACTCCTCGCACCAAAATCACGGTGAACGGACACGACGGCACGCTCGACGATCTGAAGCCCGGCCTGCAAATCTGCGTCGGTGCGGGCGCGGACGAAAATGTGGCGGAAGAACTGTCCGCTTCCCCGCCCCCAGCCGACCCGAACAGCCGATAAAGTGGCTCGGGCGCGCCCTTACAGGAGACGCGCGAGCAGGTAGGCCGGCAACTCGGCAATGGGCAGGCGTTCCTGCTGCATGCTGTCGCGGTGGCGCAGGGTGACGGTGTCTTTGAGTTCGTCGCCGCGCTCGCCGAGCGTCTCGAAGTCCACCGTGACCCCGAACGGGGTTCCCGCCTCGTCTTGGCGGCGGTAGCGCCGGCCGATGGCCCCGGTCTGGTCGTAGAAGACGTTCATGTGCGGGCGCAGGAGAGCGACGACCTCCTTGGCCTTGGCGACGAGTTCGGGCTTGTTCTTAAGCAGCGGGAAGACGCCACACTTGATCGGGGCCATGCGCGGGTGGAAGCGCAGTACCGTACGCACGTCGGTCTTGCCATCCTCACCGGTGATCGTCTCCTCGTCGTACGCCTCGCAGAGCAGCGCGAGCACCGTGCGGTCCACGCCGGCCGACGGCTCGACGACGTGCGGGATAAATTTCTCCTTCGTCTCCTCGTCGAAGTAGTCCAGCGGCTTGCCGCTGTGTTCTTGGTGCTGCTTCAGGTCGTAGTCGGTGCGGTAGGCGACGCCTTCGAGTTCTTGCACACCGAAGGGGAACTCGTACTCAATGTCGAACGTGCCCTTCGAGTAGTGCGAACGGTCCTCGGCCGGCACGTCGAGCACCTTCAACTTGGTGCGCGGGATGCCGATGTCCTCGTAAAATTTCAGCCGCTCTTCCAGCCAGTAGTGGAGGAGGTCCATGCCCTGCTCAGGGCGGCAGAAGTATTCGAGTTCCATCTGCTCGAACTCGCGCGAGCGGAAGGTGAAGTTGCGCGGGTTGATCTCGTTGCGGAACGCCTTGCCGATCTGCGCGATGCCAAAGGGAATTTTCTTGCGCGCGACGCTGAGCACGTTCTTGAACTGCACGAAAATTGCCTGCGCCGTCTCGGGCCGCAGGTAGGCAACGCTGCTCTCGTCCTCCGTTGCGCCGACGTAGGTGCGGAACATCAGGTTGAAGGCGCGCGGCTCGGTCAAGGCGCTGCCGCTCTCGGGATCGTACTGCGTGGAGTTTTCCACGGTCTCGGTCGTCTCGCCTTGCAGTTCGATGCTCTCTGCAACCGCCGTCGGCGCGCCCAGCGCGTAGAATTGCCGCGCCAGCTTGCGCGCGCGTTCGGCGTTGTCGCCCTTCTTGATCAGCACGGCGAAGTCCTTCTGACTCTTCCAGCCGTTCGCCGTGGACTCCGCGCCGGTGAAGCGGTAGACGGTGCCACTCTGCGGCTCGATCTGGTCGGCGCGGTAACGCTTCTTCGTCAAGAGGCTATCCACCATCGGGTCGCTGAACGTCGCCTCGTGGCCGCTCGCTTGCCAGACGCGGCGGTTCATCAGGATGGAGCCGTCGAGGCCGACTACGTCGTCGCGCTCGCGGGTCATGCGCCGCCACCAGAATTCCTTGAGATTGCGCTTGAGTTCGACACCGAGCGGGCCGTAGTCCCAGCAACCGTTCAGCCCGCCGTAGATCTCGCTGGACTGGAAGACGAACCCGCGCTCCTTGCACAGGCTGACGATCTTCTCCATGCGTTCGGTGTTGGCCTTGGCGTTTGGTTGTTTCTCCTGGGACATAAACGAAAAAATAAGAACCCTGCCCCCCGCAAAACGGGTAGGCAGGGTATACGCGCCTGGGCAGCGCGGCAACCGTGGAAAAGTCGCCGCGCGTGACTGGATGCTCGGACTTTACCGGCGGCGACCGCCGTTGGCGAGCGCCAGGTAGTAGAGCACGTTGACCAGCGACACGAGGAACGCGGCGACATAGGTCAACGCAGCGGCGTCGAGTACGCTGCTGACGGCACGCGACTCGGCCGGACCGTTGATGATGCCCAACTGCGGCAGGATGCGCTTGGCACGGGCCGAAGCGTCATACTCCACGGGCAGTGTAATCAGGTTGAACGCCATGATGATCATCGAGCCGACGGCCATGACCGTGTAGCCCGTGTGCGGGGCCAAGATGCCCATGAACATCAGAATGAAGGGCAGGTACAGCAGCGAGGAACTGAACTGTGTCAACCCGACAGCCGCCGAACGCAGTTGCAGCGGGAAGAACGCCTGCTGGTGCTGGATGGCGTGGCCGCACTCGTGGGCCGCGACACCGACAGCGGTCGTCGAGGTACCCTCGTAGATGTCGGGGGTGAGCGCGATGGTCTTGGTGGCGGGGTTGTAGTGGTCGCCCATCATGCCGTTGGCGGGCACGACGGTCACGTCGCGGATGCCGCTGGCACGCAGGATGTGCTCGGCGGTTTCCGCGCCGGTCAGCCCGCTGGAAGCGCGAACTTGGCTATACTTGGACATCCGGCTCTTGACGTACAGCGTCGCCAAGCCGGAGATGCCAAAAGCAAACAGGATCAGGAGTAGATACATTTCGTGTGGTGGCGGGTGGTGAACCCAACCAATTGGTTACCTTAATATAGACCAGAATCAGCCGGAAATGTTCAGCAAATCGGTCAGGATTGCTCAGTGGCCTTGGCCTCGTTCCACAAGGCGTCGAGTTGCTCGAAAGTCGCCGCTTCCCACGTCTGCCCTCGCGCCCGGAGCGACGCCTCGACGTGCCGGAAGCGCCGCGCGAACTTGTCCGTGGCGTGCCGCAGGGCTGTCTCGGCATCCAAGCGGTGCCAGCGGGCGAGATTGACGGCGGCGAAAAGCAGGTCGCCGATCTCCTCGCCGACCGTGTCGGGAGCGGCGCTTTCGACCTCGGCAATCTCTTCGTGGACCTTTGCCCGCACGCCGGAGAGGTCGGGCCAATCGAAGCCGACCTTGGCGGCTTTCTCCTGGAGTTTCTGCGCGCGCATCAGCGCCGGCAGGGAAGGCGGCAGGCCGTCCATCCGCGACGGCTCTGATGCCTCGGGCGCATGGCCGGCGCGGGCTTTTTCCTGGCGCTTGATCTCGTCCCAGCGCACGAGGACCGCCGCGCTGTCCGCCAGGCGGTCGTCGCCGAAAACGTGCGGGTGGCGACGAATCATCTTCTCGCCGATGCCCCGCGCCACAACGTCAAAGTCGAACACCCCGCGCTCGGAGGCCATCTGCGCGTGCATGACGACGTGCAGGAGCAGGTCGCCGAGTTCTTCGCAGAAATTCTCGTCGTCGTCAGCCTCAATGGCGGCGAGAACCTCGTAGGTTTCCTCGACCAGCGCCGTGCGCAGGCTGGAGTGGGTTTGTTCGCGGTCCCACGGGCAGCCGTCAGGCGCACGCAGCCGCGCGACGACCGACCGGAGGCGTTCGAGCGGGCGGTCGTCGCTCATCCGCCGCGGTCCTTGCGCAACAGGGAGACGCGGGCGCGCTCCAGGGTGGCACGCTCGCTGTGCGTCAGGCTGGCGAGACCATGCTTGCTGATCTTGTCGAGCAGCGGGTCGACGGATTCGTGCACGTCGCCGGATGCCCGGTAAGAAGTGCTCACGGCACCCACCGGCTCGGCAGGCTCGGCCGTGTCAACGGCCCGGCGCGGCTTCAAACGCGGTTTCACCCCGCGCGGCGCGGTCTTGCGCGGCAGCCGTTCACGCAGGTTGCCGAGGAACGCAAACGCCTCGCCGCCCACGCTCGCATAACGCACCCCGAAGTACGCCACCGCCACCGTGCACCACAGCAC
>CAXUIU010000145.1:0-672 GCA_964250955.1 uncultured Chthoniobacterales bacterium | reverse complement strand
CCACAGCACCATGAGCTGCGCGTACTGCATCTGCGAGAAGAACGCCGCCGACAGGAGCACCGCGATCGCCGCCGCCCCCCACTTGGAGGCGACGCCCCAGAAGAACTGCACGTTAGGATAAATCGTCGCAAACGCCACGAACACCCCGAAGTGCAGCAGCCCCGAGCGCCGGTACACAATAGGGAAGTGCCCCACCGACGCGTACGTCAGCAGGACGACCGGCGCAGTCACAAGCATGGCCAAGTAGAGGGTGATGAAAATCTTGCGACCGAAATACCGCTCCACCTCGCGGCCCCACTGGAAAAGCAGCACCATCTCCAGGATGAAGGTGATGGTGTCTTGCAGGTCGACGAGGATGTGATCGAACGCGTACGTCAGCGGTTGCCACAGCGCCCAATGGTGGAACACCGCCTCACTCGATAACGCCAGGTACGGCACCGGCAGCCCCTGCAACATGGAGCACACCATGAGCGCGGCGATGTGCATGAACACCAGCAACGGGGTGACGTGGACCGGCCGGCCCGCCACCCAGAACAACGGCTGATAATCGTCCGAACGGTCGAAACCCATCATGGCAACCGCGAAGCGTAACGGAGCCGGCCCCTTTCCACAAGGCCAACGTATAAAGAAAGCCGTCTCATCTTCCCTCGCGTGAAGCCAGCGGCGCGGCGA
>CAXUIU010000144.1:0-9174 GCA_964250955.1 uncultured Chthoniobacterales bacterium | reverse complement strand
AACCGAGCGGCTCGCCTTCATGCTCGCGGATTCCCGCGCGCCGGTGCTGGTGGCTGACCCCGCCGCGTGGACGCAGCCCGTTCCTGCCGGCGTGACGCTCCTGCCCCCGCCGGCCTCCGATGCCGTCGCCGACCCGCTGTCCGGCGCCACCGACGACCCTCGGCATCTGGCCTACGTGATCTACACGTCCGGCTCCACCGGCCGGCCGAAGGGCGTCGCCATGGAGCACGGCCCGCTGCTCAACCTCTTGCAGTGGCAGACGCGTGCGCTGCCGCTGGCGGCTGGGACCCGGGTGTTGCAATTCGCACCGTTGAGTTTTGACGTTTCGTTCCAGGAAATTTTCTCCACCCTCGCGGCGGGCGGCACGCTGGTGCTCGTCCCGGAGGAAGTCCGCCGCGACCCGCGTGGGCTGCTGCGCCTGCTCACGCAGGAAAACGTCGGCCGCGTGTTCCTGCCGCCGGTCATGCTCCACCAACTCGCCGAACAGATCGTCCACGGCGACTTCGTGCCGACCGGTTTGCGTGAGGTCATCACGGCGGGGGAGGCGCTCCGCATCACCCCGGCGGTGACCCGCTTTTTCTCCCTCCTTCCCGGCTGCACGCTGCACAACCACTACGGTCCGACCGAAACCCACGTCGCCACCGCTCACGTGCTCACCGGTCCGCCGGACGCCTGGCCCGCGCTGCCGCCCGTTGGCCAACCCATCGACGGGGTGGAAGTCCGGCTCCTCGACGACGCCGGCCAGCCGGTGCCCGACGGCGAACCCGGCGCGCTTTTCCTCGGCGGCGCGTGCTTGGCGCGGGGCTACCTGCACCGGCCGGACCTGACGGCTGCGCGCTTCGTCGAACTGGACGGCACACGCTTCTACGCGACCGGCGATCTCGCCCGGCGCGGACCCGACGGCACGTTGCACTTCCTGGGACGCGCCGACGATCAGGTCAAGATCCGCGGCTTCCGCGTGGAACTCGGTGAGGTCGAGGCCATCCTTTCGCAACACCCCGCCGTACGCGAAACGGCCGTTGGCGTGCGGGTCGATCCCGTCGGCGGTGATAATCAGGAACTCGTCGGCTACGTCGTGCCGCGACCGGGAGTGGCCGCGCCGGCCGCCGCCGAACTGCGCCGCTGGCTCTTCGACCGCCTGCCGCACTACTTGGTGCCGACACATTTCGCCACGCTCCCGGCGCTGCCGCTGACCCCCAGCGGCAAGGTGGACCGCCGCGCGCTGCCGCGCTACGAGGCGGCGCGGGCGGAAGCGCGTTCCACCGATGCCATCCCGCCGGCGACGGCGCTGGAAAAGATCATCGCTCGCCTGTGGGAAGAGACGCTCGCCATCAAGAACCCGGGCGCGCGGGATAACTTCTTTGAGGTCGGCGGCGACTCGATCCGCGCGGTGCGCGTCCACACGCGGCTCGCGCAGGCGCTCCAGCGCGAGTTCCCTATCACGGCGCTCTTCGAGCACCCGACGATTGCCGCCCTCGCGCGCTACCTGAGCCCGGAGGAACCCTCACCGGCCGCCGCCGTCAACCCCATCCAGGAACGCGCCCGCCGCCAACAGGCCGCCGCCGCGAACGCCGCCCGCACCCGGTTGGCCGCGACCCGCTGAAACCATGGAGAGCATCGCCATCATCGGCATGGCCGGCCGGTTCCCCGGCGCGGGCGACGTGGACACGTTCTGGGAGCATCTCCGGGCCGGCCGCGAGTCCGTCACGCACTTCGCCGACGACGAACTCGAACTCCACGTCGCCGCCCCCGACGGCCAACGCGAGGTGCGCGCGCGCGGTGTGCTCGCCGACGCGGACCAGTTCGACGCCGCGTTCTTCAACGTCCAGCCGCGCGACGCCGCACAGATGGACCCGCAGCAGCGCGTGTTCCTCGAATGCGCCTGGGAAGCCCTGGAAAACGCCGGCTACGACCCGGAAAGGTATCCCGGCCTGATCGGCGTGTGGGCTGGCGCGAGCCTGAACTCCTACCTGCTCTACCACCTGTGCGCGGACCGCGACTTCATCGCACGCCTGGTCAGCGGCTACCAGCAGAGCGGACCGGCGGACTTCCTGGGCAACGAGAAGGACTTCCTCGCCACGCGCGTCTCGTACAAGCTCAACCTGCGTGGTCCGAGCCTGACCGTGCAGACGGCGTGCTCGACCTCGCTGGTCGCCGTCGTGCAGGCGTGTCAGGCGCTGCTCGGTTACCAGACGGACATGGCGCTCGCGGGGGGCGTGTCGATTTCGTTCCCGCAACGCCGCGCCTACGCCTACCAGGAGGGCGGCATGGCCTCCGCCGACGGGCACACGCGCACCTTCGACGCCGATGCGGCTGGCACCGTCTTCAGCAGCGGCGCGGGCGTCGTGGTGTTGAAACGGCTCTCCGACGCCCAGGCGGACGGGGACCACGTCGTCGCGGTCATCCGGGGCGCGGCGGTCAACAACGACGGGTCTGGGAAAGTCTCCTACACCGCGCCGAGCGTCGGCGGTCAGGCGGAGGTCATCCAGATGGCCCAGGCGCTCGCGGACGTGGAGCCGGGGACGATCTCCTACGTCGAGGCGCACGGCACGGCGACCCCGCTGGGCGACCCCATCGAACTGTCGGCGCTCACGCAGGCGTTCCGCGCGGGTGGGGCGCAGGGGAACGGCTTCTGCGCGCTCGGTTCGCTCAAGACCAACGTGGGCCACCTCGAAGCCGCCTCCGGCGTGGCCGCGCTCATCAAGACGGCGCTGATGTTGCGCGACGCCGTGCTGGTGCCGAGCCTGCATTTCGCCGCCCCCAACCCGAAGCTGGATCTCGCCAATAGTCCCTTCCACGTCAACACCCGGCTCCTTCCCTGGCCGGCCGGCGACACGCCGCGGCGCGCGGGGGTCAGCAACTTCGGCGTCGGCGGCACGAATGCCCACGCCGTGCTGGAAGAAGCCCCGGCCGAACCGCCCACCGCGCCGCCCGCGCGCCCGTGCCAGCTTTTTGTCCTCTCCGCTAAAACCGAAAAGGCTCTCGACGCCGCGACCGAACGGCTCGCCCTTTGCCTCCGCGCACAACCGGCACCCGACGCCGACGACGCGGCGTGGACCTTGCAGGTGGGCCGCCGTGCTTGGAACCACCGCCGGGTTGTCGTCGCACGCGGGGCGAAAGACGCCGCCGCGGCGCTCACCGGGCGCGACGCGCGGCGGGTGTTCAGCCGGACCAACCCGCGCGAGGGTGCCCCGGTGGCGTTCCTGTTCCCCGGCCAGGGTTCGCAGGCGGTGAACATGGGCGCGGGGTTGTACCGTGGTGAACCGGCCTTCCGCGCGGAGATCGACCGTTGCGCAGAGATTTTGCGGTCGTGGTTCGACCTGCACGAGGTGCTTTACCCGCAGGAGGAGCACGACGCGCGTCTTGACGAGACGAGTTACACGCAGCCGGTTCTTTTCGCCTTCGAGTATGCGCTGGCGCGGCTGTGGATGTCGTGGGGCGTGCGGCCCGGCGCGATGCTCGGGCACAGCGTCGGCGAGTACGTCGCGGCGTGCCTGGCGGGAGTTTTCTCGTTGGAAGACGCCCTGCGCCTCGTGGCCGAACGCGCCCGGCTCGTGCAGGCGCAGCCCCGCGGTGCGATGCTCGCCGTTCGTTTGCCCGAGGCGGAGCTTGCTGCGCTGCTACCCGATACCGGGTTGGAGATTGCCGCCGTCAACGCGCCGGCCCTCTGCGTGGTTTCCGGACCGGACGGCGCGGTGACCGCCTTCGAGGGGTTGCTCGAAGTGCGCCGCGTGGCCGCACGGCGTTTGAAGACCTCGCACGCGTTCCATTCGGCGATGGTCGCGCCGGTGGTCGAACCGTTTGCGGCGCTGGTGCGCGGCGTAGAACTGCGCGCGCCGTCCATCCCGTTTGTTTCCAACGTCACCGGCCGCTGGATCACGGACGCGGAAGCGACCGACCCACGATACTGGGCGCAACACCTGCGCGCGCCGGTGCGTTTCGCCGACGGTGCGGGCGAACTGCTGCGTGCGGAAGCTGGCTACATCCCGCTGGAAGTTGGTCCGGGTCAGACGCTCGCTCCGTTGACGCGCCAACATCCCGCAGCTGCTGGCCGGACGGTCCTCGCCACGCTGCAAGAAGGCCAAGACGACACCGAGAGTGCGCTGACCGCGCTCGGCCGCCTGTGGCTGGAGGGCATCGGCGTGGACTGGACCGCTCTGCACGTCGGGGAGACCCGCCGCCGGGTTCCTTTGCCGACGTACCCGTTCGAGCGGGAGCGTTACTGGATCGACGCGCCTTCCAAACCAGGTAGGGATGGCTCTCCGAGCCAGTCCCTAGATTCTTTGGAAGAAGCCGCCGGCGCGGTAGGGGGCACCCCGTCTTCACGCCTCGACACGATCCGCCAGAAAATCCGCACCATCCTCAAAAACCTGTCCGGTCAGGACCTGTCCGCGGCAGACCCGAACGTTACGTTCCTCGAACTCGGTTTCGACTCGCTGTTCCTGACGCAGGTTGCGGGCGCGTTCCGCAAGGAGTTCAACGTCAAGATCACCTTCCGACAACTCCTGGAGGATTTCTCCACGATCAACACGCTCGCGGGTCACCTCGACGCGCAGCTTCCGCCAGAGGTGGTCAAACCGCCCGCGCCCGCGCCCACCGCTACGACGCCAGCGGCCGGCGGCAACGACGTGCTCGACCGCATCCACGAACAGCTCCGCGCGATGTCGGCGCAACTCGACACTCTGCGCGGCGGTGGTGGTGTGCCGTTGCCAGTGATGCCGGCCCCTGCACTGCCTTCGACCCCGTTGCTGGCGAAGATCGAGTCCAAGGCGTTCGGTCCCTACCGCCCCATCGACCGCGGCGCGGGCGGCGGGTTCACGGAGCGCCAACAGGCGCACCTCGACGAGATCACCGCCCGCTACACCGCGCGCACGCCGGGCTCCAAACGTTCCACGCAGGAAAACCGCGCGCACCTCTCCGACCCGCGCACGGTCTCCGGCTTCCGCCAGTATTGGAAGGAAATGGTGTACCCCATCGTGGTCAACCGCTCCGCCGGTGCGCGCCTGTGGGACGTGGACGGCAACGAGTACGTGGACCTGACGATGGGCTTCGGCACGAACCTGCTCGGACACGCGCCGGAGTTCGTCACGAAGGCCCTGGAAGAACAACTCAAGCTCGGCATGGAGGTCGGCCCGCAGTCGCCGCTCGCCGGCAAGGTGGCGAAACTCCTGTGCGAGATGACCGGAGCCGAGCGTGCCGCGTTCACCAACACCGGCTCGGAGGCCGTGCTCGCCGCCGTGCGCCTGGCGCGCACCGTCACCGGGCGCACGCGCATCGCCACGACGGGCGGCTTCCACGGCATCAACGACGAGGTGCTCGTGCGCGCCAACGTCGTGGACGGCACCCGCCGCAGCGCGCCCGTGGCCCCCGGCATCCCCGAGCACATCGTCCGGGACGTGCTCGTCGCCGACTACGGCACCGCCGAGGGGCTCGAACTCCTGCGCGCCCACGCCCACGAACTCGCCGCCGTCCTGGTGGAACCCGTCCAGAGCCGCCGGCCCGACTTGCAGCCGCGCGAGTTCCTCCATGCGTTGCGCGAGATCACGGCGCAGGCGGGTTGCGCGCTGATCTTCGACGAGGTCATCACCGGGTTCCGCTGCCATCCGGGCGGCGCGCAGGCGTACTTCGGCGTGCAGGCCGACCTCGCCACTTGGGGCAAGATCATGGGCGGCGGGTTGCCCGTCGGCGCGATCACGGGCAAGGCCGAATACATGGACGCGCTCGACGGCGGCGCGTGGCAGTACGGCGACGGTTCTTTCCCCGAGGTCGGCGTGACCTTCTTCGCCGGCACGTACATCCGCCACCCGCTGACGATGGCGGCGTCCTGGGCGATCCTGAGCCACCTCCAACGCGAGGGCGAAGGACTCCAGCGCCAACTCAACGACCGCACCGCCGCGATGGTCGGCGAGTTGAACGCGTTCTTCGCCGAGAGCGGCGTGCCGCTGCACCTGGAAAGCTTCGCGTCGTTGTTCTACCCGCACTTTGACGACGAGATCAAGTTCGGTAGCCTGCTCTACTTCCACCTGCGGGTGCGCGGCGTGCATATCTGGGAAGGCCGTCCGTGCTTCCTGTCCACCGCGCACACGGAGGCAGACCTCGCTTTCATCGTCGAAGCCTTCAAAGACAGCATCCGCGCGATGCAGGTGGGCGGCTTCCTGCCCGGCGAAGCCGGATCGTTAATAATTGGTAGGGATGAGGGTCCGAGGCAATCCCTAGATTCTCTGGGAGAGACGCCATCTGCGCTAACACAGCCAGAAAAATTAGGGACTGCCTCGGACCCTCATCCCTACCAATCTAACGACGCTGCCGCCGCCAAGCCGCTCGCCTTCTCGCTCTACTACTTCGGCAACTACCCGGCCGAATACCGCACGGACAAGTACCGCCTCCTGCTCGCAAGCGCGAAGTTCGCCGACCAGCACGACTTCGCCGCCGTGTGGCTGCCCGAGCGCCACTTCCACGCCGTCGGCGGCTTCTCACCCAACCCGTCGCTCCTCGCTGCCGCCCTGGCACGCGACACCGAGCGCATCGCCCTGCGCGGCGGCAGCGTCGTCCTCCCGCTGCACCACCCCGTCCGGGTCGCCGAAGAATGGTCCGTCGTGGACAACCTGTCCCACGGCCGGGTTGGAATGTCCATCGCCTCGGGCTGGCACCCGAACGACTTCATCTTCGCGCCGGAGCGTTTCGAGCGCCGCCGCGAGATCTGCCTGGAAGACATCGAAACGATCCAAAAACTCTGGCGCGGCGAGTCCCTGTCGATGCGCGCCGGGGCGGGAGCGGACTTCGACGTAAAGCTCTTCCCTCAACCCGTCCAGCCGCAACTCCCCGTCTGGCTGACGTGCATCCACGAGGACTCCTTCGTCAAGGCCGGCGAACAGGGCATGGGCGCCCTCGGCTACCTGATGAACCAGACCGTGGACGAGGTCGCCGCCAAGATCGCCCGGTACCGCGAGGCGCTCGCCCGGGCTGGACACGACCCGGCGAAGGGTCACGTCACGATCCTCGTCCACACGTTCGTCGGCGACGACCCCGACGCCGCCCGCGCCCGCGCCCGCGGACCGTTGCGCGAATACCTGCGCTCCTTCCTCGACAACAGCCAGAAGCGGCTCGAAAGCCAGCACGGCCAGAGCGTGGACGTGGCCGCCGAGGACCTCGAATACCTCCTCGACAAATCCTTCGACGACTACGCCCAAGGCAAGGCGCTCATCGGTTCGCCCGAGTCCTGCGCTGCCGTCGTCGAACGCCTGCGCGCCATCGGCGTGGACGAGATTGGCTGCTTCATCGACTTCGGCGTGGACACCGACGCCGTGCTCGCCAGCCTGCCCGCGTTGGACCGCCTGCGGCAGCGTTACGCCGAAGCGCCTACCGAGCGCACCCTGTCGCTCACCGAGGCACAGAGCGGCTTGTGGGTGCTCGGTCAGACGGACCCGGAGGCCCTGCGCGCCTACCAGGAATCCACCACGCTCGAACTTCGCGGCCCGCTCGACACCGACGCTCTCCAGCGCGCGCTCCAGGCGGTCGTCAACCGCCACGAGGCCCTGCGCGCACTCGTGCGGTCCGACGGCGAGGCGCAGGTCGTGCATCCGGCGACGGTCGTCAACGTGCCGCTGATCGACCTGTCCGACAATCCCGGCTGCCTTCCCGACGCGCTCGCAGGCATCGAGCGGATGGCGTTCGACCACGCGCACGGTCCGCTTCTGCGTACGGTGCTGGTCCGTCTGGGCACCGAGCGCCACTTGCTCGTGCTGACGTTCCACCACCTCTTCGGCAACGGCCCTTCGTACTGGGTGTTCTTCGAGGAACTCTGCGCGCTCTACGAGGCGGAACACACTGGGCGCGGGCCGACGTTGGAACCGGCCATGCAACTCGCCGAGTTCGTACAGTGGCGCACCGACGAGGCCACGCGCACGGAGACGGACGACGAGCGTTTCTGGCTGGATCAGTTCAAGGACGGCGCTCCTACCCTCGAACTACCCGCCGACCACCCGCGGCCCGCCCTGCGCACACACCGCGGCGGCCGGGCAGCGGTGACGTTGCCGGCCGAACTCGCCGGGTCCCTGCGCAAGGTCGCGGCGGCGCGCAAGGGCTCGCTCTTCATGGTGTTGCTCTCCGCGTTCGGCACGCTGCTGCACCGGCTTAGCGGCCAGGACGCGCTGACGGTCGGCGTTGCGTACGAGGGCGAGGCGCGTTCGCTGCCGGGCGGCGAGCGGCTCTTCGCCAATACGACCAACGTCCTGCCGCTGCTCAGCCAGGTGGGCGAGGACACGACGTTCGCGGACCTGTTCGCCGCGACGAAGGACCGTGTGCTCTCGGCCAACGACCACCAGAACTACTTCTTCGGCCGCCTGCTGAAAAAACTCGGCGTGCGTCCTGACCCGGCCCGCTCGCCGGTCTTCCAGGTGTTCTTCAACTACGAGAGCGGCAAGTTCCGGCGCGAACTCGCCGACGGCCTCGCGGTCGAACTGCTCACCGAGGGCGTGCCGTACCGCAACCCGCATGATACGGCGATGTTCGAGCTGCACCTGAACGTCGCCGAGAAAGACGGCGCGCTCTATTGCGAGTGCGACTACAACCGCGACCTCTACGACCACGCGACGGTCACGCGCTGGCTCGGACACTACCGCACGTTGTTAGACGGGATCGTGCAGCGCCCCGACACCCCGGTCTGGTCGCTGCCGTTGCTCGACGCGGACGAACAACGCCAAATCTTGCGCGATTGGAACGCGACGGAGGTCAACTACCCGGCAGACGACACGTTGTCGGGTTTGTTCGAGGCGCAGGCGCGACGCACGCCTGAAGCCGTGGCGCTGGTTTTCGAGGGCCAGACATTGACCTACCGGGAACTCGACCAACGCGCGAACCGGCTCGCCCATCATCTTCGCAAAAACGGCGTGGCGCGCGAAACGCTCGTGGCGTTGTGCGTGGAGCGTTCGGTGGAGATGGTCGTCGGGATGCTCGGCGTGTTGAAGGCCGGCGGCGCGTACGTCCCGCTGGACCCGGACTACCCGGCGGAGCGGTTGGCGTTCATGCTGACTGATGCCGCGGCGCCGGTGCTGCTGACCCAGGAACGTCTCACCGGCCGCCTGCCGGCGCACTCCGCGCGGGTGGTCCGGTTGGACGCCGACTGGCCGACGATCTCCGCGGAAAGCGACCTCGCACCCGCGGACGGCGCCACGG
>CAXUIU010000143.1:0-9241 GCA_964250955.1 uncultured Chthoniobacterales bacterium | reverse complement strand
GGTAGGGACGGCTCGGAAAGCCGCCCCTACCAGCCGGTTTGGATGCGCCTGCGGCGCAACATGCCGGCTCACTTCTCCAGCCATCTCGGCGTCTCCCCAGCCGGGACGCCGAGATGGTCCAGGATGCGGAACACGACCGTGTCGACGACCTCTTCCACGCTCGCCGGCCGGTGGTAGAACGACGGAATCGCCGGCAGCACGAGCGCGCCGGCTTCCGTCACGGCGACGACGTTGCGCGCATGGACGAGGCTCCACGGCGTCTCGCGCGGCACGAGGATCAGCTTGCGACGTTCCTTCAAGAAAACGTCGGCCGCGCGCAGGATCGTTGATTCGCTCACGCCGGAAGCGATGCGTCCGACCGTACCCATCGAACACGGCACGATCACCATCGCGTCGAACCGCGCCGAGCCGCTTGTAAACGGCACGTGCATAGAGCGGTCGTCGTGGACCAACACACCGTCGGGCACCGTCAGCTTCCCAGTCGGGAGTTCCTCCGCCGCGACCTGCTTGGCATGCCCGCTGAGCACGAGATGCACCTCGTGCTCCCGCGGGTCCAGCCGCCGCAACAGTCGCTCGGTGTAGAGCGACCCGCTCGCCCCCGTGGCGGCGACCACGAACTTCACAGGAACCCCCCGGCGTGCAGCCGCCGGGTCATCTCGGCCTGTTTGAACTGCAAGTCCTGGTAGAGCTGACGGCGGCCCGGGTCAGGTTCGCAGCGCGTGCCCCCGGCAGGCTTGATGATGCGTCCAACCAATTCGCGCATCTTGCCCTTCTTGCCCTGCACCGCGCCCTCGGTCCAGCCGGCCTGGATCGCCGCGCCGAGCGCCGCGCCCTCGGCCGTTTCGAGGCAGAACACCGGCAGGTTGAACACGTCCGCGCAAATCTGCCGCCACGCCGCGCTCTGGCTGCCGCCGCCGGTGAGACGGATTTCGGTCGGCTTCAAGCCCAGCGCGCGGAACCGGCCCAGCCCGTAGCCGATGCCCAGCGTCACGCCCTCCATCACCGCGCGGGCGTAGTGGGCCGGGGTCATGTTGCGCGTCGTCAACCCGTGGAGCACGCCGGTGCCGCGGGGAAGATCGGGGGTGCGTTCGCCGTTGAGATAAGGCAGGAAAAGCAGTCCCCCCGCCCCGGGTGGCGCGGCGGCAACGGCGGATTCCATCGCGGCGTGGTCCCAGCCGAAGAGGTGGCGCGCCTGCTCGGTGGCCACGGTGACGTTCATCGTGCACGCCAGCGGCAGCCAGGCGTCCGTGCTGTCGCAGAACGCGGCGAGTTCGCCCTCGTCGTCCACCACCGGCTCGGGGCTGTAGGCGAAAATGGTCCCACTCGTGCCGAGACTCACCGTGACCACGCCGCCGGGCGCGACGTTACCCGTGCCGATGGCTGCCATCATGTTGTCGCCGCCGCCCGCGCCGACGAGGACGTTCGGTCCGAGGCCCCATTCGGTGCGGAGCGTCTCGCGCAGGAGGCCGCACGGCTTGCGGGAGCTTTCCAGGGGCGGGAGGAGTTCGGCCAAGTCGGGGTCGATGAAATTAAGGATCGGCTCGCTCCACTGGCGCGCACGCACGTCGAGGAGCGCCGTGCCCGAGGCGTCGCCGTACTCCATGCGCTGCTCGCCGGTCAGCCAGAAGTTGAGGTAATCGTGCGGCAGCAGGATCGAGCGGGTAGCGCGGTAGTTGGCGGGCTCGTTTTGTTTGAGCCAAAGAATCTTCGGCGCGGTGTAGCCGGGCAGCATGCTGTTGCCGGTCAAGGCGATGATCTCGTCCGCGCCGAACTCGTGGTTGAACGCTTCGCACTGCGCCGTCGTGGAAGTATCGCACCACAGCTTGGCGGGCCGCACGGGTTCGTTGTCGGCGTTGAGCGCGACGAGGCCGTGCTGCTGGCCGCTGACGCCGATGGCGCGTACCTCCTTGCGGCGTTCGCCGATCTTTTCCAGACAGCCGCGCACGGCGGCGTCGGCGGCGTCCACCCAGGATTCAGGGTGCTGTTCGAGGTGGCCGGCGGGCAGGCCGGGGACCATCCCGTAGGAGCTGGCTGCCGTCGCCAGCACGCGGCCCGTGTCGGGGTCCAAGGCGATGCACTTCGTGCTCTGCGTGCCGCTGTCGAGACCTAGATAAACCATGAATTTTTGAGTTTTGTTTCGCGGGTTTCGCCTTAAGGTGGGCTCGGGCGTCGGCCGTGATGAGGCGTCATCTCACATCATTATCGTGCCATGATCAAGAAGCTGCTGCATACCCGCTACCGCGTGACCGATTTGGAGAAGACCGTCACCTTTTACAAGGATGTGCTCGGCCTGGAGGAAACCAGCCGCCACACGTCCGGCCGCGGCTCGCAGTTGGTGTTCTTCAAGGCCCCCGGCAGCGACGAGGAGATCGAGATCTGCAAGTACGACGGCAGCGGCCCGGTCAACGTCGGCTCGGACATCACGCACCTGGCCTTCGAAGTGGACGACATGGAGGAGTTCGCCAAGCATGCGACCGCCAAGGGTTACCCGCTCTCGGACGGTCCGCACCGCAGCGGCAGCGGCAGCGTGATCGCCTTCATCGACGCGCCGGAAGGCTACGAGGTCGAACTCATCCAGCGCGCCAAAAAGCAGCACTAGGCCCCGCGAGCCCATGGACTTCGACTGGCTAGAAGTTCCCTTCGACCTGCGCAAGGTGCCCCCGCGCGAGATTGAGGAGACGTTCGAGGACCCTTTCAGCCTGCGGCTTTTGCCCGAACTCCATTCCCGCGACGGGGCGGCGCGCTACTTCAACCTCGGGCGCACGACCGCCAACCGGCCGATCTTCAGCGTGTTCTGGACCGATGGTAAACGCTACCGCGTCATCCTGGCCCGCGACATGACGCCGGAGGAAGCGATGTTCTACGACCGCAAGAATTCCGAGTTTAACCTCTGAGGCAAACTCCGCTCTTCCCGTGTCGACCCCGCCCTCTCCCAGCGTCTCGCGTGTGGTCGCGCACTGGCCGGAGGTACCGGCGTTTGAAGGCGAGGAGGAGGAAGCGGCTTATTGGGCACAGACGCGGATCGACGCGCGGCTGATGAACACCGCTATCCTCAAGGCCGACACCCGTGAGTCGACCACGGTGACACTGCGCTTCGACCCGCGGATGCTCGCACGCATCAAGCGACTAGCCCGCTCACGGTATCTGAACTACCAGAGCATGGTCAAGCAGTGGCTCAGCGAGCGACTGGAGAAGGAAATCTAGGGCGTCTGTCCTCTCCGAAGAGCCCAACAGGGCTGCGGGAAAATCGGCGGTTGACTTGCCCTCCAAGAGGAAAGCAGCCTGGCCGGCCCTTAGCGTCGAAAGTTCCCCCCGGATTCTCGACTCTCTATCCCTCCAGCCAGGCTGCCCCTATTGTTTTCCCCGTTCGTTGGACACGAACGATTGCCTACTTAGCAGGGGTGGTGCCACGGAAGTTTCTGGAGGGAAAATCCGGCTAGAGATTGCGAGAATTACCTTCTGTAAGTATATGCATATGATATTCTTGCATCACCATCTGTATTTTTGTTCACGCTTTGTACAAGTAGGTTTCACCCGGTCATAATCAGTGGTTTGTTTTGCTCAGTTTGGGCGAAATCGACGGGTGTCTTTGGACGATTTTTTCGGTGCCGGGATGAAGCCGTCCGGCGTATCATCCCTGACGATGTCCAAGCCGCCGACTCCCCCCGTCCAACGCATCGAAACGCTCCGCGTCGAACTCGCCGAACACAACCGCCGCTACTACGAGGAAGCCGCCCCGACGATCACCGACCAGCAATACGATGCGCTCTACCGCGAGTTGGTCGACCTCGAAACGGCGCACCCCGAGTACCTGACCCCCGATTCGCCCACTCAACGCGTCGGCGGCAAGCCATTGGAAGAGTTCAGCCAGATCCGACACCGCGTGCCGATGCTGAGCTTGGACAACACGTACTCGGAGGAAGAAGTCGCCGAGTTCTACCGCCGTGTGCAGAAGGTCCTGCCCGGCCGGGCAGTGCCCGTCGTCATCGAACCGAAGATCGACGGCGTGGCGGTGTCCTTGTTTTACGAGGGCGGCGCGTTGCGCTACGCGGCCACGCGCGGCGACGGGGTGATAGGCGACGACATCACGCAGAACGCTCGCACGATCCGTACGATCCCGCGCCACCTGCACGGCAAGTCCCTGCCGGAGCGTCTCGAAGTGCGCGGCGAGGTCTACCTGCCCAAGAGCGGTTTTGCGCGGCTCAACAAGGAACGCACCGAGGCCGGTCAGCCGGCCTTCGCCAACCCGCGCAACGCTGCCGCCGGTTCCCTCAAGCAACTCGACCCGGCGATTGCCGCCAAGCGCCCACTCGCGTTTGTCGCGCACAGCTTCGGCTTGCTCGAAGGCGGCACCGAAATCCACTCGCAGAGCGAGATGTTCAAGTTGCTGACGGCCTGCGGGCTGAAGATCAGCGAGAAGTTATGGGAAGCAGACACCGCCGAGGGCATCCTCCAGGCCATCCGCGAACTCGATGCCGTGCGGCACGGCTTCGAGTACGAGACCGATGGCGCGGTGGTGAAGGTCGACCAGTTCGCACAACGCCAGCGGCTCGGGCTGACCTCCAAGTCCCCGCGTTGGGCGATGGCCTACAAGTACCAGGCCGAGCGCGCCGAGACGAAGCTCCTCGACATCCAGATCCAGGTTGGCCGCACGGGGGTACTAACTCCCAAGGCGATCTTGGAGCCGGTGCCCGTCAGCGGCACGACCGTCTCGCGTGCCACCCTGCACAACGCCGACGAGATCCGGCGCAAGGACGTTCGCATCGGCGACACGGTGGCCATCGAGAAAGCGGGCGAGATCATCCCGGCCGTCGTGCTGGTGCGCACGGACCTGCGCACGGGCACCGAGCAGCCGTTTCAGTTCCCGACGGAGTGCCCATCGTGCGGCGAGCGCGTCGCGCAGGACCCCGACGGTGTGGCGATCCGCTGTCCCAACACCGCCTGCCCTGCGCAGGTGCGGCGGCGCCTGGAGCACTTCGCGTCCCGCGGCGCGATGGACATCGAGGGCTTGGGTGAAGCGAGCGTGGACCAGCTCGTGACGCACGGTTTGGTCAAGAGCATCCCCGACATCTACGACCTGAAGGCCGGGGCGCTCGCCGAGTTGGAGCGTATGGGCAAAAAGAGCGCCGAGAACTTGGTGGCCGGCATCCAGGCGAGCAAAGAGCGGCCGTTGTGGAAGCTGCTTTTTGGCCTCGGCATCCTCCACGTCGGTGCGACGGGCGCGCGGGCGCTGGTGGCGGAGTTCAAGACGGTGGATGGATTGCTGGAAGCGTCGCTCGAACGCATCCGCCGCGCGCGGGACGTGGGCGAGGTCGTGGGGTTGAGCGTGCACGAGTTCATCACGAACCCCGCCAACCGCGAGAGCCTGGAGCGGCTGCGTACGGCCGGATTGAATTTTGGCCCCGATCCTGAACCCACGCCCGCAGGCCACGCCGCGCTGCCGTTGGCAGACACGCGTTGGGTGATCACGGGGACCTTGAGCCAGCCACGGGAGGAGATTAGCGAGATCATCCTTGAAAAAGGCGGCAAGGTCAGTGGCAGCCTGAGCAACAAAACCAGTTACCTGTTGGCGGGCGAGGAAGCAGGCAGCAAGCTCGAAAAAGCCAGGACGCTCGGGGTCAAGGTCGTGGCCGAGGCGGAGTTCCGCCGGATGCTCGGCGGGGAAAGCGCCGTGACCGAGCAGGCCCCGGCGAGCGAGGTTTTACAAACGCCGGCCAAGGGGAAAGCGGAGGCGAAAAAAGACGCCGCGCTCGAACTGCCGCTGGACGAGCAGTTCTGAGCCATGAGCAGGTGAACCAAAAGCCGCCTTTTCCGATGGTTGACACCTACGTCCACGGCTACCATCCACGCGAGAACGAGCGCCTGCAAGACCAGGCCGGCACGCTCGTGGACCTCCTGCACGCCGACACGCACTATCCTGCCGGCAGCCGGGTGTTGGAGGCAGGCTGCGGCGTTGGTGCTCAAACGGTCACGTTGGCCCGGCGCAGCCCCGGGGCGCGTTTCACCTCGCTGGACGTGAGCGCCACCTCCGTGGCGGAGGCCAAGCGGAAGGCTGACCTCGCCGGCATCACCAACGTGGTCTTCCGCCATGCCGACCTCTTCACCCTGGACGACGCGGAGGGGTCTTTCGACCACGCGTTCGTTTGCTTTGTCCTGGAGCATTTGGCGCAGCCGGCAGAGGCGCTGGCGGCTGTTCGCCGTCTGCTGCGGCCCGGCGGCACCCTCACGGTGATCGAAGGCGACCATGGTTCGACCTACTTTCACCCGGACAGCGCCGCCGCTCGTGCGGCCATCGAATGCCAGGTCACCCTCCAGCGCCAAGCGGGCGGCAACGCGCTCATTGGCCGGCAGGTTTATCCGCTGATGGTGGAGGCGGGTCTGATCGGTGTGCACGTGTCGCCGCGGACGGTGTACGTCGATGCCAGCCGACCCGGGCTGGTGGAAGGTTTCACGCGGCGCACGTTTACGGCGATGATCGAAGGCGTGCGCGAACCGGCGCTCCGGGCGGGCCTGACTACGCCCGAGGAGTTCGACGCCGGAGTGCGCGACCTTCATCGCACCACGGGGCCGGGCGGCGTGTTCTGCTACACGTTCTTCAAGGGCGTCGGCAACAAGTCCTAGCGACGCGGCAATCAGTGCTCGTGCAACTGCCCTGCGCTGACCGGCGCGTAGGGGAGCGCGAGCCGGGTATCTTCCATGCCGTCGGACGCAGGTCGCTCCGGCAGCGGCGACATGCCCGGCGGGTTGGCCGCGCGTAGCTCCAGTGTTACTTCCTTGCCATCACGCATCACCGTCACCGGCACCTTCTCAAACGCGGTCAGGAAAAACGCCGCGTCCCGCAAGTCCGTGAACCGCCGCACGGTCGTCCGGCCGAACTTCGTGATCACGTCCCCCTCCTGCAAGCCAGCTTCCGCCGCCGGCGCTCCGGGCGTCACGTTGACCACCCGCACCGGGTCGCGTTCCTCGTCGCCGTCGGTCGGCTTGGCCGTCATGCCGACCCAGCCCGGGCTCACCCGGCCGAACCGCGCGTAATCCGCACGCACCTTCTCCGCCGCCTGGATGGGCAGTACAAGACAAACCGCGCCGAAATCCAGGTGGTACGCCAGCATTCCGACCACCTCGCCGTGTTCGTTGAGCACGGGCGCACCGGCCTGACCAGGCCGTACGGGCATGTTGGCACGGATGTGTGTGAGCGACAGGAACCCACCCGGACACTTCTGGTCGAAGCCGGCTACCAGCCCGAACGTCGGCGAGGCCGGTGCGTCCATCGGGTAGCCAATCGAAACCACCGGCGACGCCACGCTCAGTTCGTCCGAACGTCCCATCGGCAGGAACGGTGTCGGGGCGCCGGTATCGATTTTTAAGATCATCACGCCGCTACGTGGGTCGGTGAGGAGGGTGCGCGCGGGATATTTCTTGTCGGCGTATTCGACCGTCAGGTTCCACGAACGCCCGGCCACGGTGTAGCTCGTGTAGATCGTCCCGCTCGGGTCGATGAAAAACCCCGTGCCACCGCGACGCTCCAGCGGGTCGGTGGCCTCGATGCGCACCACCGCGCCTTTGCACTTGTTGAAAAGGCTGGAAACCTCCTCTTGGATCGCCTCGAAGACCGCTTTTTGCTGGGCCGCCGACACCGGCGGAGGCTCGGGCGTGGCCGTGGGCGGCGGAGGCGGCACCTGTTGCTGCGCACGCGCCGTACCGAACGACGCGAGACAAGCCCAGGAGACGGCGAGCAGGCAGCGCGGCAGGGCTCCGGAGCGCGCCGGCTCAGAAATCAGACCGCTGCTCATAGACGACGGGCTGGATCGGCGACGCGTCGAGCACATAACGCGTGCGGTTGGAGGCAGCGGAAGAAGAGGCGGCCACGCGGCGGGGCTGGTCAAAATTCAGCTCAGGCGAGAGCCGCAGCGACGCGGACTTGGGAGAATAGATGTTAATTTGCGGACGGACCGGAGCCGTCACCGCCACACTGGCGGCGTTGGCCGAGGCCACCGCACCGCGGCCGGGGGCGACAAGGATGCGCGCCGAGATGACCGAGGCTGTCAGCACCGCTGTCGCACAGGCCCCGGCGTATGCGTAACGCACCGGCTGGAACGTCGGCAGCGCCGCTTCCATTCGGTCCAAAGCCAGCCGCCAGAGCGGGCGGCGGAGCAGTTCCTCGCGCTGACGCCGGTGGAATTCGCGCATGAAATCGTCATGGTACCCCGGCGGCGGGGCTTCGTGACGTTTCAGGCGGAGCAGGCGTTGCAGGTCGTCGAACTGGTCATCCATACGCAAAAATCGGGGAGAAGGGGAAACAGGGTCTACTTGCGGAATTCGTCGAGGTAGTTCTGCAACTGGCGGTGGGCGTAGAATAACCGGGAACGCACGGTACCCTCGGACACTTTGAGGAGCTTGCTGATTTCGGCGTGCGGCATCCCCTGGATGTCGAACATCGTCACCACCATCCTGTGTTCCGTTGACAGCTTCATCATCGCCTCGTTCAATCTCTGCTGCAATTCGGAGAGATTGGTTTCCCGCACCGGGTCGCTGCTGGCGGTCAGTTCCAAGAATTCCTTGTCATTTTGGACGTTGGAATCCAGGTCGTCCAGGCTCATCTGCCACCGTTTTCCCCGTTTCTTGAGGAAGTTGATGGTCATGTTTTTGCCGATGGTGTGCAGCCAGGTGTAGAAGCTGGAGTTCCCCTGGAAGCCCTTGATGGAGCGGTAGGCCTTGAGGAAGATCTCCTGCACGAGGTCGTTGGCGTCCTCGTTGTTGCTGGTCATGTGGTAGACCAAGCCGTACAGGCGCGCGCGGTAGCGGGAAACGAGTGCGCTGAACGCTTCCGCGTCACCGGCTTTCGCACGGGCGACAAGGGACTCGTCGGCCTCTTCGGCCCCGCGTTCGGGCTCGCTGCGAACGTGCGCGTTGTCCATCGCTCCGGACAAGGTGATAGCAGCAGCCATGGGCGATGGGAAGACGCGCGTGCCGGTCAACGCCGGCACCTTAGCACAACCAAACTCAAACCTCCAACCGCTGCTCGAAGTCCGAGAGCACGTCGCAGCCGGTCTTCGTCACAGCCACCACGTCCTCGATCCGCACCCCGCCCAGGCCCGGGAAATACAAGCCGGGCTCAATCGTGATGATCGTGCCGGCTTCCAGGCTCTTGGTAAACTGGAAGCGCGGGGCCTCATGGATTTGCAGCCCCAGGCCGTGCCCCGTGCCGTGGAAGAAACCGACGTGCCGGCCGTCGCGCGTTTCG
>CAXUIU010000142.1:0-9259 GCA_964250955.1 uncultured Chthoniobacterales bacterium | reverse complement strand
GCTGATGCGTGGAGAAAGAATTTTCGGCGTGCTCGATCTGGACAGCCCGCGGCCGGGGCGGTTCGACGAGGAGGACCGGGCGGGTGGGGAGGCGCTGGTGGCGGTGTTGCTGGAGGCGACAGATTTCTCGGCGCTGCCTGGTTAGACGCTCCCCTCGTCCCATGCGGTTCGGGTACACGCTCGATGGTGCTGGTTGGGCCGTCGCCACGCTTGGCGATGCCCGGCAGACGGTCACGATGACCGCGTCCTATCTGCATGACTCCCTGGCCCAACTCGCCAACGCGGTGCTGGAACTACAGGCAGGACAGAGGGAAGCGGCGGTTGTATTCATGGATGAGCCGGGGGAGCACCACGTCGTGTTTCGCCGACAGACAGATGACGCGGCTCTGGTCCAGGTGAGACGGTACGAAGATTGGGCAAGCTGGGGGATGCACCCGGAGGAAGATTACGAGATCGTCTTCGAGGTGCATTCCTCGCTCTCCGAGATCAAAGCAACGGTCATCGCCGCGCTGCGGCGCATCCTGGCCGACCACGGGCAAGACGGTTGCAAAGAAATGTGGGTGGAGCATGATTTTCCCGTCGAAACCTACGAAAAGCTTCTCCGCGACTGAACGCGCTCCCTGGCAATCGGAGAATGGCGTCTTGTGAGCACCTTGAGATCAAACCACCTGATCATCTGGCGTGACAGCGTCTGCATGGCTGACGATTGCGATGCGCCGCACGAGTTGGCCCTCGGGGTCGCCGACAACGAGTCCTTGCGGGAGGTTGTCCGGATGTTCAGGACAAGTTACCCTGCTTCCATCGCCGGTGGACGGGCAACGTGGATCCTCGAAGCGGGCGGGCGCGGAGACCGGGCGCTCGCCGTGCTGGCGCAGCAATGGTGGCGGCCCCGGTTTCTGGTCGAACCGGACGCGGCCGTGAGCACTTACATCCAACCCGATGCCCGGCCGCACCTTCACCTGAAATATTGGTGCCAGGCCGATCCCAAAAAGGTGTTCGACTGTCTGCAACGCGGCGAGCCTTTGCCGGACCGTTACGGCCGGTAGCGCGTCAGCGAACGCTCCGGCAGCGTAGTACTTCCCATGCGCCACTCTTTCCCGAAAGACTTCCTCTGGGGGGCAGCGACCTCCGGCTACCAAATCGAGGGCGCGCCGGAAGCCGACGGCAAGGGACCATCGATCTGGGACAAGTTCACGCACCAGCCCGGACACATCCTCCACGGCGACACGGGCGACCACGCGTGCAACACCTACGATCCCCGGCAGCTCGACGCCGACCTCGACCTCATCGCTGACCTCGGGCTGAAGGCATACATCTTCAGCGTCCAGTGGCCTCGCATCCAGCCCGGGGGCCGCGGCCCCGCCAACGCGCGCGGGTTGGACTATTACCGCCGGCTCGTGGACGGTTTGCGGGCGCGGGACGTCACGCCCGTGGTGACGCTCTACCACTGGGAACTCCCCCTGGCACTCCAGGAACGCGGCGGCTGGCTGGCGCGCGACACCGTCGAGCGGTTCGTGGACTATGCCGCGCTCGTCCACGGCGCGCTCACCCCGCAGGTGTCGTGGTGGGTCACGCAGAACGAACCCCACACCTCCACCTGGCTCGGCCACGGCAACGGCCGGCACGCCCCCGGCCTGACCGGCGACAAAAACGCCCTCACCGCCGCCCACCACCTCCTGCTCTCGCACGGCAAGGTCGTGCAGACGCTCCGCTCGGCCGACGGCAGCACGAACTTCGGCGCCGTTCTCGCCATCACGCCCGTGCGGCCGGGTTCGTCGGACCGTCCCGCCGACCACGCGGCGGCCGAGCGCGTGGACGGCGAGCAGAATCGCCTGTTCCTCGACCCGATCTTCAAGGGGGAGTACCCTCCTGACGTGCTCGCCCGTCACCGCGCTGTGACGGAGGACTGGGCGTTCGTGCGCGAGGGCGACCTGGCGACGATCCACACGCCGGTGGACTTCCTGGGCGTCAACTACTACAACCCCACCTACATCGCCGCCGGCCCGGACGGCGCGCCGGTCGGCTGCCCTTCGCCGCTGCCGACGACGGCGATGGACTGGCCCATCGACCCGGCGGGGATGTACGAGACGCTCACGCGCGTCCGCCAGGAATACACCGGCGCCCTGCCGCTCCTCGTCACCGAGAACGGCGCGTCCTTCCGCGACTACCTCGACCCGGAAGGCCGCTGCCACGACCCGGAGCGCGTGGACTTCCTGCGCGGGCACCTGCGTGAGGCGCACCGCGCGCGTGCCGACGGCGTGCCGCTGGCGGGCTACTTCGTGTGGTCGCTCCTGGACAACTTCGAGTGGGACAGCGGCTACCGCGAACGCTTCGGGCTGACGTACGTCGACTACGCGACCCAGCGCCGGGTGCCGAAAACGTCGTTCGGATGGTACAAGGGAGTGATCGCGGCGGGTGGGTTCGACGGGGAGTGAGGCGACTTCCGGCCGCTTAGCCACGGCCTGACCGGCGCGGACCACTTGCTCGTCTCCGAGCGGTGGGTCGATCCGGTGGGGATGGACCGCGGCTTGATTTTCATTTGCGAGTCGGATGGCGCGTCACATCTTTCCTCCTCCCCATGAACGCAGAATTCTATACTTTCGGTGAAATCCTCTGGGACTGCTTGCCCTCGGGCAAGCACGCCGGCGGTGCGCCCTTCAACGTCGCCGCCCACCTTACCCAACTCGGCGGAACGGTCGAACTCATCTCCACCGTCGGCGTGGACCCGCTCGGCGACGAAATCCTCCAGGTCGCCCGCGACAAAAACGTCGGCACGCAGTTCGTGACCCGCGCACGGATTGGCTTGGCGACGGGCACGGTGCTCGTCACCCTTGATCAGAACTCCAACGCCAGCTACGAACTGGTCCAGCCCGCCGCGTGGGACGAGATCCGCGTGCCCGCCGTGGCGCTCGACGCGGTGGTCCATGGCCGCGCGCTGGTGTTCGGTTCGCTGGCGGGCAGGTCGCCGTACAACCTGGACCAACTCGACCGGCTGTTGAACCTGCGCGGGCCGAAGAAATTCTTCGACGTGAACCTGCGCCCGCCCTTCGTAGATGCTGCGATGGTGATGAACCTAGCGCGGCGCGCGGACGTGATGAAGCTCAACGACGATGAGCTTGGCCAGCTCGCCGGGTACGTTCGCCGGGGCAAGTTGCAGCTCAGCACGCCCAAGACCGAGGAAGCGCTCTCGCGGGATTGCGCGACGCTGGCGGAAGCGACGGGCGTGCGGTGCGTGTGCGTGACGCGCGGACCGCAAGGCGCGGCGTTGTGGGACGAGGGCAACGTCACGTTCGCCCCGGCTCCCAAGGTGACCGTGCGCGACACCGTGGGGGCGGGGGACGCGTTCATGGCGGGGTTCGTGACCGGACGCACGCGCGGAATTGAAACGTGGCGGACCCTGGAGAACGCGTGCAAATTGGGCGGCTACGTGGCGTCGCACTACGGCGCGACGCCGCTGCTGCCGGCGGAGTTGGTGGCGGAGTTTCGATAGCGTCGAGTTTCAATCATGTCCATCGAGAACGATCTCACTATCATCGCAGCCCAGGAGAAGAGTCTGCGCTTCGCACGCTTCGAAGAGGGAGAAGCGTGGCAACTCGGAAACCACCTGCGCGAAGCCGCCCAAGCGAAGAGCCTGCCGGTGGTGATCGACATCCGGCGTTTTGGTCAGCCGCTGTTTTATTGTGCCCTCGCCGGCACCATGCCCGATCACGCCGAGTGGGCCCGTCGCAAGGGGAACGTGGTCATCCGCTTCCACCGGAGTTCCTATCATGTGAGACTGGAACTGCAACAAAAGGAGAGTAGCCTGGAGGCCGAGTTCGGCTTGCCGACGGCCGATTACGCGGCGCACGGGGGCGCGTTCCCGCTGGCGGTTTCTGGCGCGGGCGTTATCGGAGTGGTGACGGTCTCCGGTCTGCCGCAAAGGTTGGACCACGAGTTCGTGGTGGAAGCGTTGGCGCAAGTACTCGGGCAGGACTATAGGCGGCTGCGGCTACCGGCAGAGAGCTGATCTGATCAGGCCACGCGAGTGGCCGGTCGTTCCAATTGGCAGGGATGAGGGTTCGAGGCAGTCCCTATTGTCCTCTGGCCGAACGTTCCCAGCAGCAGAAAATCCAGGGACTGCCTCGGACCCTCATCCCTACCAATGACAGGAGTTACGCCCCGGGAGGGTGGTTAGTGCTTTGCTGGATGAAGGTGGTAGTGGCCTGGTCGGCGAAGGGGCGTTTGAACTGGTTTGCTTCGAACAGGTCACGCGGGCCGAACTCTCCCCGGGGCAGGAAGCGCTTGGCCGCCTGCGTGGGCAAACCCGCCCCCACTGACCTCTGCTAAACGCACGCACCCGGCCCTCTGGCTCTCGGCCAAAAGGAAGGCCGTACAATGATCCACGGTGCACAGAGCGGTTGCTGGCTTGGTCAAGGCACGCATAAAACAACCCGCATCCTCCCCACTTTCTCCTCGCCCGCAAGCGTCTCGGCGCGTCACTCCTGTACCTGTTAGACTGCTTCGATTTTCTCCATGCCTTGGCTCACCAAAATCCTTTTCTCCGTGGTGTGCGCGGCGCTCACTTTCGTCTGTGCGGTAGTTTTTGCCGACTTGGCGTTTGGCGTTGCAGATCGCGCCGTTCTCGTTGCCATCAACCCGTTCATCTTGGTTGGTCTCGTCGAGTACGCCAGCCATGCGCTGTGGTTCGTTTGCCTGCTGCTCGGCGTCTGGGCAATCTTCTTGCCGCCTCGTCGTTGGTGGGCACACTTCATTTTCTATCTTGCAGCGGTCGGAGCGGGAGTGTGGGCGTCGTACTCTTATCAGGTTTACGAGTGGCCCGAGTACCCGTTCGAGGCCGGGATGGAGCACGTCGACCCGATCTTCCGGCTAGCATCAGTTATCACCTTCGTGTCCTGTGCCATCGTACTGGCAAGCGCCTCGGTCTGCGCCTTTGCCGGACGCCGTCTACTTCGGTCTAAGCAGCCTAGCCACGCGCTCCAGCGAACTACCTCTGGTTGCTACGCTCCCGGTGGCAGTCGCTGAGCTTGGCGGCGTCAAGTCTCTTCACGACAATGCTGAACTTGATACTCAAACTGGTTGCTGTGTTCATCGGCGAAGCTTTAGCTGTTTGGCTCCTCTACCGCTGCCGTGCAGCGTTGCATCTACCGTGGGCAAGTTCCGATCTGCTCATCTTCTATTTGCCGCTCGCGGCCGGTTTCGTTGTCTTCGCCGCTGTCTTGCTGCCACGCAGAGCACCAGCGCAGCCTTCGAGCGGACAGATGCTAGGGACGCTTGCTTTAGCAGCGACCGGAGCGCTGGTCTCCTTTTGCGCTGGTATGCTCGTCGGCGCTAATCTATACGGCACGTAGACCTAACCACGCGCTCCAGCGAACAGCGGCTGGCGGTACGCCTGTTTTGCATCCGTAGTCCGTCCTCGTCAGCCTCTGTCGCTGAGCTTGAGTCCGTCAGGTGTCCCAAACCTCGTGCGCTCGCCTTCCTGCCCATGACTCCGCGCCTCGCTGCCTGTAGCTGTGGCCAGCTCACCGCCACCGTCTCCGCCGCACCCCTGCGGGTCTCTGTCTGCCACTGTCTGGACTGCCAGCGGCGTACCGGCAGCGCCTTCGCCGCCCAGGCCCGCTTCTTCAGTGGCTCCGTCCTGATTAACGGCGCTTCCACTGCATACGTCCGCATGAGCGAGGACGGCTGTCGCACCACCTTCCACTTCTGCCCGCATTGCAGCGCCATCGTGTACTACCAACGGGACGGGGATGCGGACACCATCATCCCCGTCGGAGCCTTCGCCGATCCTGGCTTCCCGACTCCCACCCGCTCCGTTTGGGAGGAGGATCAGCACCCTTGGGTATCTCTGCGCGGCAACATGGAGCATTTGGCGTAGCTCAGCGGCACCCAGACACCTCACCACGCGCTCCAGCGAACAGAGGCTGGCGACAGGCTCTTTCATGCTATCCTTGTCTGACCTCACCAACCTCTGTCGCTGAGCTTGAGTTCATCAGGGAACAGGCCGCGCCCGGGCGGACGCGACGCACTTTGCTACGTCCACGCGGCTCGCCGCGGACGGTTCCGAGATCCGGTATGGAACATCAGATCCCCCTTCCTCAAAGCGCCCGCGCGGACTCCTCCGCCACCAACGGCGACGGCACCCACCAGATCGCCTACAACCTCGCCTTCCAGAACCACGTCTTCGTCAACGTGGCCTTCGTGGGAGTGCCGCACACCGGCGACCGCCGCTGGGTGCTGGTGGACGCGGCCATCATCGGCTCGGCCGGCTCAATCGCCAAGGCGGCAGCGGCACGCTTCGGCAAGGAGGCGCGACCGGCGGCCATTCTCCTGACCCACGGTCACTTCGACCACGTCGGCGCGCTCAAGGACCTCGCCGAAAAATGGGACGCACCGATCTACGCGCATCCGTTGGAACTGCCCTACCTCGACGGCCGCGCCTCCTACCCGCCGGCGGACCCTACGGTGGGCGGCGGGCTGATGTCGCGGCTGGCCGGCCTCTACCCGACCGGGCCGGTGGACGTGAGCCGTTGGCTCCAGCCGTTGCCGGAGGACGGCAGCGTGCCAGGGCTGCCCGGCTGGCGGTGGCTGGCCACGCCGGGCCACACGCCCGGACACGTCTCCTTCTGGCGCGAGGAAGACGGCACGCTCCTGGCCGGCGACGCGTTCGTGACGACCAAGTCGGAGAGCGCCTACGAGGCGAACTTCGCGCAGGAACCCGAGATGCATGGCCCGCCGCAGTACTTCACCCCGGATTGGGTCAGCGCGAAGCGTTCCGTGGAGACCCTCGCCGCCCTGGAACCGCGCCTGGCCCTGACCGGTCACGGCCATCCGGTGCGTGACCGCGAGATGCGTGAGGCATTGCACCGGCTGGCGCGGGAATTTGACCAGGTTGCCGTGCCCGCGCAGGGCCGCTACGTCGCCGAACCCGTCCGGGCCGACGAAAACGGGCCGACGAACATCCCGCCGGTGAACTGATAGCTGATTCCTTCTTCTTCCCGCCATGCCCGCGACCCTCACCGCCGAAACCGACCAACTCTCCATCGCCTACGAAACCCACGGCCCGGAAGACGGCCCGCCCGTGCTCTTGCTCCACGGTTGGCCCGACGACGTGCGCGCGTGGGACGGCGTTGCCCCGGCGCTCGCCGCGGCGGGCAAGCGCGTGATCGTGCCGCACCTGCGGGGCTGGGGGCCGACGCGCTTCCTCGAAAAATCCACCCCGCGCACCGGGCAGCCGACCGCTCTGGCGCAGGACGCCGCCGACCTTCTCGACGCACTCCGCATCAAGAAGGTCCTCCTCGTCGGCCACGACTGGGGCGCGGGGATCGGGTACGTCTTCGCGGCGCTGTGGCCGGAGCGCGTCGAACGGCTCGTCGCCATGTCCTCGCCCTATCTGCCCAAGGTGACGCCCGGCTCCGAACTCGACTACGGGCAGCAGCGTCTCTATTGGTACCAGTGGTTCATGGGTAGCGAGCGCGGCCGGGAGGCGCTCCAGGATAACCGGCGCGAGTACTGCCGGTTCCTGTGGCGGACGTGGTCGCCCACCTGGAAGTTTACGGAGGGCGAGTTCGACGTGACCGCGCCGTCCTGGGACAACCCGGACTTCGTGGACGTGGTGCTGCACTTCTACCGGGTGCGCTGGGGCAACGCGCCGAAGGACCCGCACTACGCCAAACTCGACGCCCGGATTGCAGCCCACCCCGAGATCACCGTGCCCACCACGCTGCTGCACGGCGGCGCGGAGGAGTGCAGCCTGCCGGCGTCCACCGCCAACCAGGCCAGGCTGTTCCCGGGCGGCTACCACCGGCAGGTGCTGCCGGGCATCGGACACTTCGTGCCACGCGAACAGCCTGACGCCGCGGTCCGCGCCATTTTGGATAATTGACGGGCGGAAAACAGGCTTGTCGCAAGGGCGGCACGCCTACGCTGGCTGCGCCATGTCCCCCTGAACCTGCGGCCCGCCAACGAACGTCAATTCGACCTTGTCTCGCACGACACGCTCCTTCCGCGCCTGGGAGGGTGGGGGAGGTATAACGTCGCGCGCGGGCTGCGCACGGCGGTGGTGACGGCGTTCGTGGACAACGCGGTTGGGCGGCTGCTGGAAGACCTCAGCCTCCAGGGCGGGGTCAACATGGACACGGGCAGCATCTTCGCGGCGCTCTCGGCCACGACGCCGCCGCTGCGCGCGGTCAGGATCTACGCGTCCCGCCCGTGTCCGGGGTTGGAGGTCATGGACCGGGTGGGCGGCGACAGCTTCGCCTCGGGGTTGATCTATGGCCTGCTCACGACCGGCGACCCGCCGCAGGCCGTGGATTACGGCGCGGAGCACGGGGCTCTGACGATGACGACGCCCGGCGACACGTCGATGGCGACCTTGGGCGAGGTCAAGAAACTCATGGCCTACGGCAGCGCGCGCGTGGTGCGGTGAAGGCCACCAGAATTTAACCGTAGATTACGCAGACCACGCAGATTGGAAGAGAGGGAAGGGGGGATGGCTTCTCTGCCCTCTCCTCCCTTCCGAAATCTGCGGAAATCTGCGGAATCTGCGGCTAAATTTCCGGAATGCCCGCGCCCGCTGCCTACCTCGCCCCCGTCAACCGTACGCTGACGTTCATCCGCTTCTCGCACACCGTCTTCGCGCTGCCGTTCGCGCTGGGCTCCATGCTGGTCGCCGCGCACGGCCGGCCGGGCTGGCGCACCCTCGGGCTCATCCTGCTGTGCATGGTCTTCGCGCGCACGGCGGCGATGGTGTTCAACCGGCTCGCCGACTGGGAGATCGACAAAAAGAACCCCCGCACCGCCGGCCGCCACCGGCTCGTCTCCCGGCCGGTCGCCGTCGCCTTGTTAATCGTGAGCGCAACGGGGTTCGTGGTGACGACGGCGTTCATCAACAGCCTCTGCCTCGCGCTGTCGCCGGTGGCGTTGGCCATCGTGTTCTTTTACTCGCTGACGAAGCGGTTCACCGATTACACGCAGCTCTTTCTCGGGCTGGCGCTGGCGGTGTCACCGGTGGGGGCGTGGCTGGCCGTGCGGGGGCGGTTCGACTTCGCGCCGCTCGTGCTCGCCGGGGCGGTGCTGTTGTGGGTGGCGGGGTTCGACCTGATCTATGCGACGATGGACCACGAGTTCGACCGGGCGCCGTCGCTGACGGCGGCGACCGCGGCCATCACCGCGTCGTTCCTCGACCGGTTTGTCGTCCACCCGGGCGAGACGGCGGCCGAGGCCGCGCAGTTCGGGTTCCCGCCCCGCCGCTGCCGTGATC
>CAXUIU010000141.1:3333-9289 GCA_964250955.1 uncultured Chthoniobacterales bacterium | reverse complement strand
CGCTGTAGATGTTCGTCGGCACGTAGGCAATGGTGAAATCACTCGTGTCCACCATGCGCAGGTCGATGTGGAGCGTTTCCCAAAACTGCTCCGCGCACTTGGCGCGCGCCTCGTCGCCGGCCTGCCCGGGCTCGAACGTCCAATGGTCGCGCGCGTCGATGGTCTTGATGTCCTCCAGGCCGTACTCCTCCAGCCCGCGCACGCTTGGCTTGAACCACGGGTCGAACACCGTCGCCTCCAGGTGGCGCAGGAAGTCGCCCACGCGGTTGCGCCAGCCGAGCTTCTTCTCGTCGGCGCGCGACGCCACGAAGTCCATGGGTCCCGACAGGTACACGCGCGCGCCACGCAGGTGGTTCAATTCAGCCATGGGTGGAAACAAGCCCCGAACCCGCCCACACGCAAACGCCGCTTGCCGGGGGGCGCCGGTTCCGCTTTGCTTGCTGCCTTTGCCGTGAGCGACGAACCAGCGACCTACTCCATCTACTTCGGCGGCGAGCTTTTCAGCACCAAGCACCTCCTCGGCAACGTCGCCCTGGCCGACGCCATCCGGCGGCGTTCGGGTGGGCGTTTCCAGTCCTTGCTCCCGCAGGTGCTCGAACAACGCGACACCACCGCGCAGGCCATCCGCGACCAGGATATCCGTGCGCTCCTGGCCTGCGACCTGGGCATCTTCCACTACGATGGGCCGGAACTGGACGCGGGCACGGTGGTGGAGTTCATGTTCGCCAAGTTTGCGGACATCCCGGCGGTGCTCTTGCGCACGGATTTCCGCGGCAGCGGGGAAATCTCCCTCAGCGGCGAGCCGTGGAACCTGATGACGAGCTTCTATCCGCGCACCGTGTCGGTGGTGCTCGACGCGATGGTGATGTTCCAGCGCAATCTGGAACGGCCGACGCCGCTGTTTCCCGGCGCGCCACCGGTGCTGGATGGCGACGAACCACCCGGCCTCGTCGCCGCGCAGCGGATGGTCGAGCAAACGGCGGACGCGGTCGTCGCCGCGTTGGACCGCCTGCTGACGATGCCGCCGGTCCTGCCGCCGGGCTTGCGCGAGCCGGTCTACCAGTGGCTCTCGACCATGCCCGGCTTCAAGCACGCGCCGCAGGAGGTCGCCGCCGAACTTCTGGCCCGTTGCGCGCAGAAGCACGCGCGCGGCCTGCTCTGAAGGAAAGCCTGAGGGTTAATACTTCGGCGCGCGCACGGTGCCGCTCTCGATGCTCGATTGTCGCTTGGCCCGAATGCGCGTAGCGATCTCGCCGACCATCTCGTCCAACAGCAGCCGCAGGTGGCTGCCCGCCCGGAAATCCGCCGGCGCGATGTGCCGCACGCGGTCGGTGTGCGCGGTGAGCTGATAGCATTTGCGGAACGCCGCCCGCGTCGGGTCGTCGGGGTTGTACACGGCGACCGCCTGCCCGCCCTGCTTGCGGATGACGTTGAAGCACGGGATGTCCGTCGGGCCGTCGCCGACGTAGATCATGTTCTCGAAGGGCACCGGGCGCAGGTCGTCGTCCAGGTGGTCGTTCACGTCCTGGCTGAGGTCGAGCAGGCCCTTGTTGACGCGAAAGAGAAACTGCGTCTTCTGCGTGTGCGAGATCACGCGCTTGGGGAACGTGATGCGGCCCTGTTGATCTTCCGCGTACTCACAGCCGAACACCGCGCGCACGTGCCGCCGCAACGCGCTCCCCTCAATCACCGCCTTCAACCCGCTGGAGAGGATGTAGAACTCCACCCGGATGCCCAGCGCCCGGTCCTCGTCCGACAAAGCCCCGCGCTCGAAATCCTCGAACATCTCCGGCAATCCGGGGTAGAACGTCAGTTTTTCGCCGAGTTCGCTTAGTTGAGCGTTGGATGGCCGGTCGAAGTCGAGCGTGTCGAGAAGCACTTTCATGTAGGCCAGTTCGCCGTCGTAGTTCTGGGTGGCCATCAGATCATTGCAACGGTCCCAGAAGCGCCCGGAGTCGATGCCAAACGCGGGGAATAATACCTCGTCCTGCATGTAGTGGGGCGAGAGCGTCTGGTCGTAGTCGAAGACCAGCGCGACGACGTTTTGCGGCACGGACATAGCGGGGAATCTCAGCGACGGATCGCCATGAAGATCGCTTCGTTCGTCGCGGGGGACGCGAGTGGAATCTCTCCGCCGCGGCCAGTGAACGCCGCCACCGCGTCGCGGATCGCCTCGCGCACGCACATCGCCAACATGAACGGCGGCTCGCCCACGGCCTTGGAGCGGCCGACGGTTTCGGTCGGCGCGGAGTCCTCGAAGAAGCGAACACGGAAATCCGCCGGCGCGTCGCTGATGGCGGGAATCTGGTAGGTGCTCGCGCCGTGGGTTTGCAGTCGGCCGTCCTTGTCCCAGCGCAGTTCCTCGCTCGTCAGCCAGCCCACGCCCTGCACGAATCCACCCTCGATCTGCCCGCGGTCCACGCCGGGGTTCAGCGAACGCCCCACGTCGTGCAGGATGTCCACGCGCCGGACTCCGTGCATGCCGCTCGCGCCGTCGATCTCGACCTCCGCCACGGCCGCACCGCACGCGTAGTACGCGAACGGCCGCCCTTTCCCCTTCGCGCGGTCCCAGTGGATGTTGGGCGTCCGGTAGTACCCCTGCGCGGAGAGGCTCACGCGCTCCATGTAGGCGCGGTCCACGACCTCCAGGTACTCGATGATTTCGTCGGGCCGATCCTCCACGAACACCGCGCCGTTCTCGAAGCGCACCCGCGCGGGCGTGATCGTGTCGTCGCCGAAACGCTCGGCCAACATCGCCACGGCGAAGGGCGCTAATCGTTCGCGCAGTTGTCGGCAGGCGTCTTGCACGGCCATGCCGTTGAGGTCGGAGCCGCTCGAAGCCGCGGTGGCACTCGTGTTGGGCACCTTGTCCGTGGCGGTGGTCATCAGGCGGACTCGCTCTGGCGGCAAGCCGAGTTCGCGCACGGCGACACCGAGAATCTTCGTGTGCAATCCCTGGCCCATCTCCGTGCCCCCGTGGTTGACCTGCGCGGTGCCGTCGCGGTAGAGGAGCACCAGAGCGCCGGCCTGGTTGTAGGCCGTGTAGGTGAAGGAGATGCCGAACTTCACCGGCGTGATCGCCAGCCCACGCTTGACCCCGACGTGGGCCGCGTTCCAGCGCGCGACGGCCTCGCGGCGGGTGTCGAAGTCGGCGCTCGCCTTGAGTTCCTGCCAGATCTGCGGCAAGCGGAAGTCGCCGATCTCCTCGCCGTAGTGTGTCGTGTTCGTCTCGCCCCGGCCGTGGTAGAAGTTGCGTTCGCGCACGACCTCCGGCGGCAGCCCGACGCGCCGCGCGACGCGGTCCATGATCTCCTCGATGGCAAGCATCCCCTGCGGCCCGCCGAAGCCGCGGAACGCCGTGTTGGAGGCGATGTTTGTCTTCGCCACGCGGCCGGTGACTTCCATGTCGGCGATGTAGTACGCGTTGTCGGTGTGGAACATCGCGCGGTCCGTCACGGGCATCGACAGGTCGAGCGACCAGCCGCCGTTGGAAACGAGGTCGCATTTCAGCGCGAGGACCGTGCCCGCGTCGTCGTACCCGACCCGGAAGCGGACCAGGAACGGGTGGCGCTTGCCGGTCATGCGCATATCCACGTCGCGGTCGGTCTGCACGCGCACGGGCCGGCCGGTCTTCAGTGCCGCCAGTGCCGCCAGTGCCGCCCAGGTGTTGCCCTGCGTCTCCTTGCCGCCGAAGCCGCCGCCCATCCGCGGAGTCTGCACGACGATCCGGTGGCGCGGCAGGTCGAGCACCTCGCCCACGATGGTCTGGATCTCGCTCGGGTGCTGCGTGGACGACGAGATGGTGACGTTCCCGTCGCCGTCCACCTCGGCCCACGCGGCTTGCGTTTCGAGATAGAAATGTTCCTGTCCGCCGATCTCGAACTCCCCCTCGAACCGGTGCGGACTCTTCTCCAAGCCCGCCTGCCAGTCTCCCCGCGCCATCCGGTTGGCGTCCGTGTGGAAGCTGTCGGCCGCGATGGCGTCGTGGATGCTGATGAGCGCGGGCAGCGATTCGTATTCGACCTCAACCAGCTTCGCCGCCGCCCGGCAAGCTTCCGGTGAATCGGCGACGACGAGTGCGATGAGATGCTGGTGGTACAACGTCTCGGCCTCCGCGAAGAGCGTCTCGTCCTTGCGGCTGACGCCGACGTTGTTGTGCCCGGGCACATCCTTGGCCGTCAACACCGCGCGCACGCCGGGCACAGCCCGCGCGGGGGTCACGTCGAGGCGCACGATCCGCGCGTGCGCGTGCGGCGAGCACACCGGCCACACGTCGAGCATCGGGCGGCGCTGCGCGGTGTCGTCCACGTACTGCGCACGGCCGGTGACGTGGCCCGTGGCACTCTCGTGCGGCAGCGCGCGGGACGCCGAATCTACCGTCCACGGCGCGTCGTCGCCGGCGAAGTCCCTGCGTGTATCCTGCGGCCCAGGTTCGCCGCGCACGAACTTCTCCCACATCCCGCGCACCACCCCGCGCCGGTATTCCGCGCTGCCGCGGCGGTCCGAGAGCGGGTTGAAATCTTCGCCCAATGCCCCGAGCACATCGGGAAGTGCCTCCGCGAGCGTGCGCCCGACCTGCGCGGCCTCCGCACGCCGCGCCCGCGCCGGGGTCGCCGCCACACCGCCGAACGCCAGCCGCGCCCGTGTGACGATCCCACGTTCGTCCTCCTCCACCACGAACGCCGCCGACACGGCGCTGATGTCCATCTCGCGGCGCTTGGATACCTTGAAAAACTCCGCCCGGTGCGGCCGGCCGCGCGGCAGGATCACTTCCACAATCATTTCTCCCTCGCGCAAGGCGTTGCGGCGGTAGCCGGTGAAGAAATCTTCCAGTGCCACGGTGCGTTCGCCGCCTTCTTCCGAGGCGAGCCGCAGCGACGCATCGAGCGAGAGCAGCACGGGCGCGGCGTCGCCGATGGGCGAACTCGTCGCCAGGCTGCCGCCGAGCGTGGCGCGGTTACGCAGTTGCCGGAAGCCGAAAAGCCAGAGCATCTTGCCGAGCGCGGGATACTCGCCGGCGAGGGCTTCTTCGATGACCGTCAGCGGGGCCGCCGCGCCGAGGTGCCACGCGTCGGGCGTGGCGCGCACGGTGCGGAGATCCTCGACCGCCTCGACGGAGATCAGCCGCGGGCAGGTGGCCTGCTGCTTGTTGATCTCGACGCCGATCTCCGTGCCGCCCGCGATCATCCGCGCAGATGGGTCACGCCGCAGGAGCGAGAGCAATTCGCCGAGCGTGGCCGGGCGCAGGAAGGACTCGTCGCCGCGTTCGTAGCGGCACGGTGGGAGCGGCGAACGATCTCCAAGCAAGCGGCGCGCGTGCGGGTCGCACGAGGCTTTCGCGGCGCAGAGCTTCTCGCACGCCGGGCCGGCGGGCAGGAGCGTCTCGCGCGCGGCGTCGCGGATGGAACGGTAGCCCGTGCAGCGGCACAGATTGCCGCAGAGTTGTTCGGCGACCTGCCACGGCGCGCGCAGGTCCTCGCGGTAGTACCCCTCGAACATCGACATCACGAACCCCGGCGTGCAGTACCCGCACTGCGAGCCGTAGTGCCGCACCATGGCGTCCTGCACCGGGTGGAGTTCGCCGCCCGCGCCCGCGACGCCTTCGACGGTCACCACTTCGCGCCCTGCGAACATCGGCAGGAGCGCGATGCAACTGTTCACCGCGCGCCACGTCGGCCGGTCCAGGTGGTCGCGGTCAAGGAGCGCGACGGTGCACGCGCCGCAGTCGCCCTCGTTGCAACCGCACTTGGTGCCCGTGCGGCCCTGCCGCCGCAGCCAGTCGAGCAGCGTCGTGTGGGTGGAGAGTTCGCGCACCTCCACGCGCTCGCCGTTGAGTTGGAAGGTGAAGCCGCCCTCGTTTGCCCCTTGCATCCCCGTAGAATGCCGTAAAGAGGGCCTCACGCAAAGTCCGCAAAGCCGCAAAGGAGGAAAGGGGTTCAGAAAAGAGGTTTTCTCC
>CAXUIU010000141.1:0-3323 GCA_964250955.1 uncultured Chthoniobacterales bacterium | reverse complement strand
CGCCGGTGTCCGCGTCGCCCCGCCCCCCCCGGGTCCGGGGTTGCCGGGACTTGGCGGGAGGCTTCTTCTACGCCAGACCGCGCCGGCCGAGCAGGATTTTCAGGAACGACCGTGTGCGGATTTCCCCCAGCGTCAGGCCGGTAGCGAGAGCCTCTGCTTCCGTGATCGCTCCGCACGCGATGCCGCGCAGGAAGAAGTTGAGCAACCCCTGCCCCGTCGCGGCGTCGTCGAACACGTCGCCGAACAGCGAAGCCAGCGCCGCCTTTTCCACGAACGCCCGCAGCCGCCCCGACGCCGCCGGCAGCCCTCCCAGGAAGAACGCGTACACCGCCGCGTAGCGTGACACGAGTTGCGCCGGGTGCAGGTCCCAGCCCTCGTAGATGCCGTTCCTCAGCGAGTGCAGCGTGTCCTCAAAGGCCAGTTTCCACGCGCCGTGGACCGCCTCGCGGCTGCCGACGGGCAGGATATTCGTCGCGCCGTCGGAGATTTGCACGCCCGTACCCGCCAGAGCCGCGACCATCGTCGTGCGCGCGAAGTCGCACGCCGGGTGCCCCATCGCCTGGTACGCCGCCGTGATCCCGAACGACGCCGTGTAGTCGTACACCCCGAAGTGCAAACTCCCGCAACGCCCCCCCGCCGCTTCGACGAAACCCAGCAGCGGACAACGCCCGTCGGCACCGATGATGGCCTGCGGAGTTTCGACCATGAGTTCCAGCCGCAACGCGCCCGCGGGCAGCCCGAGCTTTTCCTCCAACAGCGCGCACGTCCGCGCCGCCGCCGCGACGTGGGCGGCGATCTGCACCTTGGGCACCGTGATGACGAAGTTGTCCGGCAGCCGGCCCCCGGTTTTCGCCACGAGTGCGGTCACGAAGAGATCGAGCGTGCGCATGGAACGCGCGCGCAGGTCCTCGTTGAAGGGCTTGATCCGGATGCCCACGAACGGCGGCAGCGTGCCGCGTTCGGTCCCGGCGGCCACCTCGCCCGCGGCAGAGACGGCGTGCCCGTCCTCCTCCGCGTCGGGTCGGTTGCCGTAGCCGTCCTCGAAGTCGAGTCGGAAGTCCTCGGTGGGCTCGCGTTCCAGCTTGGCGACGACGCGCGCGTACAGATCGGCGGCGAAACCCGGCTCCCAGTCCGCGCCGAGCGCCGCGGCGAGCGCGGCGGGGTCGGGGGCGTGTTCCGCCAGCGAGCGTCGCGCCACCTCGCCGAGCCGCCGGGCGGTGTCAGCCTTGAAAAGGTGCGCGCCGCCGTAGACGACGTGGACAGGCTGGCGACGGTCCGACTCGCCCGGGTAGCGCGCGCCCAACGCCACGTTGGCCGCGTGCAGTTCCTGGACGACCGGGGCGAGTTCTTCTGTGGAAAGGGTCGGGTTGATCGTCATGGCAGCCGGTTCACGTCCTTATAGTAGATGTAGCGCGCCGGTCCCGGACCCGCGGCGATGAACCATTGCGCGCAGTACGACGCGATCCAGAGCGCGTCGCCCGCCGTGACCGGGTGCCAGTCGTCGCCGAGGCGGTACACGCCGCCGCCGTCGAGGAAGAGCATGCCGTGCTCCATGACGTGCGTTTCGACGAAGGGCAGCGTCGCGCCGGGGTCGTAGGTGAAGATGTTCACGGCCATGTCCATGCCGGACGCTTCGGGCAAGAGCGTCTTGAGCCGCGCGCGTTCGTCGCCGAGGAACGGCGCTTCCGGCGCGTCGTCCGCGTGGCCGGCGAAGAACGTCGGCGTCTCGTCGCTCTCGTCGGCGGTGTGCTCCCAGGTTTTGCGGAAGACGAGCACGCGCGTGCCCGCCCCCATGCCGACGAACTCGTACCACGAATCCGCCGGCACGAACACGTAGCCGCCCGCCGCCAGCTTCTTGCCGTTGCACCGGCCGCCGCCGCTCAGGACGTAAAAGAACCACTGGTCGCCGCCCGTGTACCCGTGGCCCTCGCCGCCTTCCTCCGCGTCGATGAGGAACTGTGAGAACCGCGCCCCCATCGCCGGGGAAACCAGCACGTACGGCGTGCAGCGCACCCAGCCCGGCAGCACGCTGGGCACGCGGCCATCGGGGGAGACGAGCGCGTAGTGGCGTCGGACGACGCTGCGGGTCAGGCCGAGTTTCGGGTCCATGAGGTTAGAAACGGTGCGGCGTGACGAGTTGGCCGGCGGGTGTGCCCACCGGGTGGCCATCGAGGGCGACCGTGCGGCCCCGCAGGATCGTCCGGCGCACCGCCCCGCGCAACGTGCGTCCGAGGTAAGGCGTGACTTTGTGCCGGTATTGCAAGGTGTTGGTGGTGACGGGCGTGCTCCCGTCCGGGTCGAACAACACGAGGTCGGCGTCGTGGCCGACGGCGAGTTGCCCTTTCGCGGGCAATCCGAAACGTTCTGCGACGTTGCCGGCGGTCAGCCGCGCGATGAAGTCGGGCGGGAGTTCCAGGTTGCACAACAACCCGAGCAGGTGTTGGCAACCGGCGATGCCGCCCCAGACCTTGAAGAAATCAGGGTCCGTTTTCATCGACGGCGGCGCGGGCGAGTGGTCGCTGCCAATGGTGTGCACGAACCCGGCTTGCACGAGGTCCAAGAGCGCGCGGCGCTCGCCGTCCGCGCGTAACGGCGGCGCGCATTTGGCCGGCGCACCGAGACGTTCCACATCCTCGCCGGTGAGCACGAGGTAGTGCGGGCACGTCTCGCACGTCACGTCCACGCCGTCGCGCACCGCCTGCGTGACGAGCCGCACGCCTTCCGCGCTGCTGACGTGGACGATGTGCAGCTTGCAACCGGTCTCGCCCGCGAGTGCGAGCGCGAGGCGGATGGCCTCCAGTTCCATCGAGATCGGGCGCGACGCGAGGTAGTCGCGCACGGTGGTGCCGTGAGCATATTCCGGATGGTCGATCTCGGCGTGGACGGCGACGAGCATCCCCAGTCGCGCCGCTTCCTTCATGCCGGCCTTGAGCGTGCCGGCGTCAGCCTTGGGGAAGTCCTCGATGCCGCTGCCGGACATGAACGCCTTTAGTCCGATGACGCCGCACGCGTGGAGTTCCTCGGCACGGCCGGGGTTGCCCGGCACCAGCCCACCCCACAACGCGAAATCGACGTGTGACTTCGCCCGCGCGAGGTCGCGCTTGGCGGCGAACGACGCCCCATCGAGTACGGGCGGCGTCGAGTTGAGCGGCATGTCGAAGAACGTCGTGGTGCCTCCCACCGCGCACGCGCGCGAGCCGGTGGACAGCCCTTCCCATTCGGCGCGGCCGGGTTCGTTGAAGTGCACGTGCGCGTCGATGACACCCGGCAGCAAGAGCAGGCCGGTGGCGGCGGGGGTTGCGCGTGCGGGGCGGTGCGCGTTT
>CAXUIU010000140.1:0-9328 GCA_964250955.1 uncultured Chthoniobacterales bacterium | reverse complement strand
CAGGCGAGTAAGGCCGACGTTCTCGCGCGGCGTGTCGGAGGTAGCGGGGACCAGGCGAGTCTCGACCTGCACAGGCGCGCCCTTAGGCTGGGGAAAATCAAACGGCTGATCCGTGACGACGACCACGCGCTTGCCGCCGGGACGTGCGGCGAGGAGGTCGGCGGCGAGGCGCACGGCGTCCTCGATCCGGCCGCCGGCGTCGGTGGGACCGAGTTCGTCGAGCCCGGCGAGGAGGGAACGTTCCTCGCCCGTCAGGCCGACGACCACGCGCGGGGCACTCTCCGCGGCCAGGAGCGCAACGGGCTGGCGCGGGGAGGCGCGGTTGAGGTAGCTCGTAGCGACGCGCCGGGCCTGGTCGAAGCGTGTTTCCCCGCTGTTGCCAGTGCGCGCCCGGGTCCGTGCGCGGGCGTCGAGCACGACGACGGTCGAAAGCCCCGCCTCCGCGCCGCGAAAGGAAGCGAGTTCCGGTCGCGCGAGCGCGAAGAGCAGCAACCCGAAGATGAGCAACTGCAACAGGAGGGAAAGAATCTGCCGCAGCCGCTGGAAGAGCGCGCGCCGCCGGTGGTCAGCCGTCACGCGCTGCCAGAAGAGCAGCGTGGACACGCGCGCGGGCTGCCGCCGCAGCTTGAGCAGGTACAGCACGACGATCAGCGGCACCAGGGCCGCGAAGGCAAGCGCGAGCGGGTTGAGGAGGGTCATCGCAAGTTTTCCCTCGCCCAGCCCTCCACGTCGGTCGTCGCAATCCCGCGCTGGGCGTTGAAAGTCTGGTCCATTTCCCACGCCACCCCCTTGCCTTCCGCGAACACCGCCCGGTACTTCTTGATGGCGTTGTCTGGGTCGGCCTCCAGTTCGCGCCTCAACTCGGGCACGGTCCATTCGACTCGTCGCACCTTGCGGTCCAGCACCGTGTCGACGGTGTCCGCCAACCGGCGGTAGGTGATCGTGTCGCCCGCCGTGTAGACGACGCGATTGGCCACCCGCGGCCGGGCCAGACAGACCTCGGCCGTCAGGTTGCCGATGTCCGCGGGCGTCGTCACGGTGACGGCCGTATCCCAGCTCCCAAGCGCGTGGACGGTGTTCGCTGCCAGATCGACGACTCCGAAAGACGGTTCAAACAGGAAGCTCGTGAACATTCCCGTCGAGAGGATGAGCCACTCCGTCTCGCTCTGCGAACGCAGCAGGTCACGCACATCCAACTGTTCGTCGAACAAGTTCTGCGGGCTGCCGCGTCCGATCCGGTCGTAATCCACGCCAAACTGCCAGGGCACGTACCGCCGCACCCCGGCGGCGAGGGCCGCCCGGGCGAGCCCGAGCTGGAAGCCGCCCGCCCCGGTGACGAAGCCCGTGCAGGAGATCACGGTGTCAAAACCCCGGAAAAGGTCGGGTAGATTCGTCCGCGGGTTGGCTAGGTCGCCGGGAAGAAAGTGGACGCCGAGCGAACGGAGTTCGGCCACGTCGCGCTGCTTGTCCGCATCCTGCGAATCGATAGACGATGGGCGGAGGAGGACGGTGACGGACGGGCCGTCCGACCCGACGCCGCGCGCGGCCAAGTGGCGGAGGACCGCCATGCCGAGTTCGCCCGCGCCCAGCACGAGAAAGGAATGGGTACTCATCCAAGAATTCTCTGGTTCATTTCCTCATGCCATCAGACCACCACCGCCGCTGCGCAGGGTTTGCAGCACCCAGTCCTCGAAACTCACGTCCGTCGTCGCGCGCCGGTAGCCGATCTGGCGCTGGCGACAGAAGGTCTCCAGGCCAATGAGGAACCCGCTAAACTCGCGTTCGTAGGCGCGCAAGAGGCCTTCGTTGGCCGTGACCTCGTAGATCTGACCTGTCTCGGTGTCGGTCAAGCGCAGGTCGCCGCGCAGGCGCGGGTTCAGTTCGGCAGGGTCGAGGAACTGGACCAACTGGATTTCAAAGCGTTGGTAGAGCAGGTATGACAGCGCCTCCTCGTACCCGCGCGGGTCGAAAAAATCGCTCAGGATCAGCGCCAGCCCGCGGCGCTTGGTCTGCTGGCCGAAGGCGCGCAGGCTGCGGGCGAGGTTCGTCTCGCCGGCGTCGGCGGGCAAACGGTCGAGGAAGCGCAACGTCTTGTGGAAATGGCTCTTGCCGCGCCCGAGCCCGAGGTCCGCCCCAAGGTCCGCGGAGAAATAATGGACGTTGACCCGGTCGAGGTTGGCCAGGCCGATGTAGGCGAGGGTGCCCGCGATCCGGCGGGCGAGGTCGAGCTTGGACGGGCGTAGCGGCTCGTCTGTGCGCGCGTCCGTCGCGGTCCAGCGCATCGACGCGCTCACGTCGAGCAGGAGGTAGACGTGCAGGTCTTCTTCCTCCTCGAAGAGTTTGAGGAAGAGTTTATCTAACCGACCGTAGATGTTCCAGTCCACCGAGCGCAGGTCATCTCCGGGCGTGTAGTTGCGGTAGTCGGCGAATTCCAGGCTGGAGCCGAGCTTGTGCGAGCGGCGTTCGGCGCGGCTCTGGCCCGCGAAGGCACGGCGCGAGAGGAGGTGCAGCCGTTCGAGCTTGGCGAGGAACTTGGAGTCGAAGAACACGGCGAAAAGAGCCTCACGCAAAGTCCGCAAAGCCGCAAAGGAGGAAAAGAACAAAAAGGAAAAGTCTTTTCCTCACCCTTCCTTCTTCTCTGCTTTGCGGCTTCGCGGACTTTGCGTGAGGCCCTCTGCTCAGCGCGGCCTCTCGTAGACGAGGACATGCTGCTGCGGCAGATCGTCAATCGTTTCCAGCCAACGCAGCCCGACTGCTTCCATCTCCTTGCGGGCCTGGGCGACGGTCATCTTGTGGTGCGGGAGGATCTGCACGGTGGAGTCTTCGCCGCGGTATTCGACCTGGTACACCCGGCCGCCCGGGCGGAGTTCGCGCAACACGGCCGTCATCATCTCGTAGGGATGGTCCCACTCGTGATAGGTGTCCACGAGGAGCACCGCGTCCACGCCGCCGTCGGGCAGTTTGGGGTCAGTCGTGGTGCCGAGGATCGTCTCGACGTTCTTCCGGCTCGACATGGCCTTCTTGCGCTCGACCATTTTGAGCATGTCGGCGTCGATGTCCTCGGCCAGCACCTTCCCGCGGGGCACCAGCGGGGCCAGCAGGAAGGAAAAGTACCCGCTGCCCGCGCCGATGTCGGCCACCACGGCGTCGGGAGCGAGACGCTGGCGGAGGTCGGCGACGAGCTTATCGGTGCGCTCCTCCGCTTCGCGCGAGTCGCGGTCCAGCCAGCCCGCGCCCGCATGACCCATGACGTGCGCGATCTCGCGGCCCATGTATTCCTTGCCGATGCCGTCGTCGCTGGCAGGCACCTTGTGGTAATCCGGCCCCTGCGCGACGAGGCTGATCGGCAACAGCAAGAGCGCGGCGAAAAAAGAGAGGAACGGGAACACAAAAGAACCTTACGCCTCCGCTCGACGGGTGGACGGCAGAACGTTTCTTCGTGCTGTGCGCGCCGGGCTTTTGTGGCTATGTTGCCGGCTCCGATGATCGCCCTGCGCTCCCAGTTTGAACCCGACGACTGCACCAGCCTTGTGGCGCAGATCAAAGACATGTTCGCGCCGGGCGGCACCCTCGGACAGGCGCGCAACTTCGAGTTCCGCCCCGAACAGCAGCAGATGGGCATGGCCGTCGCCCGCGCGCTGTGCGAGGAACGCCACCTCGTCGTCGAGGCCGGCACGGGCGTCGGCAAGTCCCTGGCCTACCTCGCCCCGGCGGTCATGTACGCGCTGGAGCACGAGAAAAAGGCGGTGATCTCCACGCACACGATCAACCTGCAAGAGCAGCTCATCTACAAGGACATCCCCATTCTGCAAAAGCTGATCGACGCGGACTTCGAGGCGGCGCTCTTCAAGGGCCGGCAAAACTACCTCTGCCCCCGCCGGCTCAAACGCGCGCTCCAGCAGTCCACCGAACTCTTCACCGGCCCCGAGCAGTCCGCGCTCGAACAAATCCACTACTGGAGCCTGCGCACAACGGACGGTTCGCTCTCCGACCTGCCGCGCGAACCCGAGGGTAACATCTGGCAGCAGGTGTGCAGCGAGGCGCACGTCTGCACGCCCAAGACGTGCGGGCCCGACAGCGGCTGCTTCTACCAGGCGGCGCGGCGCAAGGTGCAGGCGGCCGATGTCGTCGTGCTCAACCACGCCCTCTTCTTCGTGCTGCTGGGAGCCGCGATGGCCGAACAAGGCGACGCCGAGGCCCACGCCGCGGCGCAAACCGAGAACGAGGAAACCGACGGCGAGGAGCCGATGGACGGTTACCTGTTCGAGGATGATTTCGTGATCTTCGACGAGGCGCACACCGTCGAGGCGACGGCCGCGCGTCAGATCGGCTTCGGCGTGTCGCAGTACGGTTTGAGGAACGCGCTCCAGCGTCTCTACCACCCCCGCACGAAGAAGGGGCTTTGGACCGTCCTGCGTCACGCGGAGGGCGTGCGGACGACGAGCGACCTGTTGGAGGAGATGGAAATTTTCTTCCAGGACGTGGACCGCCACGTAGACTTCAAGCGCGGCGGACGCGAGTGCCGCGTGCGCGAGCCCGACCTCGTCCACGACAGCATCGGCCCGGCGCTGGACCGGCTCTGCGGGCTGGTCGGCGAGGCGTCGGCGCGGATCACGGACGACGACATCACGCGCGCGGAACTCTCTGATCTCGGCCGCCGGTTGGAATCGGCGCGCCAGGGCGTCGCCACGTTCATCGACCAGAGCGCGGACAACCACGTCTACTGGGTCGAGCGCACGGGCAAGACGGAGAGCAACCTCTCGCTCAACGGCGCGCCCGTCGATCTCTCGGAGATTCTCTCGCGGATGCTCTTTCGCCCGGACAGCAGCGTCGTGATGACGAGCGCCACGCTCTCGGTCGGCGGGGCGGAGTTGGGGTACTTCCGCAACCGGGTCGGCGCGACTGGCGCGGGCATCGACGCCGTGCAGATCGGGAGCCCCTTCGACTACGAGAAGCAGATGAAGCTCTACCTCACGCCGAAGATGCCCGAGACCCCGCGCGAGGCCGGGTACGAGGAAGCACTGGCGAAGTGGATCGAGCACTTCACCAGGCAGACGAAGGGCCGGGCGTTCGTGCTGTTCACCAACTACCGCATGATGCAGGCGATGGCGTCGCGGATGCGCGACTTCTTTGCCAAACAGGACTGGCCGCTGCTCGTGCAGGGCGAGGGGATCTCGCGTCGGCGGATGGTGGAAACTTTCAAGACGCAGTCGGGCAGCGTGCTCTTCGGCACGGAGAGTTTTTGGAGCGGCGTGGACGTGCCCGGCGAGGCGCTGAGCAACGTCATCATCACGCAGCTTCCCTTCGCGCCGCCGGACAGCCCGGCCACCGAGGCGCGTTGCGAACTCATCAAGGAACGCGGCGGCGACCCGTTCAGCGAATACTCCCTGCCCGAGGCGATCCTCAAGCTGCGCCAGGGCGTCGGCCGGCTCGTGCGGACCAAGAGCGATAAGGGCATCGTCGCCATCCTCGACAGCCGTGTGGTGCGCAAGCCCTACGGCCGGGCGTTCCTGGCGGCGCTGCCGAAGTGCCCGGTGGAATCGGTCGTCTGATCCGGTGTCAGGCGAAACTTGCTTCACCTTTTTCTACGAACTTCCGTCTGCTTGTAATCAGGCGGCGCTCGATCAGGCGATCTCGCTTGCTTTACCCTTTTCAATCTAGCGTCGCAACAAAGTCGAACGGCTCTTCAACCGCCTCAAAGGCTACCAGAGTGTGGCCACCCGGCTACGACAAACTCGCCGCCATGTTCCTCGGCGGTGTGCTCGCCACATCGCTCGCTGTCAGCTTAGAAAGCATCGTGAACACACCTCAAGGTTCAATTTTCTTGAAAGTTGCTCTAAGCCACCGGTGCTGCCGGCGAGAGCCTCGCCGGCCGCAGACGTGCGATGATCGTCTGGCCGCTGTACACGCGGTCACCGACCTGCACCGTGATCTCGGCGTCCAACGGCAGGTAAACCTCCGTGCGCGAGCCGAAGCGGATCATGCCGAAACGCTCGCCGCGCGCGACGGACTGGCCGACCTGCGCCCACGCGACGATGCGCCGAGCGATGGCCCCGGTGATCTGGCGCACGACGATCATGGCGTCACGCCCGTCGGTGGTCTTGTGGTCAATGGCCCAGACGCGGCATTCGTTGAGCCGGCTGGCGTCCTTGTGGCGGGCGTCGAGCATCTTGCCGACGCGGCGTTCGGTGTAGGTGACCGTCCCGGCGACCGGGGCGCGGTTGGTGTGCACGTCGAAGACCGACAGGAAGATGGCCACGCGCTTCATGCGGGTCTTGACCACCTCGGGCTCGTCGATCTCGGTGATGTCGGCGATCACCCCGTCGGCGGCGGCCACGGCCACGTCGGGGTCGGTGGGAGTGGCACGTTCCGGGTCGCGGAAGAAATAGAAGACGTACAGGACGAAGAGCAGCCACACCGCCGAAGCCCACGGAGTCAGGGCCGGGGCGAGGAAAGAGGTGGCGGTCGCCGTGAGCGCCGCCAACAGGAGGATGACGACGAAAATCCAGCGAGCTTCGTAGATGGTTTGCCAGCGCAGCATATAGGGACACGCAACTTAGCGAAGGATCGCGCCGGGGGCAAATCGGAGGTGTTAGGGTGTGATTGCAAAAGCGTTGGAACTTCCACCAAACAAGGAGGCAAGAGAGCACGACCATGGCCAAACAGCGGCGGGCAGTTTTCTCGCCCCGGGTGGCCACGCGCCGGTGGTTGGCCACGCGGCAATAAGAAGTTCTCCCACCTAAGTGACGGCTCTGGCACCAAGGTTTGTCGTCCCCGGACGGGGACGCGGCGGTGCTTGCGTTGGGGGAAGACCCGGCGCGACTCCTGGCGCCGTGAGCCGGGCGCGCCGTCGCGCGTCACGCTCTGCCACGATGCGCCGGGCGGGCGGGTCTTCGAGCTTGGTCCTGGCGTGGGTCACGTCACCTTGCTGCGCGCCGCCGAGTTCCCCGGCCACCGGGTAGCCAGGACCAACGCAGACGGCGGGCACCTCGGGTGCCGCGGCCGCCGCGCGTGGGGCCGATGGCTTGCTTTGGGCAGGCGGTGCCCCCCCCGGGGCGGTGACGATGAGCAGGCACGCTGGGGCTGTTGATGCAGAGGGCAGCGTGGTCGGCCTCCCCCAAGGTGGTCACGCCTGCGCTGCCGGAGCCGCGCCCACAACCCGCTGGTCGCCCCGGCGATGAAAGCAGCTTGGCACCGCGGCCTGCTTGCCAAAGCAGGCGGGCAGGTCGCGCCAGGGTGCTCCCGGGCGGTGGGGTCCACCGGCTGCCTGCCCGCCGCGGACGGCGTCTGGCCAGCGGGCCTTGGCGCGCAGAAAGCGGGGCAAGTTGCGCCCGGGCCGCGTTGGTCGACACTTTGCGTGCCACGGCCAGAGGTTACCACCTCCGCCGCCAGGCCCTTGCCAGGGCTTTGACGCCCACGATGTTCATGACCCGCCGCAGGTTGTAGGCGCGTGCGCTCAGGCTAAAATCCCCATGCTGTTATGGTTAGCAGCCAGATGGGACGGGGAACAGCTTTTTTCTGGGAGCCACGGGCCTTGCCGGATTGCACGGCAAGCTGTGTGTACGGTGGAGACTTCAACAATTGGCGGCGCCACTGGTAAGCTGCTGGTCCTATGGGACGAACGGTTCTGACAAACGCGGGCTGGACGCAACTCGTCGTGCTCCTTCCCAACCATGTCCGGTAAAGAACTCTGGCAAATAAATGGGAAGTATCTATGGGTGCATTGCACCGATGCTCAATGGGCCCCGCTTCAAGCGCTAGAAGAACACGGAAGCTAATTTTTTGCGCCTCCATCCTGCCAGTATTAGCCATCCAACGACAGACCTTTTAACCACACAGATTCTGGGTCATGAAAAGGTCGTGCGGCGCCCGTGAAGCCCGAGGCGTGCAGACGCTACCGCGCCTTCGCGAACCAAGCCTCTCCGCGTTGCGCGTGTTCAAGCATGATGGCGCGCAGGGCGAGTTGCCGCTGGTCTTCTTGCTGCTGTGCCGACAATCTTCCGTGCTCGGCTGCCTGAATGCCAAGGCGATGTTCGGACGCTTCCCTGAACAGCTTCCAACGGAGATGTTCGGATGCTGGTGGCAGCTCGCCCGGTGGCAGTGTGCCCAAGAGTTTGTAGCCAATCCGCCGACAATACAAAATGCTCGTCCCAAGTTTGCCGACGCGGACGGAAAAGCGGTTCCCCACGCCCGGCTTCTGGATCGATGCCAGTCAAGTGGTCCGACTCGGCCGAGTGGCACGACCAGCAACTCAACGCACCGTTGGAGGAGTAATCGGCCCCACCACTTGATGTTCCTCTTTCCTTTTCGCGATGGCTCTCCGTGCAGTCAAACGGTGAGCAGCCAACAAACGTACGTTTTTCAGCGAGATTTTCTCTGCCTGCTTTCCGAGTTTATCAAGTTTGCGGCATTCCGCGACGTTCAGGATGCCTTCGATGTTTTTGCCTATCAACTCGTCCAACCGTGCCTGGGTGTCCGCCTCGATCTGAAGGAGTGGCGGCGGCTGGCCAGACGCGGTTGACCTCGAGAACATGCGCGAGCCTGCGCTCGGGTGCGAGCAAGACGGGACTCCGTCTCGGTCACAGGCGGCAGGCTTGATCCCCCTTGACATGGCTTCGCCGTTCGGGTGCCGGTGATGAACGACACACTCACGGCTTCTTTGTCGTCGGTGGGTAGCGTGCGGCTATCTGCTCACCCATCCCGACGCCCCTTGAACCGCTTCTCCCGTGACTACTCGCCGCTTCTTCCTCCACGCCGCGTGCTTGGCGTTGTTCGTTCTGCGGCCGACTGCGGCCACGACGGCGTGTCGGCGGAACTCTTCTTCCCCTTGCAAGAACTCTCCTTCCATCCGGGGCAATCCTATGGTTTCTGGCAACAGCCAACGTGCACACGCACAGACTCAACCAGCTTGCAAAACGGGGTGCGCCCGGCGGACGTGGATGGCCAGCGCCGCCAGCGACAACCCCAGGCACAGGAGGCACACGCCGTTCCAGCCCGCCCACGACCAGATCACCACGCCGAGCGCCGAGCCGGCCGCGCCGCCGCCGAAGCGCGTGACCATGTAGAGAGTATTCAGCCGCGAGCGCGCCTCGGGCAGGAGCGAGATGACGCTGGCCTGCGCGGACACCTGGATCGACTGCACGCCCAGGTCCATCAGGAACACGCCGACCACCAGCCCGGGGATCGTGACCCAGCCACCCATGACCACGAAGGCCAGCGCCACGCACCCGAGCGCGAGCACGATGGTGTAGTCCGACCCGCGCCGGTCCGTCAGCCGTCCCGCCAGCGGCGCGCCGCCCGCCCCGGCCAGTCCCACGACCCCGAAGAG
>CAXUIU010000139.1:290-9395 GCA_964250955.1 uncultured Chthoniobacterales bacterium | reverse complement strand
GTGCGATCCAGCTTGCGCGGCAGACGAATACTGCCAGGCGCACACGGCGATGTACCGGGGCCGGCTGTGGGTCAACCGCCTCGCGCGCGCCGCCGGCCGCCACCCGCGTGCGGCGTCGTGGGCGCTGGGGGCATTGCGTTGGCAGCCGGGTTTGCTGCGCTACTTGACGGCGAAGGTGGTCGGCTGAGCCGGCAAAAACGGTTGGACTCCCGCGGCAAACCCCCGCATAATTGACCCTCCGTCCCCACGCACCCGAGTCTTCTACCATGTTCGCCGCCGTCGCTTCCCTGCTCCCGCTGTTCGCCCAAGCCGCTGCGCCCGCTGCCGGCCAGCCGCAAGCCTCTCCCTTGGTCAGCTTCATGCCGATGATCTTCATCGGGATCATTTTTTACTTCATCCTCATCCGCCCGCAGCAAAAGCGCGCCAAGGAACAGGCCGCGCTCATCTCGGCAGTGCGTTCGGGCGACGAGGTCGTCACCTCCGGCGGTCTGCACGGCATCGTCTCCAACGCCCGTGATGCCGGGTCCAAAACGGTGCTCGTCAAGTTCGCCGAGAACGTAAAAATCGAGGTGGATCGCTCCGCCATCACCGCCGTGATCAAGCCTGACACCGAAGCCGCCACGCCTGCCGTCAAGGTCAGCTAGCCTTTGCGTTTTCTTCTAACTCTTCCTCCCTCCTTTCGCCGTGCGTCCCGAATACGTCTTCCTCCTGGGCCTCGCCGTCCTCGGCCTCTTCGGCTGGTACTTCACGACCGACCCCGGCCCGCGCAAACGCCGGCTCGGCCTGACGCTCATCACCGCCCTCGTCGTCGGGGCGCTGTTCTCGATCTACCCGCCGCGCGAGAAGATCCACCTCGGGCTCGACCTCCAGGGCGGCACGGAGTTCCTCATCCGCCTGGTCAAGGACAACCCCGAGGCGCGCATCAGCCCGCAGGCGCGTGACACCGCCGTCGAGGTCATCCGTTCGCGCGTAGACCAATTCGGCGTCAGCGAACCTGTCATCACCCCGGTGGGCGAGGACTCCATCCTCGTGCAGATCCCGGGCCTGGACGCGCAGAAGATCAACGACGCGCGCGACACCCTCCAGCGCGTCGCCAAGCTGGAGTTCAAGCTTGTCGATCCGCAGAGCGCCTCCATCGTCTCGCGCGTGGAAGCCGGCCAGGACATCGTGCCGCCGGGCTACATGATCGTCACCGGCGAGGACGAGGAGGACGAAGCGGTCACCCCGGCCGCCAACGCGGACCAGAAGAAAAAGGCTCCCGCCAAGAAGCAGCCCGCCAAACTCGTCGTGCGCACGCAGGCCGACATGGGCGGCGAGCACATCACCAACGCCGCCGCCGTCAACGAGACCCAGGGTTGGGTCGTCCACGTCAACTTCGACCGCCAAGGCGCGGCGCAGTTCGGCAAGCTGACGAGCGCCAACATCGGCCACGCGCTGGCGATCCTGCTCGACGGCAAGGTCGTGTCCGCGCCCAACATCAACGGCGCCATCTACGACACCTGCGAGATCACCGGCCACTTCACCGACAAGGCGGCGCACGTGCTCTCCAGCGCCCTGGAGAACCCGCTGTCCACGCCGGTGCGCATCGAGAGCGAGCGCACCGTGTCGGCCACGCTGGGTGAGAGTTCCATCAGCCAGGGCGTCCGGTCGGGCCTCATCGGGGTGCTGATCACCTTCGCCTTCGTGCTGTGGTACTACCGGTTCGCGGGGCTGCTGGCGAACCTCGCGCTCCTCGTCAACATCGTGCTGCTCTTCGGGTTGATGACGAGCCTCAACTTCGTGCTGACCCTGCCGGGCATCGCGGGCATCATCCTGACCATCGGCCTGTCCATCGACGCCAACGTGCTCATCTACGAGCGCCTGCGCGAGGAACTCGCCGCCGGCAAGCCTCTGAGGGCCGCCATCGACGGCGCGTACGAGAAGGCGTTCTCGTCGATCTTCGACGCCAACGTCACCACGCTCATCACCAGCGTGATCCTCTTCATCTACGCGTCCGGCCCGGTAAAGGGCTTCGCGGTCGCTCTGACCGTGGGCATACTCGCATCGCTTTTCTCGGCGCTGATCGTCACGCGCAACGGCTTCGCGTGGGCGACGGACCGCTTCGGCTTGCAGCAGATCAAGATGCTGCACTTCTTCGAGAACCCGCACTTCGACTTCATGAGCAAGGCGCGCGCTTGCGCCACCGGCTCGGTCGTCGTGCTGGCGCTGAGCGTGCTGGTGTTCGCGTTGCGCGGCAGCAAGAACTTCGGCATCGACTTCAAGGGCGGCGACCAGACGGTGCTCACCGCCAACCGCACGCTCCCGGAAGGGAACGTGCGCGACGTGCTCAAGGGCATCGGCCAGCAGGAAGCCACCATCGAGAACACGCAGGTCAAGGGTCTGCCCGCCGTGTCGATCCTCAGCCCGGCGGAGACGGGCAAGGACATCCAGGCGGCGGTGGCCAAGGGGTTTCCAGATGCCGACGTGAAGCTCGCGCAGTACGACAAAATCGGCGCGCGGGTGGGCAAGCAGCTCGCGCAGAAATCGCTCTACGCGCTGGGCTTCGGCGTCCTGGCGATTCTGGTGTACGTGTCGCTGCGGTTCGAGTTCTCGTTCGCGGTCGGGGCCATCGTGGCGCTCTTGCACGACGTGCTCATCACGCTCGGGGTGTTCGCGCTGCTCGGCCGGGAGCTATCGCTGGTGATGGTCGGGGCCGTGCTGACGATTGCCGGTTACTCGATCAACGACACCATCGTCGTCTATGACCGTATCCGCTCGGGTCTGCGCGAGGGTCGCAAGGGCAGTGTGCGCGAGATCATGAACGCGAGCATCAACGAAACACTCGGCCGCACGATGCTCACCGGCGGCATGACGCTGGTGACGGTGCTGGCGCTGTTCCTTGGCGGTGGACCGGTGCTCAATGACTTCGCGTTGGCGATCCTCATCGGCGTGCTGGTGGGAACGTATTCGTCGGTGTTCATCGCATCGCCCATCGTGCTGTGGTTCTCCAAGGGTGAGAAGGGGCGGCTGCGCCAGGAAGTTTCGCGCGGCGGCAGCGGGCCGGCGCTGGGTGGCGGTCCGAACGGCGACAACGGTGCAGCGGCGGTGCCGGTGGGTTCGACGCGCGGCTGAAGGCAGGCCGTGGACGCGGCGGGGCTATCTCGCCGACTTGTCGGCAGCGTGCGGAGGCGATACGGGCGCGGCCATGTTCTTCCTCCCCCGACGGTTGGTGGCATTCGTAGCGGTGTACGGCGCCTTGTTGGTGCCGTGCGCGTGCGCCGTCGTCACGTTCGACTTCCAGTACGCCGACGCGGACGGCGTGGGGTTTAACGACCCCAACCATCCCGAGTACAAAACCGCGCTCGCCGGGGCCGGACAGACGATGGGCAGCTACTTTGCGCACACGGCGACGATCACGATCCGGGTCACGAGCAGCAATGACCCCACCAGCGGCACGCTCGCACAGGGAGGCAGCGGACTGGTCAGCACTAACGGACGCGCCGGGTTCTTCCGCACGGTGGTGCAAGCCAAGGTCATCTCCAACGGCGCGACCGACCTCAACGGCGCGGAGCCCGACGGTGACCTCACCGTCAATCTCGGCGGGCGCTTCCAGTTCGACCCCAACGCCAAGCTTGGCGCGAACCAAGTCGATTTTCGCGCGACGATCATCCACGAGCTGACGCACGCCTTCGGGTTCATCTCCTACATCGAACAAAACCAGAACTCGCAGCCGACGTTGTACTCGGTCTTCGATTCATTCATGTCCGACGCCGACGGCAACCCGCTCATCAATCCGAGCACGTTCGCCTTCAACCAGGCCGAGGCGTTCACGCTGACGGGCGGCAACTCCACGTTGCGCGCGACGCCGAGCGCCACGGGTGAGTTCTTCAACGGGGCCAACGCGCGTGCCAACTTCGGCGGTCAGTCGGTGCCGATTTACTCGCCCGATCCCTACCAGCCGGGCAGCAACGGCGCGCACATCGACGACAACACGCAGGCGACCCACGGCGACATCATGAACGCCGCCATCCGAACGTCGGCGACGGCCGGCGCGACGATGACACGCACCTACAGCGCCGCGGAAGCGGGTATCATGACCGATCTCGGGTACACTCTGGCGGCCAGTCACGCGTCGTTTTTCGCAGGTGAGACGGCGCTGCAAAACGGCGTGTACTATCTGACGTTCGCCAACAACGGGAACATCTTCGGCTACTACTCGTACCTCTCCGACCCGCGGTACGTCTACCACTTCGACCTCGGGTATGAGTATTGGTTCGAGGCGAACGACGGCAAGGCAGGCGTGTACCTGTATGATTTCAAGAGCGGGCACTTCTTCTACACGTCGCCCGTGTTCCCGTTTCCGTACCTGTATGACTTCAGCCTGAACGCCGTACTGTACTACTATCCCGATCCGACGAATCCGCAGCGGTACAACACAGGCGGCACTCGGTATTTCTACAACTTCAACAACGGCGCGATCTTCGCGCAGTAGCTTCCAAGTTTTCGGCGAGGTCACCAGAAACATCTAGGACGCGTCAGGACCAGTTGTTACGAGCGCCGCGAAGACGTGGCGGGAAGGCCCTCTACGAGATGAACAACCGCGCGAACGCCCGCTCGTGGCGCGCGGCGGCGATTTCCAGTGCCGGGTCGCACCAGCCGGCGTCATCCCGCGGCACCGTCAACGCACGCGCCACCGTCGGCGCGGCGAGCGTCAGGGCATCGCGCAACACCGCCTGGCAGCCTTCCTGTCCGATGCGGATGAGCTTGAGCGCCGCGCTGCAAGAGCCCGCCAGGCTGCCGTAAAGATACGCGGTCATGGCCGCCTCGACCGGCACGCCGAACCGATGCGCCTGCCAGCCGCAGACCACCGCCGCGTGCCCGGCCGCCTCGCCGCGTGCCACGGCCGCCGCAAACTCCCCCGCCGTCGCGTCCGGCCAAACCCGTGCGAGGGTTTGCAATCGCCGCGCGCCAACCTGTGCGCTGGCCTCCCGCGCTTCCCGCGGCAGTTTGCCCGCGCCGAGTTCGCGGTCGAGGGCAAGCAGTGCCGCGAGGTTACCGGCCTCCGCCGCAGCGTGCGCGAAGCCGAGGTAGGGCAGTTCGTAGTCTCCCAACATCGGCACGACGCGCTCGCGCAGGAACACCGACAGCGTATGCGGGTCCTTCACGACGCCGAGTGCGGCGAGCGTCTCCAGCCCGCCAGAGTGCGCGTACGCTCCCGTCGGGAACGACGAATCCACCGTCTGCAACAACGCCGCCAACCACGCGGACATCCCTTCAATGATGGTGGTGCCCACCGGCGACCAGCGGCTGGAAGACGCCTTCGGTTTCCTCGAAGGGAATGTGTTCGCGCGTGAGCATCTGGCGTACGGCAGGGTCAGCCTCGACAAAAATCCCCCCGTCGCGCACCTGCGCGGGGAAGTGCAGGTTGCCGATCATCCAGCCCAGCCGTGCGGCCTCGGTCGGATCGTTGACCGCCACACGCAGGAGCGGCTCGGGGCGTTGTTCGATGACGTAGCGAGCGCGGTCGTTCTGGAACACCGCCGCGCCGTGGCGCAACGGCTTCCCCAACTCGAAGCCGAACTCTGTCCCATCCTCCGCCTGCGCGCGCCAACGCGTCTTGGCGAGCGTGCGCCGGTCCGCGCACACGCAGACCGGCGGCAGGCCGTTGCTGTCGTCGTGGACGTGGAGTTCGCGGTAGATGATTTCCATGGCTGACCCTTCCCGGAGAAAACGTTGCGGTTGCCGTCGGACGTGCGTTTGCGGTGCAACGGTCCTCGAGCTATCCGGGCGCAGAGCCCCACGCGGATGTGTCCCGCCTCTTCCCCATGAGGCAGTCCGGTGCGGCGACCGCCCGACGCCGATACGATCCGCGCCACCGTGTGCAACCCTTCTCCGGGTTGCCGCGAGAACACGGCAAAAACAAAACAGGGCTGCCCTGGAGAAGGGCAGCCCTGTTCCGATACGAAAACTTCTGCTTACGGCAGGAGCACCTTGTCGATGACGTGGATGACGCCGTTGGACTGCGTCACGTCCGCGATGGTGACGGTGGCCACGTCGCCCTTGGCGTCAGAGACCATCACCTGACCGCCTTTGGCCATGACGGTGAGGCTTTCGCCGTTGACGGTCTTCAGCTTGGCCTTGCCCTTCTTGGCCATGGCCATGAGCTTCTCGGCAGTGAGATCACCGGCGACGACGTGGTAGGTCAGGACGGCGGTGAGTTTCTTCTTGTTCTCGGGCTTGAGGAGGGTGTCCACGGTGCCCGCAGGCAGCGCGGCGAACGCCTCGTTGGTCGGGGCGAACACGGTGAATGGTCCCTTGCCTTCGAGAGTTTCGACGAGGCCGGCGGCCTTGACGGCGGCGACGAGCGTGGTGTGGTCCTTCGACTTGGAGGCATTCTCGACGATGTTCTTCTTGGGAGACATCGGCGCGCCACCCACCATCGGGTCGGCCGCGAAGGCGGCGGTGGCAGTCAGCAGGAGGGCGGCACAGGCAGCCCGGAGGGTTTGTTTGATCATGAGGATTCTTCTAGTTGCTAACGGGTTGCCGCCGACCCGGGACCCCGGGGAACGGATACCTTCCATTCCGATGGCCGACGCTGTTTGGATGCGGCCAAACACGGAAAACAGAAAATGCGGCTGTGTCTACCACGGCCGCTATCGTCCTTCCAATGCCCACTTCTCGCGGCGCAGGTCGTTGCGCTGCTGGTCGAGTTCCTTGAGGTAGGCGTCGCGCCTCGCCTGGTCCACGCCCCGAGCCGAGGACGAGTAATAATGCCAGTAGTATCGGGAATCGGTCGGATGTTCGCGGACAATGCGAACGTCCTCGTCCAAGACCTCCATGCGTGCTTTCAAGTCCGCGATGCGTCGGTCGCGCGCAGCGTAGTCCACGGGCGTCGGCATGGCGGCCGGCGGTGGCGTCCAGGTTGAAGGCATCGCCGGAGCCGACGCGGCGAGCCGTGTAGAAGAAATTGAAGCGTTGCCTACCGTTCCCTCCACCGCCACCGGCGCACGGTAGACGGCAGGGGCGGAGATCGTCACCATGGCGGGTGCCGTGGGTTCGCTCGGGATCGGGATGTACACCGTGCGGGCGGTGCGTGCTTGCCACAGGGCGACACCGGCCACGAAGACGCCCGTGCACATCACGGCGGTGGCGAGCATGATCCGCCAGCGGTCATTCGCCTCCTGCTCGCGGCGGATGGCGGTCTGGCGGGTGTAGAAATCCTCTGCGGGATTGAAGGAGCGACGGCGCGGCGGCGGAGTGATTTGATGGAGCGGGGACACGCCGCCGAAAGCGAGCAGATTCGCTGCCAATTTCTTCAGAACAGGAAGTATCGTTGCGCCATCGGCAAGACGCTGGCGGGTTCGCACGTGAGCACGACGCCGTCGGCCTTGACCGTGTACGTCTCCGGGTCCACTTCCATGCGCGGACGGGCGTCGTTCCACACCATGTCGCGTTTGCCGATGCGGCGCGTGTTCGACGCGGCGACTAGGCGCTTGCGGACGGTGAGTTTGTCGGACAAACCGGCGGCCAGGGACGCCGCGCTCACGAACGTCACGCTCGTGGCAAACTTCGCCCGACCGTGCGCCGCGAACTGCGGCCGGTAGAACGTCGGCTGCGGCGTCGGGATGCTCGCGTTCGGGTCGCCCATGTTCGCGCACGCGATGAGGCCGCCCTTCAAGATCAGCTCGGGTTTGACCCCGAAGAACGCCGGCTTGTAGACGACGAGATCCGCCAGCTTGCCGACCTCGATGCTGCCGACCTCGTGCGCGACGCCGTTGGCAATGGCGGGGTTGATCGTGTACTTCGCCACGTAGCGCAACGCGCGGAAATTGTCCGCCTGCCCGTGCGCCGACACCCCGGCGGGTAACGCCAGCGCGCCGAACTGCGTCTTCATCTTGTGGGCCGTCTGCCAGGTGCGCAGCACGACCTCGCCCACGCGGCCCATCGCCTGGCTGTCGCTGCTCATCATGGAGAACGCGCCGAGGTCTTGCAGCCGGTCTTCCGCGGCGATGGTCTCGGGGCGAATGCGTGACTCGGCGAAGGCCACGTCCTCGGGGATCTTGCTGTCGAGGTGGTGGCAGACCATGAGCATGTCGAGGTGCTCGTCGATGGTGTTGACCGTGAAGGGGCGCGTCGGGTTGGTGGAGGAGGGGAGGACGTTCTCCTCGCCGCAGACCCGGATGATGTCCGGCGCGTGGCCGCCGCCCGCGCCCTCGCTGTGGAAGGTGTGGATCGTGCGGCCCTTCATGGCGGCGAGCGATTCTTCCACGAAGCCGCTCTCGTTGAGCGTGTCGGTGTGGATGGCGACCTGGATGTCCATTTCGTCGGCGACGCCCAGGCAGCAGTCGATGGCGGCGGGCGTCGTGCCCCAGTCCTCGTGGAGCTTGAGGCCCATCGCACCGGCGAGGATTTGTTCGCGGAGTGGTTCGGGGGTGGAGCAGTTGCCCTTGCCGAGAAAGCCGAGGTTCATCGGGTACTCGTCGGCGGCTTCGAGCATGCGGTGCAGGTTCCAGATGCCAGGGGTGCAGGTGGTGGCGTTGGTGCCGGTGGCCGGTCCGGTGCCGCCGCCGATCATCGTCGTGATACCCGAGGCGAGGGCGTGTTCGATCTGCTGCGGGCAGATGAAGTGGATGTGCCCGTCGATGCCGCCGGCCGTGACGATGCAGCCTTCCGCGGCGATGACCTCCGTCGCGGCCCCGATGGTCATGCCCGGGGTGATGCCGCTTTGCACGAGCGGGTTGCCAGCGTGGCCGATGGCGCTGATGCGGCCGTGCTTGACGCCGATGTCCGCCTTGATGACGCCTTGCACGGCGTCGAGGATGAGGGCGTTCGTCAACACCAGGTCGAGCGACTCCGCGTCGAGGGCGAGCGAGGACTGGCCCATGCCGTCGCGGATGACCTTGCCGCCGCCGAACTTCACCTCGTTGCCGTAACCGCCGCCCTCTGCGATAAGGTCGCGCTCGACCTCGATGAAAAGCTCCGTGTCGGCCAACCGCACGCGGTCCCCCGTCGTCGGTCCGAACATCTCGGCGTACTGCCGCCGTGGCAGGTGCAATCCCATGGGGTGCGAGTTAAAGGCAAGCGCGTTCCGGGGTCGAGCGGAACTTTAACACGGAGGCACGGAGG
>CAXUIU010000139.1:0-264 GCA_964250955.1 uncultured Chthoniobacterales bacterium | reverse complement strand
ACTCTGACGTGCCGTTAACTCACCCTCCGTCCGCGTGCACCTGATCCAACTCGTCCCCCTCCTGCCGCCCGCGCTCAGCGGCATCGGCGACTACGCGACGCTCCTCGCCCGCGAACTCCTCGCCTACCGCGGCGTCAACACGCGCTTCGTCGTTGGTGACCCCGGCTGGAAACCCGATGCCAACACCGACGCATCCTTCCCCGCCACCCCCGTCGCCGCGCACACGGCCCCCGCGCTGGGCACGGCGCTCGGCGGACCGGGGAC
>CAXUIU010000138.1:0-9398 GCA_964250955.1 uncultured Chthoniobacterales bacterium | reverse complement strand
ATCAGCTACATTGCGGTGCTGCTGGCCATCTCAGCGTTCATGACGTGGGAAGGAATCGCCACGATCCGCATGCAGCGCCGGCGCGGCGCCGACCCCGATTCTACCGATCAGGCCGACGTGAAGGCCGACACCAACGCTTTCGGCGGGTTGGCGCGGTGGGTGCAAGGGATTCAGCTCGCGCCGATGGTCGGTCTACCCACCTCGAAGATCGAACGCGTTTCCCTGTGGATGATCCTGCTGGTGGCGCTGGGCGGCGGGGCGGGCTATATCCGCTTGCCCGCGCTGGTGTACCTGCTCGGGGTGCCGACGCACGTCGCGGTGGGCACGGACCTCTTCGAGGTGATGATCTCGGCGAGCTACGGGACGGTCACCCACGCGCTCAAAGGCAACGTGGACATCCTCATCGCCCTCGTCATGAACACGGGTGCCGCCATTGGCGCGCAGATCGGCGCGATGGGCACGCAGTACTTTCGCGGACCGAAAATCCGGCTGGCGTTCGTGCCGCTACCGTTGATCGGTGCGGCGCTGGTGGCCTGGCACCGGTTCTATTCGAGGTAGCAAACAAAAATAGGATTGCCTCGGAGAGGCAATCCTACCTTGAACGACCGCCTACGGCGGGAAGCCTTCAGTAGCTGATGCGCATGGGCATCAGCACGTACAGGAAACTCGTCTTGATCTTGACCACCCCCGGGCTCATCTCGTCGATGAGGTCGAGGTACACCGTGTCGTCCGCCAGCGCGCGCAGCGGCGCCATCAGGAACTCCGGGTTGAATGCGATGGTGAAATCCTTGCCGCCGTACTTGACCGGCAGCGACTCCTTGGCCTCGCCGATCTCGGGGCTGTTGGCGGCGATGTCGATGTTGTTTTTGGTGAAGATCAGCTTGATGGAGTTGCTCTTCTCGCTGGTCAGCAGCGACACGCGGCGCACGGCGTTCAGGAACGTCTCGCGTTCCAGCTCGATACGCTCCTTGGCCTCGTTGGGAATGACCTGACGGTAGTTCGGGTAGTTGCCTTCGATGAGCTTGGAGACGAGCAGCGTGCCGTTGAGTTCGAAGGCCACTTGGTTTTCACCGAGGCGGATCTCGATGGTGCCCTCGTCGCGCAGCAGGCGGGCCAGTTCGTTGACGGCCTTGGCCGGGATGATGACGCTGGATTCCTGGCCGGCGGCGATCTCCACGGTCAGGTCCACCATTGCCAAGCGGCGGCCGTCGGTAGCCACGAGCGCGAGTTTGCCTTCCTTGAAAGAGCACAGGATGCCGTTGAGCACGTAGCGCGTCTCGTCGGTGGAGATGGCGTAGCTGGTCTTGCGCAGAGCGTCGCGGAGTTCGGCCTGCTTGAGCGTGTAGGACTTCGCGCCCTCAAACTTCGGCAGCGGCGGGAACTCTTCCTCCGGCAGCCCGAGGATTTTGAAAAAACTCTGGCCCGAGTTGATGCTGGCGACGTTCTTACCGTCGCTCTCAAACTGCACGTCGCTGCTCGGCAGCTCGCGGATGATGGTAAAAAGCCGGCGGGCCGGCAGGGTCGTCGCGCCAGCTTCGTCGATGTCCGCGTCCACGTGGCAGCGCACGCCCACGTCGAGGTCCGTCGTGGTCATGTTGATGCCGTGGCCGTTGGTTTGCAGCAGCACGTTGGAGAGGATCGGCAGCGTCGTGCGGGTGCTGACCACGCTCTGGACCTGTTGGAGACCTTCCAGGAGCTTTTCTTTGCTGAGATGAAATTTCATGACGGAAACAGGAAAACGGCCGGAGGGTCCGGGGAGGCTAGTTTTTGCTACAATGCGACGATCACGCGGACTGTAGCATCATTAGGGGAGAACGTGTCAAGAGAATGCGTGGTCCCCACAAGATGTGGGAGTCCGCAGTTGCCGGTTGCGAGTTGCGGGCGGGGTGCGACGTTGGCGGTCCGCTTTTGAACCTTCGCCGCCGCCCGTGACTTCTTCACCCGTTGCCCGCCACGTCCGTGACATCCCGCGCTCGGGCATCCGTGACTTTTTCGAGGTCGTCCAGAGCATGAGCGGGGTCATCAGCCTGGGCATCGGCGAGCCGGACTTCGTGACCCCCTGGCACATCCGCGAGGCGGCGGTGTATTCGCTCGAACGCGGCCTGACCGGCTACACTTCCAACCTCGGCCTGCCCAAGCTGCGCGACGAGATCGCCCGCTACGTGGAGAAGCATTTCGGCGTGCGCTACGACGGCCCGACGGAGGTGCTCGTGTCCGTGGGCGTCAGCGAGGCGCTCGACCTCGCGTTGCGCGCGCTGCTCGACCCGGGCGACGAGGTGATCTACCACGAACCTTGCTACGTTTCGTACAGCCCGAGCATCGCGCTGGCCCACGGCGTGCCGGTGGCCGTGCAGACGGAGGCGGCGGACGGGTTCGCGTTGCGCGCGGAGACCTTGGCTGCCGCCATCACTCCGCGCTCGAAGGTGCTCATGCTCAACTTCCCCACCAACCCCACCGGCGCGACCATGGGACGGGCGGAGTTGGAGAGAATTGCGGCGCTCTGCCAACGGCACGATCTCGTCGTGCTCACCGACGAAATCTACAGCGAACTGACCTACGACGGCGGCGAGCACGTCTCGATTGCCGCGCTGCCGGGCATGAAGGAACGCACGATTTTTCTGCACGGCTTTTCCAAGGCGTTCGCCATGACGGGATTTCGGATCGGCTACGCCTGCGCACCCGCGCCGTTGATCGAAGCGATGATGAAAATCCATCAGTACGGGATTTTGTGCGCGTCGATCACGAGCCAGGAAGCGGCCGTCGAGGCGCTGCGGCGTGGCGAACCCGACGTGGCGCACATGCGGCGCGAGTACGAGGCGCGGCGGAACTTCGTGGTGGGCGCGTTCAACGACCTCGGGCTGCCGTGCCACCGGCCGCGGGGGGCGTTTTACGTGTTCCCGGACATCCGGCCGAGCGGGTTGACGAGTAAGGAATTTTCGCTGCGGCTGTTGCGGGAAAAGAAGGTGGCCGTGGTGCCGGGGACAGCGTTCGGCGCGGGGGGCGAGGGGTTCGTGCGGTGTGCGTACGCGACGAGCCTGCCGAAGATCAAGACGGCTCTCGGGTTGGTGGGAGAATTTCTGCGGGAACTCTGAGCGCAGTCTGGTGTGCCCGGCGTAGTCCCTTCCCCAAGGATGAGCGCCATTCTCTAGGACTGACGTTGGGAGCATTCAGTTCTTGACCGCCTTGAAAAGCCTGTGAGAGCCTGCGCGTCCCTGCGAAATGCTGCGCGCGCTCCTCTCCAGCCTCGTGTCGGTCGGACTGCTGCTCCCGCTCGCCTTCTGGGCTTCCCGGCACTCTCCGGCCCCGCGCTGGCGCACGGTCTGCCTGCCCTTCGGCGTGTTCCTGCTCAGCGTGGCGCTGCTGACGCTGCCCTGGCCGCGCGTGGGGGGTTACAACTGGCTGGGCAAGCTCGCCAGCATCGCCGCCGTGTGGCCGCTGCTCCTTTGCTACCGGCCGCTGGCACCCGCGCGCGCCTACCTGGTGGCCGCTCCCCGGCCTGGTTCCGGCCCCGCCGCGGTGGCTGTCATCGCGGGGCTCCTAGTCTTGCGGGTCGGCCTGAGCCTCGGCTTCCACGACCACTCTCCTTTTGAGCCCAGTTCCCTGCTCTTCCAGGCCACCCTGCCCGGCCTGGACGAGGAACCGGTCTACCGCGCCGCCTTCCTGGGCTGCCTGAACACGGTGTGCCTGGGCCGCTGGCGGGTGGCCGGCGCGGCCGTCGGCTGGGCGGGTGTCGTCAGCGCGCTGCTCTTCGGCCTGGCGCACGCCCTGTCCTTGGACAAGACCTTCCACTTCCACTGCGACGTGCTCACGTTTGGCCTCGTGGGTTTGATCGGCTGCCTGCTGGTGTACCTGGCGGAGCGCACCCGCTGCCTGGTCGTGCCGATCCTGGCCCACAACCTCTACAACTCTACCGGCGAGTTGCTGCACCTCCTGGTCCGCTGACCACCACGCGCCCTGCCCCGCGAGAAGGTAGACGAACATCGCCAAGACTGTTCGCCTGGCACCACCACCCGCTCCGATTCACACGTTCGACGGCAGCTTGTACGCGCCGACCATTCCGGGGTTCGGCGGTAAAAGCTGGCGGGTCAACATCCGATCAACCGAATACTGCCCCCCGCCGCTGAACACCAACGCCAGCGCAACCCCGCCGAGGGTCAGCGGGTATTCAAAACCTCCGCCGCTCGCCAGAAAACCGTTGCCTGCGTGCACCAGTAAGATCGCCATCATCATCTGCCCGCATAACAACAGGGCTACCAGCCGCGTGCAAAAACCCAGCAGCAGCCCCACCGCCCCCACCGCTTCCGCCAACAGACCGACCACCGCCAGCGAGTAGGGCAGGTTCATGCCTTCGACCGCCGTCCACTTCGCTAACTGCGCGTTCCAACCCGGGCCGCCGAACCACCCGAACACCTTCTGCGCGCCGTGTACCATGAACACCGTCGCCAACACCAACCGCAGCACCGTTGGCGCGAAACTGTTGATCGTGGCGAAGAGACGGTAGACCGGGTTCATGGCGCGGTGTCGCAAGACCGACGAGCCAGAAAGGATGCCGAATGCCCGGCAAAAGGGAAGGGCAAATTTGTGCCCGCCCTCTGCGGCAGAGATCCTCCACCGAACAAAATCAAGGTCTCCCGGAGAAGCAGACCTACTTCGGCCAACTCTGTCCGTGCGTCACTTCCTCTTGAGACCCGTGCCGCTCGGCATGACCAGCAGTTCCTTGCCCTTGTAATCGAGCGTCACCATGCCGTCGGTGATCTTCTTGACCGTCACGAACGTCTGCGCCCCCGCCGCCCCGCCGGGCACCAGGATGCGCTCGCCCACGCCGCGGGTTTGGCCGTTGATGACCGCCAACGCCGGCGCATCGACCGAGATCGACGTGACCGTGAACTGGTCCGCCCGCACCTCCACCACCGGCGCGACGTTCTGAGCCGCCACCGGCACGGGCGCGGTTGGCACCCAGCCGATGGGCCAGAACGGGTTGCGGCTCTCGGTTGGCGGCGCGTTGAAGGACGAGACGTTTTTGAGCGCGTACTCCTTGCCGGAAACGCTGGCGGGCGCCTGCGCGTCGGCGCGCGCGGCGAGGAGGGTCGCGCAGAATGCCGCGACGGCGTACGTGGGCAGGAGATGGCGGCGGCAGGAAGAGGCGATCATTTGAGCAGGGTCAGGAGGTTGAGCGAAACGCGCTGCTTTTCCGGGGCGTCGACCTGGGAGGTCACTTGCAGCTTGGTGATTTCTAGCAGCTTCTCTTCGTTTTCGAGTCCGGCCAGGGTGATGCCCAGGGCCGTCGAGCCGACCTGCGGGATGTCCACGGTCCAGTTGGCGTTGCGGAAGTCCTTCATCACCGGATCGGTCGTGGCGTCGATGCCGGCGCTGCGCACGGCCACGCCCTTGACGCCGTGGCGCGTGAAGAACGTGTTCATGCGCGGCGGGAACCACGCGATGGGCGCACCGTCGGGCACCATGTCGCTGACCTGGGCGAGCAGTTCCTCGGACGAACGCGCCTGCTCCTCCACGCTGGCGCTGCGCTTGACGTTGCTCTTGGCCGCGGCGATCTGCTTGTCGAGCTTGTCGATGGTGTTCGCCGTGTCGACGTCGGACTTGTTGAGCGCAGCGATCAGGAAGGTGAAATAGCAGTAGATCAGGCCGAGCATCATCAGCGAGCTGAGGATGATCTTTTGAAGCTGGTCCTTGGTGAATTTTTTCATGCGGCGGGAGAGGTCAAGATTTCTTGCGGCGGGGTGCCTCAGGGGCGGGCGAGTCGGCGGCCTGCGCGTGGGGCTTGTTGAAAACGACCTCGATGGTGAAGCGCGCCGTCGGCAGCGTGCGGCCAGCGACGTTGACGGTCGAAGCGGTGTCGTCCAGGCCACGGAAGGAACTCGCCGCGCCCGGGTACTGCTTGGCGACGCGCTCGTTGAGCAGCGTGCGGAACTGGTCGGCGGCGATGCGCGGCACCTCGCCGGCCACGACGCCCTCCACCAGCACGCTGATCTTGTCGGCCTTCGGCTCGTTGGAGCCCGTCAGGCTCACGATCTGCACGTTGGGCGGCACGGTCCTGAAGAGCACGTCGAGCAGGGGCGCCCAGTAGAAGCGGTTCTCCATGCGTTTGCCGACGGCGTCAGCCATCTGGAGCTTGGTGGTGAGTTCGGCCTCGCGCGCCGCCGCGGCCTTGGCTTTGGGTTCCTCTTTGGCCCACTCGACCTGGCGGGCGCGCAGGGCACCGCGCTGGGAACCGTTGGAAGCGTAGCGGTACGCGTAGTAGAGGAAGAACAGCATCGCCACCGCGCCCAGTGCGTAGAAACCCAACTTGAGTGGGTCGCGCTTGCGTTGCTGAACCAGGAACTGCTCCTCGTGCAGGAGGTTGATCGTCAGGGGCATGGGAGAAAAAGGTAGAAGGTAGAAGGTAAAAGGTAGAAGGCGGGCGGCAGGGGACGGGAAATGGCGGGAGCCAGCAGGCGGACGACGCGAACACTCCCGGCGGGCGGGTTCTTTTTCGGTGTTCGGGTTTTCATCCTTCTACCTTCTGCCTTGGTCAGACCATCGCGGGCGTGGCGGCGTGGGTACGGTCGGTGGCGGGCACGGCGACGGGCTCGGTCGTGTCGTCCGTCGCATCGGCGGCGGTACGTGTGCTCGGCGGCAGGAGCACGTCGAGCGCGGCCCCGGCGGCGATGTTGAGGTGCGTGCGCTCGGCGTCGAAGGCCGCCGCCTGCGCCTTGGGCAGGTCGATGCTGCACGTCTGGAACGGGTCCCAGGTGTCGCAGGCGATCTCCAGTTCGTCGCTGAGGATCTGCAAGGGCATGAGCGCGCGCACCAGCCCGCCCGAGAAGTACACCCGGCCGATGGCCTCCTCGCGCTGGCCCTCGAAGAAGCCGATGGACGAGCGCAGTTCGCGGGCGAGTTGGGACAACGAGATCCGGCCCGCCTCGACCATGCCGGGGTCATTCTGCTCGATGAGCGTCATGGCCGACTCGCGGTCGATGCCGCCCTCGGCCGTAATGGCGTTCAGGAAATGATCGCCGCCGTAGTCGATGATGCGCACGAGCACCAGTTCGCGCTTGGCCCCGACCATGACGCGCGTCTCCATGCGGCCGATGTCCACGAGCACGAACGCCTCGCGGGCGAACACGTCGCCGTGGCTGAACTCGAACGCGTTGTAGTTGCACACCGGCGCGAGCTGGAGCCGGTCGAGGCCCGTGCGGTTCTTGCCGAACGCCTCGCTGACGCGGGTGACCTCCTCGCGCGGTAGGCCGCCGACGAGGTAGCGCGAGGCCGGCCGGCCGTTGGCGGTGGCGGCCGGGGCGTGGCCGGGGGCGACGGCAATCCCGTCGCAGTCGAGCACATAGTTGCGCACGTCCTGGTTGAGCAGCGTCAGCCCGTTGAGACGCAGGGCGTCGCGCAACAGGTGGGTGGGAGTGGTCGGTTGTTCGATGATGCGCAGAAGCATCTCGGGGCTGGAAACGGCCGCCACGCACGCCTTGCTGGACGCGCCGAGGTCGCGCAGGAGCAGCTTGAGGTGGTGGGAAAGGGTGTCGGCGGTCAGGGGGCCGTCGCCCAAGCCGACCCCGCGCGTGGCGAATCCGCCGACGGCGACGCGGTTGGTGCCCTTGCGCAGGAGGTGAACGGCTTTGAGCGCGTGTTGCCCGAGGTCGATCCCGACGACGGAACTGGGTGCTTTCGGCATGACTTTCTCTAAGAGCAAAAAGTGTGACCAACTCAGAGGAAACGACGAAAAAGACGGAAAAAGTTTTTGGAGCGGTTGCGGTAGCGCCTGAGGAGCGGTTGCGGTAGCGCCTGACGGCGACGTTGGCAGCAGGAACTTGCCTTTCGCTTCCGACAACGTGCCCGCAGGGCACATCGCAACCCGCAACGCCGCCTCCAGCGGCACCGCAACGACGGTCCGGCCGCCCTCTTACAGGAACAACTCGCTCTGCTCGCTGATCCACACGAACATCTCCAAGTCCTGCCCGTGCTTGAGGATCAGTTCCACCGGGTCGTCCTGGAGCACGCTGGTGGCGATGCCCACCAGGAAGACCCGCAGGATCTCGGTCGGCAGCCAGCGGCGTTCCTCGCGGGTGAGGGGGCGCGGGGCGGCCTCGTCGTAGTGGTCGACCCACAGGCGGCAGTGGTCCCACTTCAGGTCCGCCCAGCCACGCAGGCGCGAGACGTGGACGTTGCGCAGGTGGCCGACGACGTTTTGCAGCGCGTAGGCGATGTCAAAGAGGCGTTCGCGCTCCTGCACGAAATCATAGTCCACCACGGCCGCGATCTGGTCGGCGCGATACAGCACGTTCCAAAAATGAAAGTCACCGTGCACGGTCATCCACGGCAGACTGCCGATGAGGCGCGGGTAGTCGCGCAGCATGGGCTCCAGCACCTCGCGGGCGCGGCGGCAGACCTCGATGGCCTCCTGCGTGCGGGCGTCGGGTCGCGCGTAGAGGCTGCCCAGCGTGGCCTCGCCCTCGTCAAGCAGCGTCCAGGTTTGCTCGGGGGTGATGTCGTTGCGCATCTCGGGGGGCACGGGCGTCTTGCCGACGGTCGCGCGGGCAAGGATGCGGTGCAGGTCGCCGAGCGCCGTGGCCGCGGCGTACATGCGCCGCCAGTCGCGGTGGACGCCGGGGTCGTGCGCGATGAAGCCGTGGATCTCCACGATGCGCTCGCCCCAGGTCGTCCAGCTTTTACCCTCGCGCGAACGCATCACGGGCGCCGCCGGGAACCCATGCGCGCACAGGTAGTCGATGACGTAGTGCAGGTACTCGACCCGCGCGCCGTACTCCTCGCCGTGGCGGGCGCGCAGGAGGAACGTCCCGCGTCCGGTGCGGAAGGGGTCGGTCGTGTTGCACTGGGTCGTCAGCGGTCGGTCCATCTGGATGACGCGGCCCAGGTCGAAGGCGTCGGCCATCTTCTGAAGCTGCGCGAGCGTCAACTCCATGAACGTGTCCCCCCGGCGGAAACCCTCCGGGTTGAACCTCATCGTGCGCTGGAACTTCTCGACTTGCGGGGCGCTCATGGGCGGCGTTCCCACGGTGGGAACTGGCGGGGCACAGGTAGAGTGGCCCCTACCTGGGTTGAATCTCAGGAGCCGGCGCGGGATGGTGCGTGCGGTGGCTGCCCTGGAGGGAAGTTTGCAGCCACCACATGGCACCCACGGCGGCGACCAGAAGCGCGAAGAGCATGAAAACGCTCAACAGCCGGATCGTCTGGCGTTGCGCGTCGCCCGCGCCCGAGAGCCGCTGGGCACGTCGCAAAATGGCCTCGGTGCGAATCAAACTGAGAAGCTCATGCGGGTCTTGAAGCGCGGCGAACTTGCCTTCGAGGACGGACACCTGGGCCGGGCGGGGCGCAGGGTTTTTGGGCACGCGCACGGCGGTCGCCGGCCGCGCCGGCCGGGAGCGGGGCGCGAT
>CAXUIU010000137.1:5983-9502 GCA_964250955.1 uncultured Chthoniobacterales bacterium | reverse complement strand
CCCGGCCGTCCTGATGCGAAGCTGGCACCGGCAGGAGTGCCCGCGTCCGACCTGAGCGAGGGGCAGCAAGCGGCCTTGCTGAGCCTCATCGGCGAGTGGGCTGGCGTGCTCAACACTGCCCACACCGCCGCGTGGCTGGACGAGCTCCACCGCTTGCTGCCAGAGACGCGGTTTGCTTGGAGCGGGCCGACGACGCGCGAGCCGGGCCAGGAAGGCGGGGCGTACTTCCGGGTCCACGGCCCGAACCTGCTCATCGAACACGCGCCGCAGGGGAACCAGGGCGGGTACAAGGTCCATGTGCACACGGTGATGCGGAACCTGGGCAACGACTACGCGGCGCAACTTGTCTGAAGACAGAGTTCAATCCGTCCACCACTCGTTGCCTCATTGTGCGCTTCATCAAACGCTCTTGGTCTCTACGCGTTCGGTAGCCGTTGCTAAAGCTGGCATCTGTCAGCAAACCAACTGGGAAGTCAGGCGATCTTCCGGCTGGATGAATCGCTGGGCATGGAGGCAGGTGATGACGAGGTTGGTGCGTCCAAGCCACTTCCGTACCTTGGCGATATCGGTCTCGTGGTTGAGCGCGTTGGTGGCTGCTGCTGTCGTCGGCAGGCTGTGCGTACAGAAGCCCAGCGCGTCCGCGACAGAAAAGCGGTCGAGTCAGCTAATGCCAAAATACGGTCCTTTACCACACTCAGTTCTGGAAGGATGGGGTCCCCTATCCACGGGGGGCTTTTTGAGGTAAAAAGTCGTGGCACTCGTTGCCGCCGGCGGCAGCTAGCGAACAAAGCCTATCAACCCGGCGTGTAGATGGCCAGCTTGAGCGCGAGGTCAGCCCCCCTCCCAAGACATCTTCCTGATGGTCCCTGACCGTCTTTTCAGGAAGGCATCGGCGGGTTTTCCACGCCCGAGACGAGGTACACCGAGACAGAACGGTCGAGGATACGGAGCGCCATCGCCTCCTGGAGGAGAGCCTGGAAGCCGTTGGAAGCCGCAAACGCCGCGACCGTCTCGTGACTGGCCCAGCCTTCGATGAGGTGGACCAAGGTCGGGTTCGCCAGGTCCTGTGCCGGGTCGAAGAAAAGGCAGCCCGCTTGTTCCTTGGCTGCTTGCGCCACGCGGATGGCGATGGGCTTGAAGGCAGCGACATCGTCGGTGTGAAGATGGTAGGTCGCCTTGGACACGAGGGCGGGGATGGTGCTTTCGTTGCTCATGGTTTTCTCTTGGGTGTTTGGGTGGATGGTCGGCGTGAGGTGATCGGAGAGGATCTTCAGGGAAGGAGTTTGACATCCGCGTTGCCTGCCAACGCACCAAAGAGGCGGGTAGCCTGAGAACGGGAAGAAGACGGCAGAGGATGGCAGTTGTTGGTGACGAACCTTCAGGCTGACTCCCGCCACGCCACCAATGCCAAGTTTTTGGGGTTGTCCATACTTTTTGTAATAGTTACTCTGTAAGCATGGAACTGCGGCAGTTGCGATACTTTGCCAGCGTGGCCGCTCACGGCAGCTTCAGCCGGGCAGCCAGCTTCCTGCATTTGACGCAGCCCGCCGTCAGCCGACAGGTGCAAAACTTGGAAGAGGAACTCGGGACGGCGCTCCTGCGAAGGACCAACAACACGGTGTCGCTGACGGCGGCAGGAGAGTTGTTTTACGAGGAAGCCCGTGACTTGCTCGCTCGCGCGGACCAGGCCGTCCGGCGGGTGCGGCCCCCGACGGATAGTGCCGTGTTGCGGGTTGCCTACGTGGCGTCACTCGTCGCTGGTATCTTGCCGCGGGCGATCCAGCGTTTCCAGGCCGCCGCACCACGGGTACGCCTGGAACTCTTTGACTCGACGCCACGAGAGATGGGCAAGCTAGTGAACGACGACAGGCTGGACATGATCATCCTAGCCCAGGGCTTGGAAGGTTGTTTGCCGGAGTTCCAGTGGATGGAGTTGCGACGGTTGTCTCCCCTGCTGATCCTGCCGCGCAATCACCCACTGGCAGGACAAGCGAAGATTGATCCGGCGCAGTTGCGTGGACAGCCGCTGCATGGCCTGGGACAGGCCGATTTCCCGGAGTACGCGCCACGTCTGCGGACCATCCTCCAGCCCTTCGGAGTCCGACCTCGCCTGGTCTCGCAGAGTGCCGACGGGGTGGCCACTCTCTTCGCCATCTTGGAAGCCTGCGGAGGCGTGGCGGTTCTCACCGAAGGCGTTCTGAACATGATGCCCGCGGCCCTGGTGAGCCGCCCGTTTTGCCCAGCGCTGGACTCCTCGGTGGTGGTCTTGGGATCACCCGCGTTGCCGCCGAACGTTCAAGCGGAGACGTTCGCGCGGCTGCTGCACACGGAAGCACTCCGGGTGTCCATCCCCGCCACCGAGGCAGTCGGGATTGCTCCCGGCCGGAGTTCCGCGGTCGACAAGGGAGCGCGCGAAGGTGAGTGATCAACGGCAGCCTTACTCTTCGCTGGCTAGGTCAAAAAACGATGGTTTGCGGCTCAGCTGCCACCAGTCTGATGGACGTCGCGGTCGGCTTTGCCACTGGTTGTCTTCTGCTTCATCGGATGACTATGCTCACGCTATCATCGGCCCTCACAAAGGAGCCGCTAGACAACGGGGAGGCTCGTCTTCCGCCACGGTGTTCTGTGGTGCCGTGGCGCGCGAGGAAACCGGGGTTGCTGGCGATTCAGTAAGGGCTGTCGGTCGGTCGTACGATCACCTCGCTGACGCTGACCTCCGGAGGCTGCTCCAGCGCGTAGGCGATGGCCCGGGCAACGGCTTCCGCGGGGATCGCCCCTTGGCGGAACGCCTGCATGGCGCTACGGGCATGCTCGTCGCTGATGCTGTCGGCCAGCTCTGATTCCGTCACGCCGGGCGAGATGACGGTGACACGGATATTTTGCCCGGCCATCTCCAGACGCAGCCCTTCCGAGAGGGCGATGACCGCGAACTTGGTGGCGCTGTACACGGCGGCGGTCGGGTGCACGGCGTGTCCGCCGATGGAGGAAAGGTTGACGATGTGACCGCCACCTTGCTCGCGCATCGTTGGCAACACCGCCGCGATGCCGTGGAGCACGCCGCCAATGTTCACGTCCAGCATCCGCTGCCATTCGTCGGTTCGCAGTTCCTCCAGCCGGGAAAGCGGCATTACCCCGGCGTTGTTGACGAGCACGTCGATGCGCCCGAACCGCTCGCGGGCGAAGGCGGCAAAGGCCCGGACGTTCTCCAGGTCGGTGACATCCAAGGCGCGGTACTCCACGGTTCCTCCGCCCGCGCGCAACTCGGTGGCGATCTTTTCCAACCGGTCCATTCGGCGGGCTCCCAGCAGGACGGTAGCGCCTGTTTTGGCGAGCAGACGCGCGGTGGCTTCACCGATCCCGCTGCTGGCCCCGGTGATCAAAACGACTTTGGATGGTTGGTCTGTCATGGGAATAGGTTGCTTGTTGCTGCCTCATTGGATGGCCACGCTCATGCCGCCGTCGGCCATCACGACCGAACCGACCAGGAAGCTCGCCTTCTCCGAGGCCAGGAAGGCGATC
>CAXUIU010000137.1:0-5883 GCA_964250955.1 uncultured Chthoniobacterales bacterium | reverse complement strand
GGCGATCTCCTCCGGCCGGGCGGCGCGCTTGATCGGGGCTTTGGCGCCGTGGTCCGCCAAGAACTCGCGGCCGTCCTCCCGAAAGGTGTTGAGCAGGTTGGTGACCACGTCGCCCGAGCCCACCGCGTTGACGCGCACCCCGTGTTCGATGGCCTCCAGGGCGGTCGTGCGGGTGATCTGGGCCAGCGCGCCCTTGGCGGCGGCGTAGGCGACGATGCCCGGAAAGGTCTGGTAGCAGGCGTAGGAGCCGACGTTGACGATGGCACCACTCCGGTTGGGGATCATCGCCTTGAGCGCCTCGCGGGTGTGCAGGAACACGCCCGTGGCCGTGACGCCCATGATGGACTCCCACTCTGCCAGCGTCGTCTCGACCGTCGGCCTGTAGACGATGCTCGCCGCGTTGTTGACCAGGATATCTAGGCGGCCGAAGCGCCCGGTGGCCAGGGCCACCACGTCCCTGGCGGCTTGTTCCCTGGACACGTCGGCGACAAAGGGGACCACCCGCTCGTGGCCCTGGAAAACCTCGTGGACCGCCGGGTTGATGTCCTGGGCGATGACCGAGGCTCCCCGTGCCACGAGAGGTTGACCGTGGCCAGGCCGATCCCGCTAGCGGCGCCGGTGACGATGGCCACCTTGTCCTGGAAGTCACCCGGCGCGTTCTTGGATTGAGGATTGGTCATGCGCCACCCTGCCGCGGGTGCGGCAAGTCCGCTCCTGCCGGATTGCTCAACCTGTCGGGATTTTGCGGGAAAGTGGGCGACGGGAATCCCGCGTGTACGCCGCCGGTTAGCCTGCGGCGCTCAAGGAAGGCCACGGTATTTGCTGGGCGTCGATCCCACCTCCCGTCGGAAGATCACTAAACGAGGTTTTGCGGCACGCTTCCGGCACCTGAAGCCGGGGAACGGTAAAGAGCATTTGCGTGGAGAGGAGGCCGCCGCATGGTTATTTTGCACCTACAGATGGCCTCTCCCGCGAAAACTTCGGCGGAGTTCTTCGGTCAGCACGTGCCAGGCACCCTGTTGGCCGCCGGCACCGGGCCGGCTTGGGCCGACGTGCTGGTCGAAGTTTACCAGCGGCGGCGCACGGAAGCCTCGCTGGTGGTGCCGGCGGTCGCCGAGCCGCTCGTCGTGCTGATCCTGGCCGGCAGCGCATTCGTGGAAGAGCGCGAGTTCGGCGGCGTCTGGACGGGCCGGAGGGTCAGCGCCGGAGAGTTTTTCCTGACCACAACGCCCGCGCCCTACGAACTGCGCTGGCAGGTGGTGGGTCCGGTGAGCCTGGAAACGCTGCACGCCTACCTCGGATTGCCCCTCCTCGCCCGTGCCGGCAAAGACGTGCGGGGCGTCCACACACAAAACCCGCCGTTGCGCGAGGTGTTTGGGGAGCGCGATCCCTTCCTTGCCATGCTGCTGGAGCGCCTGCGGGATGAGTTGATCCGGCGCGCGACTCCCAGTGCGCTTTTCGTGCAAGGCATCGCGCAAAGTCTCGCCGTCCACCTCGTGCGCACCTACCCAGCGCCGGACGGTCCCCGAGAGCAGCGGCGCGGCGGGCTGCCGGCGTTCCGGCTGCGCAAGGTGACGACCTTGCTGGAAGCGCACCTCGCCGAAGACCTGCCGCTGGCACGCTTGGCACAGGAAGCCGGGTACAGCCCGTCCCATCTCTCCCGGCTCTTCAAGCAGACGACCGGCTTTTCCCTGACGCAGTACCTGGCCCGTCTGCGCATGACCCACGCCCGCCGTTTGCTGCGCGAGACGGCCAGGAGCATGATCGAGATCGGACTGGAGGTGGGCTACACCAACCCGAGTCACTTCGCCCATGCCTTCCAGCGGCAGGAGGGAGTCACTCCCAGTGCCTACCGCCAGCGGGATTGAAGCGCTTCCGCGCAAGCCGGCGATGGGCCGCGCAACCACACGAGAGCGAACCGGGAAAGGTCCGGTAGCGTCGGTTCATGAAAAACATCCAGGATCAGGTCTGGCTGATCACCGGCGTCTCCAGCGGCCTGGGCCGCGCACTCGCCCGGGCGGTGCTCGACAAAGGCGGTAGCGTGGTTGGAACGACGCGCCACGGCCGCGCGGACCTCACGGCGGTGGACGGCAAGCTGCACGTCCTGGCCTTGGAAATGACCGACACCAAAGCAATCCACCGCGTCGTCGCGCAGGCCCAAGCCTTGCACGGCCGGCTTGATGTCGTGGTCAACAACGCGGGCTACGGGCTGCTCGGCAGCGTGGAGGAAGCCACCGGCGAGGAAGCGGCCCACGTCTTCGCCGTCAACTTCTTTGGTCCCTTGCAGATCATCCAGGCCGCGCTGCCGTTCCTGCGGGCGCAAGGAGCCGGTCATATCGTCAACGTCACTTCCATCGCCGGTCGCGCACCGATGGCCAGTTCGGGTCTCTATGCCGCCGCCAAGTCGGCGCTGGAGGGCCTCTCGATCAGCCTCGTCCAGGAAGTGGGTCCGCTCGGCATCCGGGTGACGGCGGTGGCCCCGGGCGGTTTCCGCACCGCGTTTCTCTCCGAGCGTGCGATCCGGCGCAGTGTGTCGAAGATCGCGGCGTATAGCGAAACCGTGGGCAAGGCGCTGGGGCACCTCGACGCCACCGCGGGCAAGCAGACCGGGGACCCGGCACGCGCCGCCGAAGCGATCCTCGACGCGGTCCAGGCAGAAAAGCCGCCCCTGCACCTGCTGCTCGGCTCGGACGCGCTCGGGCGCACCCGCGCCAAGCTGGACGCTGTGACCGCCGAGATGCGGCGTTGGGAAACGACGACGGTCGGAACCGACTTCCCGGCCGGAGCCTAGCCGGTGGAGCCTCCTCACCTTGAGCAAACCATGGAAACACCACCCAGTTGGGATCTGAGCGGCAAAGTGGCCCTCGTTACCGGGGCAGCGCGCGGGATCGGCCGGGAAACCGTCCGCGTCCTGCGCGAGCGCGGCGCGCGCATCGTGGCCGCCGACCTCTTGGATGAAGTCAAAAGTCTGGCGTCGGCGGACATCGCTGTTTTCCAAGGCGACAACCGCCAGGAGGACACGGCGCGGGGTGCGGTGGCGCTGGCTTTGGAACGCTTCGGCACGCTGGACATCCTGGTCAACAACGCCGGGCGCACGATGAACAAACCCTTGCTTGCGATGAGTGCCGAGGATTGGGACACTATCATGGCCGTCAACGCGCGGGGCACGTTCCTGTTCTCGCGAGAGGCACTGCGTATCATGACCGGCCGCGCACCCGACGCCCGGGGCGAGCGCGGGGTGATTGTCAACGTCGTTTCCATCGTGGCGGCCGTCGGCCTGAAGGAAACGGCGGTGTACGCCGCCAGCAAGGGAGCCATCACGCAGTTGACCAAGGTCATCGCCGTGGAGTTCGGCGGCCAGGGCATCCGGGCAAACGCCGTGGCACCCGGCGTCGTGGAAACCGACATCCTGGAAGGCATCGTAGAAGACAGCCGCCAGACCCTCGCTAGCTACGGCCACGTCCATGCGCTGGGCCGCGTGGCACAGCCCGCTGAGATTGCCGAAGTGATTGGCTTCCTAGCGTCACCCGCCGCGAGCTTCATCAGCGGCGCGCTCGTGATGGCTGACGGCGGCTACACCGCGCTTTGAGCAGGCTGGCATCCACGCTGGCAAAGGCAAGGAACGTCTGGCCACCAGCAGCAAGGCAATCGTCCACGCTCAAGACGTTCCCCGGCAGTGCTGCATGGATCTGCGCCAAAAAACGGTCCTTTGCTGCGTCGGTGGCCTCCGGCGGGTTGGGAGTGTCACCAACGGACCTTTGCCACCACCGCCATCTTGCCAGGCACACGCTCGACGAGAGCGTCCAATCGGTGCGCGGGCACCGCTCGACTGGCGGTGGTTGGCACCAGGATTCCTGCTGACGGGTGATCTTTCTTTGAAAACGCGGACTGGGCTTTGGTGCCATGTTTTTCTTCGCCTTTGGCGGCGCGTGGCTGGCGCTTGGGTCGCGCGAGGCGATGGCTTCGCCCACCGCTGCCTACGTGGTCATCGCCGTCCTCACGCTCACCTTCTTTTTGCTCGCCCGGCGGGGTGTCATGCTGCTTGATCTGAAGCGACGGGAAATTGAGGATGCAGCGCATCAGCCTTGGGAGCGGGTAAGCGTGCATCGACCTGAATGGATCTCTCGCCGCAAACTGCAAGTGTATCTACACGGCTTGTTGCCAGCGGTTCCTCCTGAACCCCCAGTTCACAGAGGGTATGATGTGATCTTAGAATCCAGCCTAATGACAAGGTTCAGGTGCAAGCCATCCACAAGATTCGGGACAATGCCTAGCGACCGTGGAACCCAAAATCCCTCGTCCATGCGAGCCACCCGCCTTGCTTTAACCTGCGCATTCGCTTTGATGGTGGTTGGTTGCCAACCGGAGCCAAAAAACTTCAAGCTCACCAAGAACTTCCAAGACTATCGTGAAGAGTTCGAGAATTTGCGGGCCATGATCGTTCACGACGGCGGCCTGCACCGAGTAGATGCTAACTGGACCGATCTAGCCTATCCTACATCAGTCGGGGTCACGCCAGAGAGGATCGCTGAATACCGCGCCCTTTTCCGAAAACTCGGCATGTCCCGGAGGTTCTATTCTCATCCCGGGAAGATCGACCTGATCGCGCACACCGAGAGCATCTCCCTTGCGGGATCATCGAAGTGATTGAGGCCCCTGCAACTGGTCCAAGTTGAGTGAGAGGTTCCAACCCGAAAGGATAGGAACCGACCATGAAGCAGAAAAGACACACGACCGAGGAGATCATCCGCATCCTGCGTGAAGCCGACAACGGCAAGAGCATCGAAAGCGTCTGTCGCGCCCACAACATCGCCGCCGCGAGCTTCTATCGCTGGAGGAAGAAGTACAACGGGATGGACTTGAAGGACGCGCGCAGATACCGGGAACTGGAAAAAGAAAACGGTGAGCTCAAAAAGATGCTCGCTGACAGCCTTTTGAAGATCCGCGTCTTGGAGGCGGTGAACGCAAAAAAATGGTGAGCCCTTCGCACAAACGGCGAGCGGTCCAAGGCGTGACGGCGGAGGGACTTTGCTCGCAGCGAAGGGCTTGCCGGTACTTGGGGCTACACCGTTCAAGTCATCGTCATCCAGCAAAGCAACCTTCCGAGTGGCTCCTGCGACTTCATCAGCAAATCGAAGCGTTCTCCCACCAGTACCCACGCCTGGGCTACCGCAAGCTGACCTACCTTCTACGCCGCGAGGGCTGGCAAGCCGGGCGCAAGCTCGTGCAGCGCATCCGGCGCGAACACGGGTTGCGGGTTAAACGATGGACGAAACGTCCCCGACGAAGAGGCCACTCTACTGGCACGATCCCGACCAAGGCGCAGGGTATCAACCACGTTTGGAGTTGGGATTTTATCAGCGACCGCACCGACCAAGGCGGCAAGTTGCGTGTCCTCTCGATCATCGATGAGTACAGCCGCGAGTGCATCGCGCTCCACGTCGCCCGCCAACTCACTGCAGCAGACCTCATCGCCGTCATGGAACGCTTGGTTACCCAGCGAGGGGCACCTGCTCACCTCCGCAGCGACAACGGCAGTGAGTTCGTCGCCCGCACGCTGCAACGCTGGCTAGCACAGCGAAACATCAAGACGCTCTACATCGAGCCGGCTAGTCCTTGGCAGAACGGGCACGTGGAGAGCTTCCACGGCTCGCTGCGTGACGAGTGCTTGGAGCGCGAACTCATGCTCAGCGTGGCCGAAGCGCGCGTGGTCATCGAGGACTACCGACGCCACTACAACGACGTGCGCCCCCACGGCGGCATCGGCTACCGCACACCCACCAGCGTCTCACGCCAAGAGCTTGCCCCAACCATCAAAACTGATACCTGTACTACCTAACCCAGCCTCTCACTCGTTCTGGACCAACCTCGGGGACTCGATCA
>CAXUIU010000136.1:0-9555 GCA_964250955.1 uncultured Chthoniobacterales bacterium | reverse complement strand
GTCACAAGGGTAAACGCGCGCCACATGCAGCTTCACGTCGAAAACCTCTACAAGACCTTCGCGGGCAACCACCGCGTTCTCGACGGCATCGCGTTGCGGTTCGACGCCGTGCAGACGCTCGTGCTCGTCGGCCCATCCGGCGGAGGCAAGTCCACGCTCCTGCGGGTCCTCGCTGGTCTGGAATATCCTGACTCCGAGACGGGTTGCCGCGTGGAGATCGACGGCGAGCCGGTGAATTACGGCCGCGAGGATGCGCTCCGGCGGCATCGGCGTACGGTCGGCACGGTGTTTCAGGCGTACAACCTGTTCCCCCACCTCTCGGCTTTGCAAAATGTCACGTTGCCATTAGAAAAGGTTCATGGGCTGTCGCCCGCCGACGCGCGCAACGCGGCGATGGCGGCGCTGCACCGATTCCGGCTAGAGCCGCACGCAGCCAAGCGCCCGGCGGAACTCTCCGGCGGCCAACGTCAGCGCGTCGCCATCGCGCGGGCCATCGCCATCAAACCGCGGCTGCTCTTTTTCGACGAACCCACCAGCGCGCTCGACCCCGAGATGACCGACGGTGTCCTGGAGATCATCGAGCTTCTGCGCGACGAAGGCCGTGACTTCGTGCTCGTCACGCACGAGATGGGTTTTGCCCGGCGCGTGGCTGATCAGGTGGCTCTCCTCGCGGACGGTCGCATTGTGGAATCCGGGCCGGCGGCCGAAGTGTTCGACGCACCGCGCGCAGAGGCGAGCCGGCAGTTCTTTGCCAAGGTGCTACGATATTGAGCGATAACCATCTTCTCTTTCCTATGAAAAAACGCATTTTCAACGATACCGGCCGCCAAGTCTCCGAAGTCGGCCTCGGCTGCTGGCAACTCGGCGGCTCGGACTGGGGCGACCTCGACGACCGCACGGCCTTCCGCATCCTCGACGCCGCGGCGGAGGCGGGCACGACGTTCTTCGACACGGCCGACGTGTACGGCAACGGGCGCAGCGAGGAACTCATCGGCAACTTCCTCAAGGACCGGCACGGCGGTAATCTCTTCGTGGCGACAAAACTCGGCCGCACCGGCGCGCTGTTCCCCGACAAGTACACCGCCGCCGGCTTGCGCGCGGCGACCGAAGCCTCGCTCAAGCGTCTCGGCGTGGAGGCCCTCGACCTGACGCAGCTCCACTGCGTGCCGACGGAAGTCTTGCAACGCGGCGAGGTGTTCGGCTGGCTGCGCGACCTGCAACAGGAAGGCAAGATCAAGGCGTGGGGGGCGAGTGTCGAGACCGTTGACGAAGCCCTTCTTTGCTTGGAACAGAAAGGGTTGGCCTCCTTGCAGGTCATCTTCAACCTCTTCCGGCAAAAACCCGCCGACCTTGTGCTGCCGCGCGCCAAGGAACGGAACGTCGCCATCATCGTGCGCCTGCCGCTCGCCAGCGGCCTCTTGAGCGGCAAGATGTGCAAGACGACGAAGTTCGCCGAGAACGACCACCGCACGTACAACCGCGACGGCCAGAAGTTCAACGTCGGCGAGACGTTCGCGGGACTCCCGTTCGAGACCGGCGTGGAGTTGGTCGACGAGTTGCGCAAAATCGGTCCGCACGACCAGCCGATGGCCGAGTGGTCGCAACGCTGGATTTTGGACCACGAGGCCGTGACGGTCATCATCCCCGGGGCCAGCCGCGTGGAGCAGGCGAGCGCCAACTCCGACGTGTCGGCTGCCGCGCCGCTGTCGGCTGACCTGCACGCCAAACTCCAGGCGTTCTACCGCGAGAGCGTCGCGGCGCACATCCGCGGGCCGTATTGAGATGCCGTTTGCATTTCTGGCCGACGACGCACCCGGACGGAAGTTTGCGCTGTTCGGGGCGTTGCACCTGGCGATCCTGTTCGTCACGGTCGGGCTGCCGTTCGCGCTGAGCCGGCTGACGCGGCGTGAACAACGCCCGGGGCTCGCGCGCGGGTTGGCGCTTGCGTTCGCGGCGATCCTGCTGCTCGACCACGTGTTCGTGCTGATCTGGGCGGCGCACGTCGGTAAGATCGCCTATTGGGCCAACGCCCTGCCAATGCATCTGTGCGATTGGGCGTCATTCGCCGTCATGGTCGCGCTGGTGGGCAGGCGGCAGTTGCCGTATGAGCTGGCCTACCTGTGGGGCCTGAGCGGGACGTTTCAGGCCGTGCTGACGCCGGATACAACGGAAAGTCCGCTCAACCCGCTGTTCATCTCGTTCTTCGTGGGACACTGCGGGATCATCATTTCGGTGTTGTTCCTGACGTGGGGCCTCGGGATGCGGCCAAAGCCCGGCGCGGTGTGGCGCGTATGGCTATGTAGTCAGGTGTACCTAGTTTGTGCGGGATCGGTGAATTGGTTGTTCCGCGCGCACGGCGCGAACTTCGGCTACCTCGCCGCCAAGCCGCCGCATGGTTCGCTGCTGGACTTCTTCGGGCCGTGGCCGTGGTACATCCTGACGCTGGAGTTGATGACCGTCCTTTTCTACACCGTGTTCTACGCGCCGTTTTGGTTCGCCAACCGGCGGGCGAGTTCGGCCGGGTCGGTCGTCGGCAACTGACACGCGCCGCCTTCGCACAGGTAGGCCGTGGCTTTGCCTTCTAACATCGCGGCGTGGGCCAGGTAGGGATGCGCCTCCGCGAGCGCGTGCAGACCATCGTCGCCGTCGGCCAGGAGGACGACCTTGTTCGGCACGAAGTGACGATGTACGGCGGCGAGCAGCGCGCGGGTATCGTCGCGCTCGCGCGGACCGACGACCACAATCTGCCGCGGCGGCTCGGCGAGGTAGTCGAACGCCCCGAGCATGAGCGGCATGGCTTGGGCGGCGCGGAGCGGGTTCTGCGCGGTGCCAAAGGCCGCGACGGTTCTCTCAGCCTGCCGGCGGTACGCATCACGGCCGGTGAGGTCGGCGAGACGGGCGAGGTTGAGGGCGGCGACGCTGCTGGCGGCCGGTTCGGCGTTGTCGTTGTCCTCGCGCAGGCGCAGGAGGACGCTCGGGTCGCGTGCGCTCGTGCCGAAGTACCCGCCGGCCGGATCGGCGAAGAGCGCATCTTGCGTTGATTGCAGCCGCACAGCCCATTGGAGATGCGCCCCATCGCCGTTAGCCTCGTAGAGGTCGAGCAGCCCTTGGATCAGGAACGCGTAGTCATCGGCGAAACCCTCCACCGTGCCGCTGCCTTCGCGGTAAGAACGCAGCAGCACACCGTCGGCTTCGCGGTAGAGGTGCTCGCGGATGAACGCCGCGGCTCGCTGCGCGCTTCGCAAATCGCCGGCATCTCCCAAGACTTGGAACGCCCGCGCGTATGCGGAGACCATAAGTCCGTTCCAAGCGGTAAGAATCTTGTCGTCCAGATGGGGGCGGGGACGTTGAGCGCGAAGGTCGAAGAGCTGGCGGCAAGCCAGGTCCAAAGCGGGGTCACGTTCGGCGGTCGTCGCAAACAGGATGTTTTTGCCAGTGAACTCCCCCTGCGGGTCGCTGCCTTCGGGCGCGTTGCCGTCGGCCTGTACGCCGTAGTGCTCATTGAACCGCGCCGCTTCTTCCTCCGTCAACGCCGCTTCGATCTCGTCCTTCGTCCAGACGTAGAACGCGCCCTCGGCGTGTTCCGGCCGACCGGCGGCAAGCAGGCTGTCGGCATCCTCGGCGCAGTAGAACCCGCCCTCGTGCGAAGTGAGGTCTCGCGAGACGTACCCGAGGATGCCGCGCGCGATGGCGGCGTGACGTTCGTCGCCGGTGATCTGGAACGCCTCCAGGTACGCGACGGCGAGTTGCGCCTGGTCGTAGAGCATCTTCTCGAAGTGCGGGACGTGCCAGAGGCGGTCCACCGAGTACCGGTGAAACCCGCCGCCCAGGTGGTCGTGCATTCCGCCCGCCGCCATGCCGTCGAGCGTGGCGAGTAACATCGCGCGCGCCTGTTCCTCCCGGTTGGCCAGACGCGCCAGGAGTGCGAGCGCGGCGGGGCGGGGGAACTTCGGCGCTTCCCCGAACCCGCCGTACTCCGGATCAAACCGCGACGCGTACGGCCGGAGCGCCTCGCGCATCACGTCGGCAACCGGCCGGCGGTCGTCGGCGGTCGTCACGGCGGGAGCCTCGACCTCCGTGTGCGCGCGCAGGGCCTCCACGATGCGCTCGCCCTGCGCCACGACCTTCTCGCGCTGGTTGGTCCAAGCGTCGGCCACCGTCCGACATACGGACACGAAGCCCCTCTTCCCGTAGCGGTCGTCAGGCGGGAAGTAAGTGCCCCCGACGATGGGCTTGAGGTCAGGCTGGAGCCACACGCTCATCGGCCAGCCGCCGCTGCCCGTCGTCGCCTGCACGAACGTCATGTAGACGCGGTCCACGTCCGGGCGTTCCTCACGGTCCACCTTGATGTTGACGAAGAGTTCGTTCATCACGGCGGCAGCCTGCGGGTCCTCGAAGGATTCATGCGCCATGACGTGGCACCAGTGGCAGGTCGAGTAACCGATGGACAGGAAGATCGGCTTGTCCTCCGCCCGGGCTCGCGCGAACGCCTCCTCGCCCCACGGTTGCCAGGCGACGGGGTTGTGCGCGTGTTGGAGCAGGTAGGGGGATTTTTCGTGCGCGAGGCGGTTGGCGGGTTCCATGACGTTCACTGAATCGGCCTCGACCACCGGCCGGCGTGTGCCTACACTGGCGTCCGCGCCATGAAAACGCCCGCCGAAGTTCCCGACGCCGACTACCAGGTGCGTTTGGACATCTTCGAGGGGCCGCTGGACCTGCTGCTCTACCTCGTGCGCAAGGAGGAGGTCGAACTCTACGATGTTTCCTTGGAACGCCTCATCAGCCAATACCTTGCCTACCTCGGCGCGGTGGCGCAGCCAGACCTCGACCGTGCGGGCGACTTCATCGCCATGGCCGCGCACCTCATTTACCTGAAGAGCCGCCGCCTGCTTCCGCCCGAGCAGCGCCCCGAGGGCAGTGACGACAGCGCCGAGGAGGACGACCCGCACTGGGATCTGATCCGGCAGTTGATCGAGTATAAGAAGTTCAAGGACGTGGCTGGCTACCTCCAAGCCGTCGAGATCAACCGGCTGGACCTCTTCGCCCGTCCGCCATCCGGCCCGCCGGAGCGCACCGAGGCCGAGGACACGCTGGCGGGGGCGTTGGCGCTTGGAGACTTGGGGGTGTTCGACTTGCTGGGGGCCTTCCAGCGAATGCTGCGCCGGCAGGAACTCCGCCGCGACCGGACCGAGGACGGGCACACGGTGATCTTCGAGGAAAACTACACGGTGGCCGACAAGATCGAGCGGCTGCGCGGGCTCGTGGCGGGGGCGCTGGGCGCGCCGCTGGCGTTCTCGGCGTTGTTCGAGTCGGCGGCCTCGCGGGTGGAGATGGTGGTAACCTTCCTCGCACTCCTTGAACTCGTGCGCCTCAAGCAACTCCAAGTCCGGCAGGCGGACGCGTTTGAGGAGATTCTGATTTACGGTAAAGGGGAAGCATGACGTTGTCGCAGGTGCTCGAAGCCCTTTTGTTCGCTTCCCCCAAGCCGCTGACCGTCTCCGAGATGCGCGCGGCGCTGCGGTCGGCCGCCGAGTTCACGGAGGAACCCGCTGCGGCGCTCCTGGCCCGTGCGCGCGAACAAGAAATCCTCGCCGCCCTCGCCGCGCTCGGAGCGCGCTACCGGCAGGACGAACGCGCCTTCGAACTGACCGAAACTGCCGCTGGCTGGCAGCTCAACAGCGCCGCAGCCTGTGCGCCGTGGGTGCGCCAGCTCTTCCCCGAAAGCCGCCCGGCACGGTTGAGCGCGCCCGCCCTGGAAACGCTCGCCATCATCGCCTACCGCCAGCCGCTGCCGCGCGCGGAGGTGGAGTCCGTGCGCGGCGTGGACGCGGGCGGCGTGGTTCAGACGCTCCTTGACCGCGGGCTGGTCCGCATCGCCGGCCGCGCCGAACTCCCCGGCCGTCCGCTGCTCTACGCGACGACGCAGCTTTTCCTGGAGCATTTCCGGCTCAAGGACGTGAACGAACTGCCTGCCTTCGACGAACTGCGCCAGACGCTGCTCGCCAAGGAAGAGCCTCTCGCAAAGGACGCAGAGGCTGCGAAGGAAGAAGCAGGGACGGAGGAAAAAATCCTTCCTTAAACCCTGCTTCCTCTTCTTCGCGGCCTCTGCGTCCTTTGCGAGAGGCTTTTTCCTTTGTATCCTCGCCGGAGATGGACCTCCATGAACTGCGCGCCCGTATCGACGCGGTGGACACCGCGTTGATCCGCCTGCTCAACGAACGCGCCGACCTCGTCCACGGCGTCGGCGAGTTCAAGAAAGCCCGGGGCCTCGAAATCTACGCCCCCGAACGCGAGGAAGCCCTCCTCACGGCCCTCGCCGCCAAGAACGCCACGCTCGGCGGCCGGCTGCCCGCGGACGGTCTCCGGGCGATCTGGCGGGAGATCATGTCGGCGTCGCTGGCGTTGGAGAAAGACCTCGCCATCGCGTACTTCGGCCCCGAAGCGACGTGGACGCACCAGGCGGCGCGGGAGAAGTTCGGCGCGAGCGTGCGCTACCTGAGCCAAGGGAGCATCGCCGACGTGTTCGACGCCGTGGCACGCGGCCGGGCGGACTACGGGGTCGTGCCGGTGGAAAATTCCACCGAGGGCGCGGTCGCGCACACGTTGGACGTGTTCATCGAGAGTGAACTGCGTATCTGCGCGCAGGTGGCGCTGCCGGTCGAGCATCATCTGATGGCGCAGGTTCCCCGCGAACAGATCCGGCGCGTCTACAGCCACCCGGGCGTTTTCGGACAATGCCGCCGCTGGCTGCGTTCGCACCTGCCCACCGCCGAGTTGATCGAGGTCGCCAGCACCGCTGACGCGGGCGAACTGGCGGCACGTTCCGCGGACGGGGCGGCGCTGGCCGGCCGCATGGTGGCCGAACTCCACGGCCTGCCGATCCTCGCCGACGCCGTGCAGGACCAAGCCGACAACGCCACGCGCTTCCTGGTCATCGGCCAGAACGATTGCCCGCCGACGGGCCGGGATCGGACCTCGCTGCTGTTCGGAGTCTCCGACCAGCCCGGCGCGCTCTTCGCCGCGCTGGAACCGCTGCAAAGCGCCGGCGTGAGCCTCAGCAAGATTGAGAGCCGCCCGTCCAGGCGCAAGGCGTGGGAATACGTGTTCTTCGCCGACGTGGAAGGCCACCGGCAGGACGACGCGCTCGTGCGTGCACTGGCCGCGCTGGCGGAGCGGTGCAGCTTTTGCAAAGTGCTCGGCAGCTACCCCGACGTACTGGCCAGAGCTTGAGCCTGGGCCGGCAGGACGAGGTTCTTTCCTGCAAGCACGACGCCGTGGAACAATGTCCGTCTCATCTATACAGTGTAATTTGCGTGTTGATACACTGTTATAAATTATCTGTTGAAGGTGCGACTCTCTGCACGAAGTGTCGAATGGAACACTCTCCGTGCTAACGGTCAGCACGAATGAACACGGAGGGCAAAGGCCACCCCGCGAGCTATCACTAACGGCCGTTCGGCAGCCCGGTGAAAACCAAGCCGTCTGCCTGCCTCAGAAACCCCGTTCGATCTCCCACTTCTCGACGAGTTCGGTCGGCACCTCCAACAGGAAGCGTGACGGACGCTGGAACATGTCCCCGTAGCCGGCGTTCAAACGCATGTACGGATAGGTGAGGTAAAGCTCGTCGCACGCCCGGGTGACGGCGACGTAGAAAAGGCGGCGTTCCTCCTCGATGGCCGCTGGGCTTTCCAGCGAGCGGTTGCCGGGGAAGGAGCCTTCCGTCAGGTTGATGACGAAGACGATGCGCCATTCCAGGCCTTTAGCCTGATGGACGCTGGAGAGCGTGACGCGCTCGGTTTCGCGCGACTCGCTGCCGGTGTTGATGGCCTGTTCGGTCTCCAGCGCGGTGACGAGAGCCAGCTGCGAGAGGAACTCCGCCGGGTCGGCGTACTGGCGGGCGTAGTTGGCCAGCACGTTGAGTTCTTCGCGGCGCACGTCGTAGTTGGGGAACTTGGTTTTCGCGTAGTCGTCGTAGACGGCCTCGACCACGCTCTCGATGGCGCTGGATGGAGCGATCAGCTTCCCGCCGGGGGCGATTTCTTCGAGCGTGTGGACGAACTGCTTCCACATCTTCTCGCTCTTGGCTCCGACCTTGGCGTGGGCGAAGGCGTCGGCGAAGGAGTCGATGGAATCGCGGCCGGCGAGGGCCTGCTCGAACTGCGCCCAGATCTTGTCGGCGGCGACCCCGCCGATGCCGGGCAACAAGCGCACGATGCGCTTGAAGGCCACCTCGTCGGCGTGGTTGGAGGCGAACTTCAAAAACGCCGCCACGTCCTTGATGTGCGCCTGCTCGAAGAAGCGCAGGCCGCTCGTGATGGCGAAGGGGACGCCGTGGCGGGTCAGCTCGATCTGGAGTTCGAGCGCGTGGAAGTGCGCGCGGTAGAGCACGGCGATCTCGTTGAGTTCGACGCCCTCGTCGCGAAGTTCGAGGATGCGCTGGACGACGAACTGGCCCTGCTGGTTGCTGTCGTTGAGTTCGATGAGCGCGGGCTTGACCTGGCGCGTCTCGCGGGCGGAGGTGAGGTTCTTGGGGAACTGCTGTTCGTTGGCCTCAATGGAGGCGTTGGCGACCGAGAGGATCTCGGGGACGGACCGGTAGTTGGTCTCGATCTTGTAGGTGCGGGCGCTGGGATAGCGGCGCGGGAACTGGATGATATTCTGCACGTCCGCGCCGCGCCAGGAGTAGATGCTCTGCGCGTCGTCGCCGACGACCATGATGTTCTGGTGCTTCTCGGCGAGCCGGTCCACGAACTCGGCCTGGATGTGGTTGGTGTCCTGGTACTCGTCCACGAGCACGAACTGGAACTGCCGCTGGTAGATGCTGGCGACTTCCTCGTGGTCGTTGAGGAGCTTGAGCGCCTTTTCGAGCAGGTCGTCGAAGTCCATGACGTTCGTGGCCTTCTTCTTGGCCTCGTAGCGGGCGTGGACGTTGGTGAGTTGTTCGACTTGGTCGAGGAAGTACGGGTACTTCGTGTCAACGACGTGGGAGATCGCGCGGTTGGTGTTCACCGCCATGCTGAAGATGTCGGAACACACCTCGGCCTTGGGGAAGCGTTTTTCCTTCGGATCGATGCCGGCGGCGGCGATGACGGTCTTCATCAGGTCCTCCTGGTCCTCGCGGTCCATGATGGAGAACCCGCGCCGCCAGCCCAGCGACTCGGCGTGGCGGCGCAGGATCTTGTTGCCGATGGAGTGGAATGTCCCGCCCCAGAGGCCGTCGGTGCTGTCGGGCAGGAGGCTGGAGACGCGCTCCAGCATCTCGCGGGCGGCCTTGTTGGTGAAGGTGAGCAGGAGGATATTCTGCGGCTCGACGCCGTTTTCCAGCAGGTAGGCGACGCGGTAGGTCAGCGTGCGGGTCTTGCCCGAGCCCGCCCCGGCGATGACGAGCATCGGCCCCGGCCCGGCGGTGACGGCGGCGCACTGCTGCTCGTTGAGTTCGCCGGGGTAATCGATCTGACGGCCGGCGTGGTTGGTGACGACGGCGGGTTTGTTGAGCTTGTAGGTGCGGGCCATCAGTCGAGAATTTGGATGCGGGCGGGGAACTCGGGGCAGAGA
>CAXUIU010000135.1:0-9556 GCA_964250955.1 uncultured Chthoniobacterales bacterium | reverse complement strand
CCTCGGTCTTCGGCGCGGGGGCGGGCGTGGCCGGGGCGGCCGGGGCGCTGCCCGCCTTCCCGGAGTCAGCAGGTTTCGCACCTTCGCCACCGGAAGCAGAGGCCGGCGCGTCCTTTTTGGCCGCCTCCTTGTAGTTCTCGCTGCGGTAGTCGGTGATGTAGAAGCCGCTGCCCTTGAAGATCAACCCCGCGCCCGTGCCGAGTTGGCGCTTGACCTCGCCGTGCCCCCATTCCGCCAGGCGGCAGAGCGCCTGCGGACACTCCTTGAAGTGCGGGTCCTTCATCGACTGGACGGTTTCAAAACGCTGCTCGCACTTGGTGCAAAAATATTCGTACGTGGGCATGAAAAAAGAAGGCTGCAAAAGCCCCACACCGATAGCAGAACCGGCCGGGGACGGCAATTGGCGAGTTGACTTCCGGCGGTTTTCCGGTATGAGTACGTCGGTTTTTCCGCGGTCTCCGCGCCGGCTTCCTTCTCTCTATGCTCAATCTTAAATCCCTGCGTCTATTGTTGTTACCCGTGACCCTCTGCGTGCTGGCAGGCTGCGGCGACGACGACGCCCGGTTCGGCGGCAACACGGAGTACATGCACGGCCTGCGCGGCAACCAGGTCGCCTACAACCAGCACACCCAGGCCAACGACAGCGTGTCGTACTGGGACGGCGACGGCGTACCCGGCGCGCCGCGCATTGACATCCACCTCGGCGAACAGCGCGCATACTACTACAAGGGCGACCAGTTGGTGGGCGTCTCGCAGGTGTCCACCGGCCGCGAGGGTTACAACACGCCGACTGGCTCCTTCAAGGTTCAGCAAAAGGACAAGGACCACCGTTCCAGCCTGTACGGCGACTACGTGGACGCCAATGACCAGAACGTCGTGGTCAAGGCCAACGTCGAGAACGGCAAGGACCCCCGCCCGCCCGGCAGCGTGTTCCTGGGGGCGTCGATGCCCAACTTCCTGCGCGTGAACGGTGGCGTTGGCATGCACACGGGTTATCTGCCCGGCGTGCCGGCCAGCCACGGCTGCATCCGCATGCCTGACTTCATGGCGCAGAACTTCTTCAACAACACCCCCGTCGGCACCCCGGTGACGATCGCGGCGGACTAGTCCGATGGCCGACGCGCCGCCTCTGGCAATCAGCGTCCAGGAAACGCAGCAAAGACTGGCCGCGGGGGACGCCGTCCGCCTAGTGGACGTGCGTGACCCCGAAGAGTTTGCCTACTGCCAGCTTCCCGGTGCGCAGTTGATCCCGCTTCAGACGGTTCCAACGGACGCCGCGGCCAAGCTGCCAGACCCGGAAGCGGAGATCATCGTGTATTGCCACCACGGGATGCGGTCCATGCAGGCCGTACAATTCCTACGGGCGCGCGGCTACCCAAACGCCCGCAGCATGGCCGGCGGCATCGACCGCTGGTCGCGCGAGGTCGATCCGGAAGTCCCGAGGTACTAGCTGCCAGCGCCGCAGGCGCATCCAAACCGGCTGGTAGGGACGAGGGTCCGAGGCGTCCCAAATTCCTCTGAGGAGCCGTCATGCGTACGGTTTCCTGCGCACACGCGCCTCAACCTTCAACCGCAACGCATTGAGCGCGATGAACCCCGTCGCGTCCGACTGGTTGTAAGCCTGCGTCGGGTCGGCCTCCATCGTGGCAATCTGCGGGTTGTAAAGGCTCACCGAACTGCGCCTACCGGCGGCAATCAGGTTCCCCTTGTAGAGCTTGAGCCGCACCTCGCCGGTGACGTTCTGCTGGCTCTCGGTCACGAGTGCCTGGAGCGCCAACCGCTCGGGCGCGAACCAGAACCCGTTGTAAACGAGCGTGCTGTACTTCGGAATGAGACCGTCGCGCAGGTGCATGACCTCGCGGTCCATCGTCAGCGACTCCATCTGCCGGTGCGCGTAGTGCAGGATCGCGCCGCCCGGCGTTTCGTAGACCCCACGGCTCTTCATGCCGACGAAGCGGTTTTCCACCATGTCCACGCGCCCGATGCCGTGCTTGCCGCCGAGGCGGTTGAGCGACTCCATGACTTCGAGCGGACCCATCTCGGTGTAATCCCCCTGCCCTTCAAGCTGGACGGCCACGCAGTTGCCGGCCTCGAAGCGCAATTGAACGTACTCGGGTTGGTCCGGCGCGTCCTCGGGCGCGACGCTGAGCTTGTACATGTCGCGCGACTCCGGCGCGCTCGCGTCGAACCACGGGTCTTCCAGGATGCCACTCTCAAACGAGATGTGCAGGAGGTTGCGGTCCATCGAGTACGGCTTCTTGGCGCTCGCGGCGACGGGGATGCCGTGCTTTTCGGCGAAGGCGATCATCTCCGCGCGCCCCGGGAACTCCTTGCGGAACCGCTCCTGCCGCCACGGCGCGATGACCTCGATCTCGGGCGCGAGCGCCGCGGCGGTCAACTCGAAGCGCACCTGGTCGTTGCCCTTGCCGGTCGCGCCGTGGGCGACAGCCTGCGCGGCATCCGTGTGGGCGATCTCGACCATGCGTTTGGCGATGAGCGGCCGGGCGATGCTCGTGCCCAGGAAATACTGCCCCTCGTAGAGCGCGCCGGCCTGGATCATCGGGAAGATGAAGTCGCGCGCGAACTCCTCCCGCAGGTCGTCCACCTGGCAGCGCGTGGCCCCGGTGGCGAGCGCCTTGGCTTCGAGGCCGTCGAGTTCCTCGCCCTGGCCCACGTCGGCGCAGAAGGCGATCATGTCCGCCTGGTACGTTTCCTTGAGCCAACTGAGGATCACCGAGGTGTCCAACCCACCCGAATACGCGACGACGATTTTCATAAGCTAGGCAGCGAAGGTAGAAGCGCCCGCCGCATCCACAACGGGAAATTCGCGTGGCCGGACCCTTTCGACTACGGTGCGCGCCGATGACCGCCGCCTTCACCGCCTGGGACTGGACCTGGTGCGTGCTGGCGGCCGTGTGCGTTGGCCTGTCCAAGACGGGGTTCAACGGCGTGGCGCTGGTCAGCGTCGCGTTGATGGCCGGCGTGCTGCCGGCGCGGCAGTCGGTGGGCGTGGTCCTGCCGATGCTGATCTTCGCAGACTGCTTTGCGGTGCGTTCCTTCCGGCAGCACGCGCGCTGGACCGAGATCCGCCGGGTGCTCCCGTCGGCGCTGGTCGGGATCGTGGCTGGCGCGGGGGTGCTGCACTTCTTCAACGGCTCCGGGTGGGCGACCGACGCCCTTTTCAAGCGCGTGGTCGGCGGGATCGTGCTCGCGCTGACGCTCCTCCAGTACGTGCGCTCCGCGCGTCCGGGACTGTTCGCGCACGAGGCCGCGGCAGTCGGCAACACCCACGGCTGGATCATGGGCGCTTTGGCGGGCGTGACGACCATGCTCGCCAACGCCGCCGGGCCGATCTTAGCGCTGTACTTCCTAGCCGTCGGCCTGCCCAAGCTCGAACTCGTCGGCACGAGCGCCTGGGTGTTCCTGCTCCTCAACGTCGCCAAGATTCCCTTCAACTTCCAGCTCGGCATCATCAACGCCGACTCCCTGCGCCTCAACCTCGTCCTGCTGCCCGCGGTGGTCGCGGGCGTGCTGGTCGGCCGCTGGCTACTGCAACGCCTCCCGCAGGCCGGCTTCCAGCAACTGCTCCTCGCCTTCGCGCTCCTGGCCTCCCTGCGGCTGCTGTGGGGGTGAAGCGGAGGATGTGGGATGCGGGATGCAAAAGGCTCTATGTGAACAAACTTCGCTTGTTCCTTCTGTCATCTCGCATCTCGCATCCTCCGCTTTACTGCCCCTTGCCCCAGAACATGATGTGCAGGGTCTTGAGCACGATCATCGCGTCCAGTCTCAACGAGTATCGTCGGATGTAATACAGGTCGTACTTGAGCTTCTGGATGGCGTCGTCCTCGTTCTCGCCGTAGGCGTAGTTGACCTGCGCCCAGCCCGTGATCCCCGGCTTGACGAGGTGGCGGAAGTGGTAGCTCGGGATGTTCTTTTCGTAGAGTTCCGCACAACGCACCCACTCGGCGCGCGGACCGATGAGGCTCATGTCCCCGCGCAGGACATTCCAGAGCTGCGGCAACTCGTCCAGCCGTCCCTTGCGCAGCCACTTGCCCACGCGCGTGATGCGCACGTCGTTCGTGCGCGTGTAGAGATCGTCCGCCACGTCGGCGGGACGGTTCTTCATCGAACGGAACTTGAAGATCGTGAACAGCCCCCCGCCGACGCCCACGCGTTCCTGGCGGAAGATCACCGGCCGGCCGCTGTCCCAGACGATCAGGAGCGCGATCACGCCCAACACTGGCGCGAGCAAAAGGAGCCCCGCCGCTGCGCTGAACACGTCGAACAAGCGCTTGGCGTGCTGGTACGGCGAGGTGCGGGCCAACTGGAATCCCAGTTGAAGCGGCCACGCAGGGTTCAGCGCGAACACCGGCACCCGCCGCCAGTACGTCTCGTAGAAGGTGTCGAGGGTGTACACCGGCGTCTGCTGGAAGTGCACCCGCACCAACTGGTCGCGCACCGGTTCGCTGAACTCCGCGAGCGGCAGCGTCAGCACGATGCCCTCGACTGAACGCGGCAGCGGCTGCAACTCGGCCAACACTTCCGCGTCCGGCGTTCCCGCCACGTCCAGCGAGCGCAGCGACTGCCGGTTGGTCGAGGCCACGTAGGCCTTGAAGAAAGCCTGTGCCGATTCCCCGCTGCCCAACACGAGGAAGTGCTTGCGCGCCATGTCCGCGCGCATCCGCGCACCGATGGCCCGGCGGTAAATGAGAGACACGGGTGCGAACGCCACGAAGCCGAACAGGATCGTGCTGCGCCCGGGCTTGATCGGAAAATCGTAGGAGGCGAATCCGTACACGAGCAAGGAAGCGAGCAGCAGCGCGGCGACCATGCCGATGAGATGCTCGCTCATGTACGTCAGGCTGAGCAGATCGGTGCGCCGGTCGTAGCCGCCGACGATGAAGAGCGTCAGCACGATGGCCGTCAGCGGCCAGAGCCCGACCACCGCCAGCCGCGAGGCCCAGTCCCAATGGAACCCGGCGGGACCCACGCGCAGGAGAAATACCGCGCCGAAGCAAGCCAGCCACCCCGCCGCATCGAGCACGAAGATCAGCGCGTGCCAGACCCAATCCTGGGCCTGGGACAACGCCAGGGCGAACGAGTTCTTCGAAGCCGCCATCGGCACAAGCCGGCGGCGCTCGAAGGAATAGGCGGCGTTCATGACAGAAGACGACAAACCTTCGGCTGCGGAGTACAGCCTATCCGGGTAGCGCCGACAAGGACAAAGTGCCTCGCGCCGGGAGTTTGGGCTGTTTCACGATTTACCACCCGGTTTGATCGGCGCGACCAGCGCACGTTCCTCCGGCAACAGGCGCGCCGACGAAGCGGCCCGCCACGCCGCGGCGGCCTCCGCCGGGTAGCTCGTTTCCCAAAGCACGGCGGCGTAGACGGCCGCCTGGCGCGGGGAGAGCGTGGTCGTTGGTTCCTTGGGATCACGACGGCTGTAGGCGTCCAGCGCGCCGAGCGGGTTGTGGAGACGCAGTTCGCACAGGGCCAGGGTGGTGCGGCAGGCCAGGTTGGCAGGCTGGGCGTGGACGAGTTCGCGGGCGACGGCGCGCGCGGCGGGGACGTTCTCATCCAGGAGGGCGTCGAGGTAGGCCGCGTCGTTGCGCAGGGACGAGTCCCGGGGCCAGCGGGCGAGCGCCTCGGTGACCGCTCCCCGCAGCCGGCGGGTGTCCCCGGCCGTTTCGAGGAAGCGGATGAGTTCCTCCCAGGCCGGGCGGGAGTCCGGCGCGGCGCGCACGGCTCCCTCGAACGCCGTCGCGGCGACGTTGTCCGTGCCGTTCTTGGCGGCGTACTGGCCGCGCGACAGGAGCTTGGACGGATCTTTGCCCGCCGCGTCGAGCGCCGCCTGCCAGCGCGCGTCGCGCACCGCCGGTTCGTCGAGTTGGCCGGCACAACGCGCCAGGAACATCTGTGCGAAGACTGGATCGAGGGGGAACTTGTGCGCCTGGATGGACTCGCGGATGTCCGCCCAGTGGCCGAGCGCGGCGAGGGCGTCGAGCGATTGGAGGTACAGGGCGCGGTCACCCGTCGCACGCGCGGGTGGCAGGACGGTGAGGACCCGCTCGTACTCGCCCTTGGCGTAGAGCCAGCCGGCCAACGCGGCCAGGTCAGCGTCGTCCTTGGTCTGTCCGTAACGGTCCACGGCCGCCTGGAGGAACTCCGCCCGCCGGTCCGGTTCCTGCGCCATCCGCAGGTCGAGGACCAGCAGACCCTGCGCGGCTTTGGCGAGCGGATGCCCGTCGATGCGCGCGAGCAGTTCCGGCAACGCCGGCACGTCGGACGGCAGCGGGACGGGATGCCCCGGGGCACGCGCTTGTGCCAGCAGCACCAGGGCCGTCAGAGACTCGGGCGTCCCGTCGGCGCTCGCGAGCCCGGCCACGGTTCCCCACGCGAGCGCCTGCTCGTCCGGGCTGGCGGCGTTCGAGGAAGCGAGGGCCGCCGCGACGCCAAGACGTTCACGTGCCGGGGCCGCCCCGTCGCGGAGTAGGCGCACGGCGAGCGGCACCGCCTCGGCCGCGTGGCCGCGGTGCGCGGCGATCTGCATCGCCAACTGCCAGTCCTGCCAGGTCCCCCCCTCGCCCGGCGACCAGACACGACGCGCGAGCGCCTCGGCGCGGTCGAGGTCGCCGAGGTTCAACTCCGCCAGGGCGTAGTCGCGGGTGTCCGCCGGCGAGAGCGGACGCACCTCGTCGAGTTGCTCCCAGAAGGGAACCGCCGGACGGTAAGCCCCGGCGCGAGTCAGGAAAAGTGCCGCCGCGTGCATCGCCTCCGGCTCCTGCCGCCAGATGGTCAGGGCATCCTGGACCCGGGCGCGAGCTTCGTCGAGCTTGCCCGCCTCGGTCAGGCTCACGGCCTGCCGGGCCAGCCGGCGCGCCTGCCAGGCTTTCACCACGTGCAGCGCGGGCCGCGCGCCCACGGCCAAGCCGCCGACCACAGCCAGGGCGAGCAGGACGGTCAACCAACGCCGCCGCCGACGCCCGCGCGCCCCGCTCTCCTCGCGTTGGAGCAACGCATCGTGGGTGTCGAGCGGTTCCGCCGGAGGCACCGGAGTCTTGGAAAGAGGCATCGCGCGGGCAGGGAAACGCGCGCAGACTACCTTGTCCCCGTCCCTCTGGAAAGCCCCATCCGCGTGGCCGATGCTAAGGAAATCGATGGATGAGCGGCAACAATTCCTGCGCGAACACCCGGTCGGCGGCCTCGGGAGTGGTTGGGCCGGTGACCAGGAACTCCAGCGTCTGCCGGCCCACGAGCGGACGGCGTTCGAGCACCGCGCGGAAGCGGGCCGCGCGTGAGCCCGGTTCGTCCTCCTCGCCTTCCCGGCGGCCGACGCCGTCCTGCCACACGACGAAAAACACGTAGAGCACCTGTCCGTGCGCGTCGAACTCGTACCGCCGGACCGGCAGGGTCAACCCTTCCGGCAACGCCACCGGCCGGATGCCCCAATCCGCCGTTTCCTTGAGGCCGCTGGCGGTCAGGCAGATGTGGGGCTGGTGCATGTCGGCCTGCAAGCTCGACGCGTGGCCCGGCTCCCAACGAAAGAAAAAGAGCGTGCAGTCCGTTCCCCCGACCGGACCGGCGTCGCTCCCCCGCTGCCAATGCAGCGACAGTCCGCGGTCGTAGCGCAGCATCCGCACCGTGCGTTCGTCCACTGGCGGAGCAGCGAGGCCCGGGGCGTCCGCGGGAGCTTCGACGTTCCAGCGCGGCAGCGTGACCAGGGGGCCTGCCGCCGGGGCGCCGTACCACCAGGCGTCGCCCACTTCCACCGCTCCCAGCCAGGCCAGCGCCGCCACCGCGACCCAGACCGGTGGCACGGCGGCCGGTTCTGCCGACGATCCCGTCGCCGCGGGCGACGGACCGGCCGATGCGCGGTTCAACCAGGAGGCCAACGCGAGCAAACTGCCGAAGACGACGAGCAACGCCGTCAAACCCGTCGTGTCGTGCCAACGCTCCATGGCCGCCAGGCCGTGCGCGGCGGTGATCCACACCAGGAGCGAACTGCGGAACACATTGGCCACGAGCGCGATGAGCACCCCGCCGGCCACCAGCGCCAACCGCCGCCCGGGTGTGAACCGGGAGAGTTCGCCCAGGAACAGCGCCGCCATGAGCGTCGTTTGCAGCGAGCGGATGCCGCTGCACGCCTCGTTGACGCCGACCAGTTGGCCGCGCACGCTCAGGACGTTGCCCTCGGCGACCGCCGGCACGCCCAGCACGGCCATGACCTCGGAAGCGGCTGCCGCCACCCCGCGCATGAGGGATTGGACCACGGCCTGCTCGGGTTCGCTCGGCCACGGCACGGCGACCAGGAGGAACAAGATGGGGAAGGCAAAATGCCGACCCCACGGCCATCCACCGGCCCAGGTCGCCAACGCCATCGACAGGCCCGCGGCGACGGCGGCGTGCAGCCAGTAGACCAGCCGCCAGTCCGGGTTGGGTCCCTCCACGAGGCGCAGGGGCCCGATCAGGAACAACCCGGAGAACACCGCCAGTGCGAACCACCCTCCGGCCGGTCGTCGGCGGGGCTGCGCCGGCGGCCGGTCTTTCCAGCGCATCGCCAGCACCGCCAGCGACAACGGCGGCACGAACCAGCCGTATTCGTATTGTTCGTTGATCGTCCAGTCGACGCGCAGCTTGTTCCAGAGCGAGGCCCACGCGAACAAAACGGCCGCGCCAACGAGCCAAGGCGTCCAACCCCGCGCGTCCACCGTCAGCGGCACGAAACTCGCGTCGGCGGGAGGAGAAGATTCGGCCGGGTACATGGGGGAACAGCGGGTGCCGCGCGCCCTCTCTGTTAACAGGTTCCGTTCCGGACGGCACGGGCAATTTGTGTCCCCGGCCGCCCTGTTTGCCGGTTGCGGCGCCCCCCCGGCCCGGCGCATGGTAGCACGCCCGCGCTCCGCATGGAACGTCCCCCCACCGCCCACGAACGATCCCGCGGCGGGATCACTTCCAACGCTCCGCGGACGCTCGGTGTCCACCTCGCGCTGTTGCTCGGCGCGGCGGCGGCGATCTTCTTGGTGGGCGGGCCGCAACAGGGTTCGCTCGGGGTGTTCCTCGTGTGCGCCGGGTCCGTGATGGTCTTCTGTCCGCCGCGCGTGCGGGTGGACTGGCGGTTGTGGGTCGCGGCCGGTGGGATCGTGGCGTGCGGGGCATTGGCGCTCCTGCCGGCGCGCTGGTTCCACGTTCCGCTGTGGCGGGCCGCCTTCGCGGCGGCTCCTTTGGTCCAACTTCCCTCGTCGGTGTCGCCGGCACCTTGGGCCACGGGGTTTTGGCTGGGGATCATGGCCCTTTCGGCGCTCGTCGGGCTCTTCGCGCTCGCCCATCCTCTGCGGACAGCAGGAGTCGTCGGCCTGAGCAGCGCCGCCGTCGCGGTGTGCATCCTTTACACCGTGCTGGCCATTTATTCCAAGGGGACCGGCTGGCACTATCCGTTCGCGGGGACGGCCCCGTTCGGGTTTTTCCCCAACCGCAACCACACAGCGACCTTCCTGGTAATCGGCAGCATCCTGGCCGTGGGCTTGCTGCGTCTCGCGTGGCGGGACGGCCGTTGGGC
>CAXUIU010000134.1:8465-9623 GCA_964250955.1 uncultured Chthoniobacterales bacterium | reverse complement strand
CCTCGCCCGCGAGCGCGCGGCGGCGCAAGGTCAGGTCCGCTCCCATCCGCCCGATGGCAGCGTCCTCGTTGAAATTCTTCTGGAAGAAGACGCAAACGACGACGCCTGGAGCGAAGCCCTCGCGCACGGCTGCCGCGCCGATCTCTGGCTGCGGCTCGCCGCCGGACGGGAAAGCGAGGGTCCCGCCGACGCCCTTGGCGTCTACCAGGCGCGCCTGGAACCCACGATCATCACCGGCGGGTCGAACGCTTACCGCGAGGCCGTCGAGATTCTTGGAAAAATCCGTACGCTCTACGCCCGCCTCGGCCGCCCGGAAGATTTCCTCCGCTACCGCGACGAGGTCCGCACCACGCATCGCGGACGGCGCGGGTTCGTCCGGCTCCTGGACGCCGCCGGCTTCTGAAAACCGCCCGCCGTGCGCGCGCCGGACGCGTCAGCAGCGTATTCCTTGTTCCGCAACCCCACGCTTTTCCTCATGTCGTCCCCACTCTGGTACAAAGACGCGATCATCTATCAGGCCCACGTCAAGGCGTTCGCCGACAGCAACGGCGATGGCATCGGCGATTTCGGCGGGCTCATCGGCAAGCTCGATTACCTTCAGAGCCTCGGGATCACGGCGATCTGGTTGCTGCCTTTCTACCCGAGCCCCCTCCGTGATGACGGCTACGACATCGCCGACTACTATGGCGTCAATCCCCAGTACGGCACGCTGGAGGACTTCCAGGCGTTCCTGAGAGAGGCGCACGCCCGGGGGCTGCGCGTCATCACGGAACTGGTCATCAACCACTCCAGCGACCAGAATCCGTGGTTCCAGCGCGCACGCCGCGCCCCGGCCGGGTCGTCCGAGCGGGACTTCTACGTGTGGAGCGACACACCGGACAAGTACACGGACGCACGGATCATTTTCAAGGACTTCGAGCCCTCTAACTGGTCCTGGGACCCGGTGGCCAACGCGTACTACTGGCACCGTTTTTTTCACCATCAGCCCGACCTGAACTTTGACAATCCCAAGGTGCTGGACGAGGTGTTCAAGGTCATGCGGTTCTGGCTGGACCTTGGGGTTGACGGCCTGCGCCTGGATGCCGTGCCCTACCTTGTCGAACGTGAAGGCACCAACAACGAGAACCTCGAAGAAACCCACGCCATCCTGAAGAAGAT
>CAXUIU010000134.1:0-8455 GCA_964250955.1 uncultured Chthoniobacterales bacterium | reverse complement strand
CGACAACCCGGCCGTCAAGGAGGCCGTCTTCAAGATGTTCGACTTCTGGCTGGCTATGGGCGTGGACGGACTGCGCTTGGACGCGATTCCGTACCTCTTCGAGCGCGAGGGCACGAACTGCGAAAACCTCCCGGAAACGCACGCTTTCCTCAAGGAACTGCGTGCCCACATCTCCGCCAAGTACCCCGACGTGATGCTCCTAGCCGAGGCGTGCCAGTGGCCCGAGGACGTGGTGGCGTACTTCGGCGATGGGGACAGTTGCCACATGGCGTTCCACTTTCCCGTGATGCCTCGGCTCTTCATGGCGCTCCAGATGGAGGACCGCTATCCCGTCGTGGACATCATGGAGCAGACCCCGTCCATCCCGGCCAACTGCCAGTGGGCGATCTTCCTGCGCAACCACGACGAACTGACCCTGGAAATGGTCACCGACGAGGAGCGCGACTACATGTACCGCATGTTCGCGGCCGACTCGCGGATGCGCATCAACCTCGGCATCCGCCGCCGCTTGGCCCCACTGCTCGGCAACAACCGGCGCAAGATCGAACTCATCAACATCCTGCTCTTCTCGCTCCCGGGCACGCCGATCATCTACTACGGCGACGAGATCGCCATGGGCGACAACATCTACCTGGGCGACCGCAACGGCGTGCGCACGCCCATGCAGTGGAGCGCGGACCGCAACGCCGGGTTCTCGCGCGCCAACCCGCAGCAGCTTTACTTCCCGATCATCATCGACCCGGAGTACCACTACGAGTCGATCAACGTCGAAAACCAGGAGCAAAACCTCTCGTCCCTGCTCAACTGGATGCGCCGCGTCACCGCGACGCGCCGGCGCTTCCAGGCGTTCGGGCGCGGGACGATGGAGTTCCTCACTTCCGACAACACGAAGGTGCTGACCTTCCTGCGCCGCCACGAGGACGAGATTATCCTCGTGGTCGTCAACCTCTCGCGTTTCTCGCAGGCGGTGGAGTTGGACCTCTCGGCGTTCGCCGGGATGCGTCCGCGCGAAATCTTCAGCCAGAACAAATTTCCGCAGGTCCGCGAGGATCAGCCCTACACGTTGACCGTCGGTCCGCACGGCCACTTTTGGCTGCTGCTCGAAGCCACCGCGGCGAGCCTCGCGCTCGAGAGCCCGGAGCGTTCGTTGCCCCTGCTGGAAGGCGTCGCCACGTATGACGACCTGCTCAAAAATAACGTCCGCGCCGCGTTGCAAGGCAAGGTCCTGCCCGCCTACCTGCCGCATTGCCGGTGGTTCCGTTCGAAAGCACGCACGATCCAACGCACCGACGTGCGCCGCGTGGTGCCGGTCGGCAACGGGCCGACGGCCGCGCGTTTGCTGTGGGTGGATGTGTTCTACACGGAGGGCTTGCCCGAGACGTACGCGCTCCCGTTGCAAATCCTCCCGGCCGAGGGGGTGAAATCCCGGCGCTCCGCCGCGCCGACCAGCCCCATCGCTGCCCTGGCCGATGGGGGCGCGTTGTGCGACGCGAGCGCGGACGAAACCTTCCAGCGCGACTTGCTCAGTCTTGTCGCTGGCGGCCGGCAGGTTGCCGACGGCACCCGCGGCGCTCTGGTCGGCCTCGCGTCGGACGCAGCCCGCGGCGGGTTGTCGGCGCTCGGCGACGAGGTGCCCTGCCGCGCCCTCGGCGTCGAGCAGAGCAACACCTCGGTCGTCTACAAGAACGAGTTTTTCCTCAAACTCTACCGGAAGGTCGAGGAAGGCGAGAACCCGGACATCGAGCTGACCCGCTTCCTGACCGAGCAGGCCGGCTTCCCCAACGTCCCACCCTACGCCGGGCAGATCGAATACCGTCCCGCCGACCGCAAGCAGCCCACGGAGGTGCTGGCTTTGATGCAAAGCTGGGTTGCCAGCGAGGGCGACGCGTGGACCCTGACGCAGGACTCCGCATCGCGGTTTTTCGAGCGGGTACTGGCCGCGCGCCACACGCCCAACGAGGCCGCTCCCGAAACTTCGCCGCACCTGCTCGAAAACGATTTCCACATCGCTCCGCAGAACATCCAGGAAATCGTCGGCGGCATCTATCCGAGCCGCGCCGAACTCCTCGGCCAACGCACCGGCGAACTCCACCTCGCGCTCTCCGGCGACGCCGCTCGGGCGATTCCAGCGATGGCCCCGGAACCGTTCACCATGCTCTACCAGCGTGCCCTGGAACAATCGGTCGGCACCCTGACCCGCCGCGTCTTCACCGGTCTGCGCCGCAAGCTGCCCACGCTGCCCGAGGCCATGCAAGCGGACGTTTCCCGTCTGCTCGACTCGCAGAAGACGCTCTCCGACTTGGTCACGCAGGCGCTGCGCGGGCGCATCGACGCCATGAAGATCCGCGTCCACGGCGACTACCACCTGGGGCAGGTGCTCTTCACCGGGAAGGATTTTTCCATCATCGACTTCGAGGGCGAGCCGGCGCGGTCCATCGGCGAGCGCAAGCTGAAGCGTTCGCCTCTGGCCGACGTGGCCGGGATGCTGCGTTCGTTCCACTACGCGATCTCCAGCGCGCTGTTCCGGCGCGTCACGTCCGCGCAACCCGAGGACACGCCGCTGCTGCAAGCGTGGGCGGACACCTGGTACGCCTACGTGGCGGGTAGCTTCCTGCGCGCCTACGTGCAGACTACGGCACCCGCGCGGCTGGCACCCGCGGACCCGGCCGCGTTCGAGCGTCTGCTCCAGGCGTTCTTACTGGAAAAGGCGGTCTACGAGGTCGGTTACGAGATGAACAATCGCCCCGACTGGCTGGCCATCCCGATCCGCGGCATCTTCCAGGTGCTCGGTCCGGCGATGGCAGCCGTCAGCGGTGGTAATGGTGTTGCGTCCGAGTAAGGACGATCACCAACGGCGCGGTCAGCGACTCGCGTCCGCAGCGGCGTCATCGTCGGCAAGCCTTATCGCGCCAGGCCGCGCCGCACAAGGTTGACCGCGATGGCGGCCAGGAGCAGCGCGACGATCTTGGAAACCGCCCGCATCGCGCGTAGCCCGAGCACCCGCTGGAAAAACGTCGCCGCCCGCAACGCCACGAGCACGAGCAGGAGGTTCACCAGGAGCGCGATCAGCGTGACCGCCCGGCCGGTCAGGCTGTCCAAGGTCAAGAGCGCCGTGAGCATGGCCGGCCCGGCGATGATGGGCATCCCCAGCGGCACGACGCCGAAGTCCGTGCGCGCGTCGGCGTCGCGGCGGTCGGAGGCGAGGATGTCCTGCGCCGCCAGCCCGAAGAGGATCAATCCGCCGGCGACCCGGAAGTCGTTCACCGTGATGCCGAGGGCGTTGAAAATGAAGTTGCCCAAGAACAGGAAGCCGACGGCGATGAGCAGCGCCGTGACGGCGGCCTCGTTGGCGACGACGTTGCGCCGGTCCTGCGGGACGCCCTGCGCCATGCCCAGGTAGACCGGGATCAACCCGATGGGATCGATGGCGACGAAAAGCGGGATGAACGCCGTCAGGAAAGTTTCGAGCCAGGGGGGCACGGGAGCGGTGGTTGGACGTGTGCGAAGACCCGGCCGTCGCGGAAGCGGTCCAGCGCGACGATGGGGCTGAACGGCACGGCGTCGAGCGGTTCGGACGGGTCCTTCAAGATGCGCAGCGGCACCTGATTGTAAAACGACGCCCACATCGTGAACGAACTCGGCGGCCCGAGGAGGTAATCGCAACCACTCAGCGCGTAAAGGTCCTCGATGCTCCGCGCCGCCGGTAACTGGAACACCCGCAAACCCTCGTAAGATTCCAAGCGGATCGGCTCGTTGGAGCACAGCAAGAACCCGACGTTCTTGCCCTGGAACCGCGGAACGGCCACGAACTGCCGCAAGGAAGAGACGTAGACTTCCTCCGGGTAGAAATACGCGCCACCGTTGAAGTCCTTGTAGTCACCGCGCCGCAGGTGGACGCCAACGATGAGGTCGCAGGTTTTCCGCTGATCGGCCAGGAACGCCTCGACCTTCTCGACCGCCGACTTTGCCGGTCGGTAAAGCTTCCGCAACGCCTCATGATGATCCAGCAGTGAGACAACTGGTTTCGGGTGGTTCCAACCGGATAGGAACACCAGACTCCACCGACTGCGCAGCACATCCTCCGGCCACTCTTCCGCGTACCAGCGCCGGCTGTCGACGTGGACGCGCAGCAGTTGCAGTAGCCATCGCGGCAGGCAGCGCAACACCCGGAATAGGTTGAGCCAGCACCAGTCGTAGAACTTTCCGTGCGAGCGAAGGAATACGGCGGCCCGCTCGGTGTCCAGGTTCTCGAACAGAGAAGCAAAATCGCCGAAGAACGGAATCAGCACCCGGGTGCGCGCCGCTTTCGCATACGCGACGTAGGGCACCTGCGACCAGATGCGATTGCACATCTGGCCGGACTTGTCGTGGATGAGGATCATGCGCCGGGAATGATCCTGCGAGAACCAAGCAGGTTCAAGACCGTTGCCGTGAGGAGGATTTTAGATTGTTGGTCAAGGCATCCTTGGTGAACTCACCCAGCCATGATCCTCCATGGTCTCCGCAGTGCGTTCTTGCCGCCTTGAGCTTCACAGCCTTGGTGGCACTTGCAGGCAACCCAAGACTCCAAGCCGAGATTTTTGAGTGCGACGGGCAACAAGTAGCTACCGCCTCGAAATTGCACGCAGTCTCCTGACACGATGCGCGGACTTTGGGCTGCTGAGTTCCCGGCAAAGATGGGAGAATACCATGGTGACATCCGTGCCGAGCTGCAGAAGCACATGTGCGACGAGAAGCATGCAACCTTCAAGAAGGTGCCCTGACAGCCTGCGAAGACTTGCGAGATGTTTCCTGTCTGCTAAAGCATGCTAGAAAGGCGAACAAATGTGCCATGAAATTTGACTCCATTGCTCATTTGACGCGCCGAACATTGCGAAAAACAGGGTTTGATCTGTTGCGCTTCCGATCTCTAAACACGGTGCTGGCGCACCACGGCATCAATCTCGTGTTGGACGTAGGAGCCAACGCTGGCCAATACGGACACGAGTTGCGCGGATTGGGCTACCGCGGCCGGATCGTGTCTTTCGAACCGCAGAAGCAACCCTTCGGTGTGCTGGCCAAGGCAGCCCAGCGCGATGGCCATTGGGAAGCTGTGAACATCGGTTTGGGTGAAGTCGAGGAGGAGCGGGAAATTAATATCTACTATGACTCACGCCTGAGTTCTATGTTGACGATGGGAGGCGAGGCAGCCCATTTCAACCCTACACGGATTGCCACCGAAACCGTCCAAATTCGCACCGTCGATGGCATCTTGGACCATTATTTGCAGCCAGACGACAAAGTGTTCTTGAAGAGTGACACGCAAGGTTTTGAGCGACAGGTGTTGGCGGGCGCAGAACAAACCCTCGCGCGGCTGTCAGGAATCCAGATCGAGATGTCTGTCGCGCCGCTCTACGATCACCAGCCACGCATGGAAGACATGATCACCTTTTTGCGAGGCAAGAACTTCCTGCTCTGGCAAATCCTACGGGGTGCAGCCGACCTTGCGACGGGTCGGGAGCTGGAGGTGGATGGCGTCTTTATCCGTCGGGATTTGGTAGCCTAGTGTACCTCGTCATGTATTAAAGGCGCCACAGCGACAACACCTATTTTGTCTGCATCTGTGGCCGTCCTCCCCTGTTTTGCGGAACTCTCCCGGGGGGAGTGGATTCTAGAGAGGCAGTGATCAGAATGGCTGGGGAGGGAATCGAACCCCCGACACGAGGATTTTCAGTCCTCTGCTCTACCAACTGAGCTACCCAGCCGACCTTCAGGAAAGGCATCTATGCCGCATCCTCCGGCCGCTGGCAAGGGGCAAAATGCGCGCTTTTTCTTGGCTAGCGTGGCACCGTTGGCGCGAGCGTACGGTCCGTCAGCCGCCAGATCGGGCCGTCCGGCGCGTCGTCGAGCCACTGGAGGTGCGTCGTCGCCACAAGCCGCTGTGAGCCGACCGGCAGCGTCGCCAGGAGCGCGTTGCGTCGGCCGGGATCGAGTTCGCCGAATACGTCGTCGAGCAGCAGCAGCGGCGGCTTCTTCCAGACGGCTTCCAACAGCCCGGCCTGTGCCATTTTCAAGGAAAGCGCCAAAGTGCGCTGCTGCCCCTCCGAACCGTAGACCGCCGCCGCCCGGCCGCCGAGCAGGAGGCGCAAATCGTCGCGGTGCGGGCCGACGAGAGTCTGGCGCAGGCGGGTCTCCTCCTCGCGCGATTCCGTCAGCGCCGTGGCAAAATCCTCACCGCTGCCCGGCTGGTATTCGAGGGTGAGGTCCTCCCCCGCCCCGCCGGCGGTGATCGCACGCACGGAGCGTTGCGACTGGACGATCCAGGGTTGGAGTTCGGCGACGAGCTGACGGCGCAGTTGCGTGAGGAGCCCGCCGGTTTCAAGGAGCGGCGCGTCGTACGCCTCCACCTCGCGGCGGCGGCCGGGCACGGTCTTCAAGAGGCGGTTGCGGGAGCGCAGGGCGCGCTCGTAGGCGCGCAGGTTGGTGCGGTAGATCGGCTCGATCTGGCTGCCGAGGAAATCAAGGAAACGCCGCCGGCCCTCGCCGGAGCCGCGCACGAGTTCCAGGTCGGTGTTGCTGAAGTACACGAGCTTGGCGAGGCGCAGGTATTCGGCGGTGCCGGATTGTTCAACCTCGTCGAGCGCGAGCTTGCGGCGCTCTGGTCCGAGGTAAAACTGCATGAGCCGCCCCTCGTAGACGCCCTGCACGGAGAACCCTCGCGCGCCCTCACGGACGAGCGGTTGGAGCGAGGTCGAGCGCGGCGAGGCGAGGCGCAGCAGGGCGCAGACCGCTTCGAGGATGCTCGTCTTGCCTTGGGCGTTGTCGCCGACGAAGAACTGCGTGCCGGGCACCAGTTCCACCTCCAACCGCTCGAAGCAGCGAAAATCCCGGAGCTTGATCTGCGTGAGCATGGGCGGGGTCCGCGCCGCCCGGCCGGCGGCGAGCCGTCAGAACCCCTTGCCGGTCACCGAAGGCGCGGGCTTAGCCTCGTTATCCTGCTTCTTGGCTTCTCCTGCCGGCAGGCCCACGGTGTCCGAGAAATGGTCGTGCCCGGTGCTGTCGGCCTGATGGTCGGGCGTCTTGCGTTCGTGGCTGGAGCCGTGGCCGTAGTTCTCCGGCACCTCGTCCGCGCTGTGGCCGTCGCAGGCCGCGAACAGGCCAACCGCCGCGAGCACGAGCGCGGCGCGGACGGCCAAGGTGGAAGCGGCGCGGCAGGTCGAGGGAAAAGGGCGCATGACTTGTAAAACGCTTCTAAACCGCCGCCTGGTCTGCTTGTCAAACCGCAAATCTCCCGCAATACTCTATTCGCCCCGGTACACGCAGCGGGCGCTGGGCGTCTCGTGGATGACGATCTCGCACAATCCCGGACAAAGTGGAGTAAGTTTTTGCCAGAACCACGCGGCCATGTTCTCGATGGTCGGGTTTTCGAGCCCGGGAATGTCGTTGAGGTAGCTGTGGTCAAGGTCGGCGACCAGCGGCTTCATCGCGCGGCTGATCACGGCGTGGTCGTAGACCCAGCCAGTCTCAGGATTTACCACCCCCTCGACGCTGATTTCCACCTTGAAGCTGTGCCCATGCATCCGACCGCACTTGTGGTCGGCGGGCACTTTCGGCAGGGTCTGAGCGGCCTCAAACTGAAAATCCTTGGTCAAACGGCAGCGCATGGCAATGAAACGGACGTGAGTTCAAACTCCCTTCTGGGCCGGGTCCCAGATGAACTTGTGCATCTGAAGTTGAAAGCGCACCGGCAGCCGGTCAGCGACCAGCCAGTTGACGATCTCCACGGGCTCGATCCGGCCGAAGATCGTCGAGAACAACACCGCCCCGCACCGCGCGGCGAGATCGTGCTCTTGCACCATGGCGCGCGACCACTCGTAGTCTTCGCGCGAGCCGATGACGAACTTCACCTCGTCGCGCTTCGTCAAGTGCGGGATGTTGTCGAGCCGGTTGCGGGCGCACTCGCCGCTGCCGGGCGTCTTGAGGTCCATGATGCGGTGGACCCGGGCGTCGACGGGAGAGATGTCGTGCGCGCCGCTGGTCTCGATGAGCACGGTCTTGCCGGCGTCGCAGAGAGCGGTCATCAGCGGGAGGACGTTGCGTTGCAGGAGCGGTTCGCCGCCGGTGATCTCCACCAGCGGACAGTCGTAGGCGAGCACGTCGGCGAGCACGTCGGCGACGGGGCGTTTCTCGCCTTTGTAGAAGGCGTAGGTCGTGTCGCAGTACGTGCAGCGCAGGTCGCAAAAAGCCGTCCGCACGAACACGCACCGCCAGCCCGCCCAGGTGCTTTCGCCCTGGATGGACTCGTAGACCTCGTTGACCGTCAGGCTCGGGACTTTGGCGGCGGCAGCGGGGATGGCAGGTGCGGCTAGCATCGGCGGACGCACACTCTAAACCCGATCCACCCGGGGCCAAAATTCTTTCTAAGAACTCGTACCATTCGACCGTTATCTATCCAGGAACGCCCCCGGATGACCCC
>CAXUIU010000133.1:0-9627 GCA_964250955.1 uncultured Chthoniobacterales bacterium | reverse complement strand
GGGGCGGCGGGCGGGAGGTCTACGAGACGCGCAGCTATCTGGAAAGCATCCGCCAAGCGCTCAACCGCGGGGAGGATTCTACCGTTCTCAATACCGTCAGCCAGATCGAGACGACCGCCACCACGGAAGACGTGCGCCGGGCGTGCGTGGCGATTGTCCGGAAGGTCGACAAGGACCGCACTGCCCGCGAGCAGGCGTATGCCACCGAGGTGGATGTCGCGGTCAAGCGTGCCGCCGAGGTCGTGCTGCACGCCAAGAGCCCCAAGGAACTCGACGGCACCATCGCAGACTTCAACCGGCTGGCGGAGCCACGGCCCGGTTTGTCCGCCGAGAGCGGGGACAACCGCATGGCACAAAAGCTCCAGGGCATCGCCACCTTCCTCAACGGCTGGCAGGAATATCTCGACGCCCATGCGCGGGGGGACGAACAGGCAGTGACTAATGCCCTGACGACCCTGGGCGCGGCCGACTACAGCCACACGCAGATCGTCCCTCGCTCGGAGATCCTCGCCCGGCTGGCCGGCATCGATCCCGACGGGGGCGGACATGGCCGGCGCACGCCAGCGGAGACCAACGCCGCCGTGGCCGACATCCTTGAGCACGCACACACGCTCGACGATCTGCCAACGGCGCTGGGCAAGCTCAACGACCTCCTGCCGCGCGGGACGAGCGGACAGCCCGCGGATGCCCCGACCGACCTGGCAGCGGCGGTTGCCGGTCTCCAAGCCATCCAGAAGCTGCGCGCAGAACTACAGGCCGGCATCGCCACGACGATCAGCATCCAGACCTTCGGCAACGAGGCAACCAACGCCCGCCCGGGTGTTGAGGCGCGGCTGACCGGACTCCGCGCGGAACTCATCCAAGAATCTTTGCCCCGCCTGCTCGGTGTGCCCGACGCCAAGGCGGCAGGAGAGGGGGTCGGCGGCTTCCTGCGCCGGTTGATCGCAGAGGCCAAAAAACGGGGTGACTGGGTGGCGGTCGCACGGGGGATCGATCTCGAACGGGAGTTGGCCGCCGGTCAGAACAACCACACCACCGCCAACACGCAGGAGGCGGAGGCGTTTCAACAATATTTCGCCGGTCTGAACCTGGAGGCCGCCGGCCAGTACGCTCAAGCGGTGGCTGCTTATCTCAGCGCGCTGAAAACCGGCGCGCAGGAACTGCCTGCCTCGGTCGTCGGCGAACACCTTGCCTCCATCGAGCGCCTGCACCCCCAAGCATTTGCCACGGCGGCTACCGGCACGGCCGAAACAGGGACCGGTCCGCAGGGAACCGGCGTTCAACCGACACCGTCCGTGCTGCCGAGGTGAGACAAACTCCGCGGTGTGAATGAAAAAAGGGCGGATCCGTGCAGGAGCCGCCCTTTTTCTCAACTAGATCTGCGGCCTCAGATTGTCGCAGCCGCCTCGGCCGGCTGCTGGCCGTTCTGCGTCTGCATCGCCTGGTCGCGGTCCTTCATCGCCGCCCGGCGGCTGAACTTCACGCGGCCCTTTTCGTCGACGCCGATGCACTTGACCAGGATACGGTCACCGACCTTGACCACATCCTCGGTGCGCTTGACGCGGAAGTCGGCCAGTTCGCTGATGTGGACGAGTCCTTCCTTACCGGGGAGCGCCTCCACGAAGCAGCCGAACTCCTTGATCGACACCACGCGGGCATCGTACATCGAGCCGACCTCGATCTCCTTGGTCATGCCCAGGATGATCTCCTTGGCGCGCTGCATCGCCTCGCCGTTGTTCGAGTAGATGTTGATGGAGCCGTCGTCCTCGATGTTGATCTCGGCGCCCGTCTCCGCGACGATGCCCTTGATGGTCTTGCCGCCCGGGCCAATGATCAGGCCGATCTTGTCGGGGTTGATCTTGACCGTCTCGATGCGCGGCGCGTACTGGCTCAACTCGGCGCGAGGCGCGGAGATGGCGGCGTTCATCACTTCGAGCACCTTCATGCGCTTCTCCTTGGCGTCGCGGATTGCGGCGGCCATGAGGTCGTGCGGGATGCCCGGGAGCTTCAGGTCGAGCTGGAAGCCGGTGATGCCGGTCTCCGTGCCGCAGAGCTTGAAGTCCATGTCGCCGTAGTGATCCTCGCTGCCGATGATGTCGGAAAGGAGGGTGTGGCGCTTGAGCGTCTTGCCGTCCTCCTCAAACTCGGTGACGAGGCCGACGCTGATACCTGCAACTGGAGCCTTGAGCGGCACGCCGGCGTCCAGGAGGGCAAGTACGCCCGCGCAGACGCTGGCCATGCTCGTCGAACCGTTGGACTCCATGACCTCGCTGACCACGCGGATCGCGTACGGGAACTCGCTCTGCGGCGGGATGACGCCGGCGATGGAACGCTCCGCGAGCGCACCGTGGCCGATCTCACGTCGGCCGGGGCTGCCGGTGCGGCCCGTCTCGCCCACGCTGAAGGGCGGGAAGTTGTAATGGAGGATGAAGCTCTTGCTCGTCGGGCCACCCGTGTAGCCGTCGAAATCCTGCGACTCTTCGCCCGAGGCGAGGGTCGTCAGGCAGAGCGCCTGGGTTTCGCCGCGCTGGAACAACCCGGAGCCGTGCGCGCGGGGTAGAAGACCCACTTCCGCGGTCAGCGGGCGGATTTCCATGTAGCCGCGGCCGTCGACGCGCTTTTGCTTGTCGAGGATCGACACGCGGAACGCCTTCTTCTGGATGTACTCGAACGCCTGACTGATCTCGAACGAGGCCGCGTCCGGGTACTTGGCGAGGATCGCTTCCTTGACCTCCGACTTGAGCGCGCCGACAGCCTTGCCACGGGCGGTCTTGGTCGGGTTGTAGATGGCGGCCTCAATGCGGTCACCGGCCACCTGGTAGGCGATCTCCTGCAACTCAGGGCGCACGGAGAACAACGTCACCTGGCGCTTTTCCTTGCCGACGCTCCGGGCGAGGTCGTTGATGACGGTGACGACCGACTGGACGTGCTTTTGCGCGAAGGCGAGCGCCTCGATGAACACGTCCTCGGGCAGTTCGAGGGCCTCGCCTTCGATCATGATAATCTCGTCGTACGTCCCGGCGAACACGAGGTCTAGGTCGCTGAACTCGCGCTCGGCGTGGGTCGGGTTGACCACGAACTCGCCGTTGACCCGGCCGACGCGCACCGCGCCGATGGGGCCGGCAAACGGGATGTCGGACACCGCGAGAGCAGCCGACGCGCCGTTAATGCAGAGGATGTCGGGGTCGTTCTCACCGTCCGCACTCAGGAGCGTGGCGATGATCTGCGTGTCGTAGAGGTAGCCTTTCGGGAAGAGCGGCCGGAGCGGCCGGTCGGTCATTCGGCAGGTGAGGATTTCCTTCTCGGAGGGGCGGCCCTCACGCTTGAAGTAACCGCCGGGCATCTTGCCGACGGCGGCGGCCTTCTCTCGGTACTCGACCGTGAGCGGGAACCAATCCTGGCCTTCCTTGACGCTGGAGGCGCTGACGGCGGTGACAAGGAGGATCGTCTCGCCGTAGCGGACGGTGACGGCGCCATCGGCTAGACGGGCTAGCTTGCCGGATTCAAACGTGATGGGGTGGGCACCGACGGGTGCCGTGACGGAGTGCAACATGAGTTAGGTTGTTCTGAAGAGACGACGGTTCACGCCGGCGGCCAGTCTCTTTGCCTTAACTCGTAGGCTTCAATCTTCCCGCTCGGGGCCGCCCTTTCGCAACGGGCGGCGGCCGAAAACTGAAGCCTAAGATTAAGGGCCGGAGTCCGAACGGACGCGCCCGCTGTCAGGGTTTTGGTTGGAGGCAGACCCGGAAATGCCGGTTTGCCCTTGTGCGGACCAAGTTACCGCACAATCGATTCGATGCAAAAAATAAGAAGGCGGCGCCGGAAAGCGCCGCCTCCATCCTGATGCTGACCAGCGTTATTTACGCAGACCGAGCGCGCTGATGACCTTTTTGTAACGGTCGTTGGCGGTGTGATCGAGGTAGTCGAGCAGCGAGCGGCGCTTGGCGACCATCTTGAGCAGGCCACGGCGGCTAGCGTGGTCCTTTTTGTGAACCTTGAGGTGCTCGGTCAGTTCGTTGATGCGCTTGGTGACAAGAGCCACCTGCACGTCGGCGCTGCCGGTGTCTTTTTCGTGGAGCTGGAGGTCTTTGATTTCGGCGGTGTCGGTCGAGGCCATGGATGGGATCAGGTTCGAGTAAATCCAGAGGACGCCCCTTGCTGGCAGGCGCACCGGATAAACCGGGCTGCCAAGAAAGCACGGGGTCCGCGCGCTTGCAAAGTCCTTTTTGCAGGGGCACGCTCCTGCCTCCCCATGCAAACAAGTTCCCCGCTCACCGTCGGCTCGGTCACGCAATCTGCCGGGGCGCGGCTGCGCGCGGCGGTGGAAGGAGAGCGGCCGTTGCAGATCGTCGGCGCAGTGAACGCCTACAGCGCGATCTTGGCGGCGTCGGCGGGTTTCCGGGCGCTGTATCTGTCGGGCAGCGGGGTGGCGTGCGCGTCGTACGGTTGGCCGGACCTGGGTATGACGACGCTCAACGACGTGCTGGAGGACGTGCGCCGGGTCAGCGCGGCGACGGACCGGCCGCTGCTGGTGGACGCCGACACGGGTTGGGGGAATGCCTTCGGAGTCGCGCGGACGGTGCGCGACATGATCAAGGCCGGAGCGGCGGGCATTCACCTGGAAGACCAGGTCGCCGCCAAACGCTGCGGCCACCGCCCGGGTAAGGAACTCGTCTCCGCCGAAGAAATGTGCGACCGACTCAAGGCCGCCACGGACGGGCGGACAGACGCGGATTTCGTGTTGATGGCGCGCACAGACGCCGCCGCGAACGAGGGCGTGGACCGCGCCATCGAACGCGCCGTGCGCTACAAGGAAGCCGGAGCGGACATGATCTTCGCCGAGGCGCTCACGAGCCTGGAAGACTACGCGAAGTTCACGCGGGCTGTCGGCGTGCCGGTGCTGGCGAACATCACGGAGTTCGGAAAGACGCCGCTGTTTACGACTGACGAACTCGCCGGCGCGGGTGTGCGGCTGGTGCTCTACCCACTGAGCGCCTTCCGCGCCGCGAACGCTGCCGCCTTGGAAGTTTACCGCACGATCCGCCGCGACGGCACGCAGGCCGCCGTTGTGCCGACCATGCAAACGCGCGCGGAGTTGTACGAGTTCCTCAACTACCACGCGTACGAGGAACAGATTAATTTGCTGAGTGGCAACAATCGTTTCGGAGAAGACGGTGAACGTTGAGGCGGTGCGGATTTGGTTGATAACTATATGGGCATCGAGTACCGCATCTCCTGCTTACCGGATAAGCTCCCGCAACTTTCCGAGTTCTTGCGGCGAATGGGTGGTCAGTCACCCCAGCAAACCCCAGCGCAAATTGAGTTTTGTGTTCGCCCGCATTCATTGAACTCAGGGCCTGATGTAACTGCCGTAGTAGAGCCAAACGGTATCTACTTCTGCGATCATGGAAGCGCGCCACAGCAGGTCGCTGTTCTCTTTCGCAGGATCGTTGACGAAGCACTACGCCTTTCTGATTCTTCCGACAGTGTCCTGATTACTAGCTTATAAAATTCAGCCTGGTCGCGCGGCTCATGTTTATTAAGGATGGCTTCGTTATGGCATACGTAAAACTGCGGCTGATTGGGGTAGGACGCTTCTACATTGTGGATGGCGAGCCGATCCCGCGCGCGCTTGCCAATGCTACCCCCGAAGCAAATCCACTCGACGTGCTTTGGGAGCTGCACAAAGAGGCAAGAAGAGAACAAGGTAGCGAACTTGTCGATGATACCTATCCTGACGAACCTATCCGAAGGATTGTAGGAAGAACTTCCTCGACGAGGAAACAATAAACTCCTATGAGCGATTCCCCCAAAGCTCCCACCAAGACCGGCGGTCTCGCCGGGGTCAACGCCGGCGAAACGGCCATTTGCACCGTTGGCAAGGAAGGCTACGGCCTGTCGTACCGCGGTTACCCCATCGAGGACCTCGCCGCCAAAGCCGGCTTCGAGGAGGTCGCCTACCTCTTACTCTACGGTCACCTGCCTACCCGCGCGCAGTTGACGGAGTACCGCACGCTCCTCGCCCAGATGCGCGGGCTGCCCGACGCGCTTAAGACCGCGCTCGAACTCCTTCCCTCCGAGACGCACCCGATGGACGTTTTGCGCACGGGCTGTTCTGTCCTCGGCTGCCTCGAACCCGAAACCGGCCTGACCCGCGACAGCGCGCTTGCCGCCGGCAACCGGCTCCTGGCCGCGTTCCCGTCGATGCTGCTGTATTGGTATCAGTTCACGAAGAACGGCCGGCGCATTGAAACCCAGACCGACGATCCCAACATCGCCGCGCACTTCCTCCACCTCCTGCACGGCAGACCCGCACCCGAGTCGTACGTCTGCGCGATGGACGTGTCGCTGGTGCTCTACGCGGAGCACGAGTTCAACGCCTCGACGTTCACGGTGCGCGTCATCACGTCCACGCTCGCTGATTTCCACAGCGCGATTGTCGGCGGCATCGGGGCGCTGCGCGGCCCCCTGCACGGCGGGGCGAACGAGGCCGCCATGGAGTTGATCGAACTCTACCGCACGCCTGATGAGGCCGAGACCGGGCTGCTGGAAAAGCTGGCGAAGAAGGAACTCATCATGGGCTTCGGCCACCGCGTTTACAAGAAGGCTGATCCGCGCTCGGCCATCATCCAGGAAGAATCGCGCCGGCTCGCGGAAGCGACGGGCGACCGGGTAGTCTACCCGGTCAGCGAACGCATCGACGCGGTCATGCGGCGGGAGAAGGGGATGTTCACCAACCTCGATTTCTACAGTGCGAGTACGTACCGCTTCCTGGGCATCCCGACGCCGATGTTCACGCCGATCTTCGTGATTTCGCGCGTCACCGGTTGGACGGCGCACGCCATCGAACAGCGGGAGCGCAACCGCCTCATCCGCCCGGCGGCCGATTACACCGGGCCGGAGTTGCGGGAGTTTGTGCCCATCGACCAGCGGGGGTAAAATGTTCCGCGCCAACCTATGAGCATCCCGGTCCTCAAGCAACGCCTCACACCCGCAGACTACCTCGCTTTTGAAGAAGTGGCGGAGCAAAAGAGCGAGTACTACGCGGGCGAAATGTACGCGATGGCCGGCACCAGTCCGATCCACGCCCTGATCAGCACCAACGTCACCAGAGAATTCAGTGCACGGCTGCGCGGATCATCGTGCCGGACCTACGACGCCGGCTTGCATGTGCATGTGCTGATCACGGGGTTGTACACCTACCCGGACCTCAGCGTGGTCTGCGGTCCGCTCCAGTACCTGGACGGCAGCGACCGGGTGATCGTCAACCCCAGCTTGATCGTCGAAATCCTCTCGCCTTCAACCGAGCGCTACGACCGCACCGACAAGTTCTTCCACTACCAGAGCATTGGCGCCCTGCGCGACTACGTTCTCGTCGCGCAAGATGCGGCGCGGGTCGAGCATTACTCACGTGAGGCGAGCGCAGAGGTATTCGGTCCTTGGACCTACGTCGTCTACCACGGACCGGAGGCAGTCTTGCGGTTGGTCCCGCTCGGCATCGAAATCCCATTGCGCGAAATCTACGAAAACGTGGAAATCACGCCGACCAATCCCCAGGCACCCTTCGAAGATTTCTCCCATCCCGGTCCCCCATCTGTTTGAGTACCCACGACCTCACCGACGCCTCGCGCCCGCCCTTCGACGATCTCCTCGCGCAGATCGCCGACTATACGCTCGACACCGCGCGCGCCAGCGGCAGCGCCGAAGCCCTCGACACCGCCCGGCTGTGCCTGATGGACACGCTTGGCTGCGGCCTGCTGGCCCTGAGCTACCCGGCGTGCACAAAACTCCTCGGCCCCGTCGTTCCCGGGGCGACCCTACCCGGGGTTGGCGCGCGCGTGCCGGGCACCTCCTTCGAGTTAGACCCTGTCCAGGCCGCCTTCAACATCGGCGCAGTCGTGCGCTGGCTCGACTTCAACGACACCTGGCTCGCCGCCGAGTGGGGGCATCCTTCCGACAATCTCGGGGCGATCCTCGGCGTCGCTGATTACCTCTCGCGCCGCGGCGAGGGACTGACGATGCAAGATGTCCTCGTCGCCATGATCCAGGCGCACGAAATCCAGGGCGTGCTGGCATTGGAGAACGGCTTTAACCGGGTCGGCCTCGACCACGTCCTGCTCGTGCGAATCGCGTCCACCGCCGTCGCCACGCGCCTGCTCGGCGGCACGCGCGCGGACCTCCTCAACGCCTTGTCCAACGCCTGGATCGACGGTGCGGCGTTGCGTGCCTACCGCCACGCGCCTAATACGGGTTCGCGCAAGTCCTGGGCGGCCGGCGACGCCACCAGCCGCGCCGTGCGCCACGCCCTCTTCGCGCTCAAGGGCGAGATGGGCTATCCCTCCGCGCTCTCCGCGCCGCGGTGGGGCTTCCAGGATGTGCTCTTCAAAGGCCAGCCGGTGAGGATCGCCGCGCAGGGTTTCGGCACGTACGTCATGGAACACGTGCTCTTTAAGATCAGCTTCCCGGCGGAGTTCCACGCGCAGACGGCCGTGGAGGCCGCCGTGACGCTCCATCCGCAGGTCGCCGGGCGGCTCGGCGAGGTCGCGCGGATCGTCATCGAGACGCAGGAAAGCGGCAAGCGCATCATCGACAAGACCGGCCCCTTGTCCAACCCCGCCGACCGCGACCACTGCATCCAGTACATGACCGCCGTTGGCTTGCTCCGCGGCGCGCTCACGGCCGAGGACTACGAGGACGAACTCGCTGCCGACGGGCGGCTCGACGATCTGCGCGCCAGGATGGAGGTCGTCGAAAACGGCGATTTCACCCGTGACTACCTCGACCCCGCCAAACGCTCCATCGGCAACGCCGTGCAGGTGTTCTTCGCCGACGGCAGCGCCACCGGGCGCGTCTCGGTGGAGTACCCCATCGGCCACCGCCGCCGGCGTGCGGAGGGTGTGCCGATCCTCGTGCAAAAGTTCGCGCGCAACCTGCGTACCCGTCTTTCCGCGCGGCAGGCGGAAGACATCGAGACCCTCTGCAACGATCCCGGCCGGCTCGCGGAGACACCGGTGCGCCGGTTCATGGAACGCTTCGTCATTTAGAGGGTGTCTGGAAAGGGGTGTTTTGGTGGCAGCTTTGGGCATGAAGTCTTTGGTTTATGCCACCGATCTGAGCGAGTGCGAGTGGAAGAAGGTGCGCCGGTTTTTACCACCTGCCAAGCCCGGTGGCAGGCCCCGCAAACACCCTTTTGCGCCTGCTCTGCGACGCCCTCTTTTATCTGGTGCGCGCGGGTTGTGCCTGGCACCTGTTGCCGGTGAACTTTCCACCCGGCAAGACCCGTGTCCCACTCCTGTCGCGCTGGGCGCTTGGCGGGCGGGTGGCTGCGCTTGCACGGACGCCTTTCATGCGGCCGCTGTCGCGGACCGTGACGGTGCCCGCCCGCTCTTGAAAGCCGCCGCCCGCTTTGCCAAGCTCAAACACCTGTGGGCGGACGCGGGCTACCGCGGCCAGCCGGCCGCCTGGATCAAGGCGCACCTAGGCTGGAGAGTGTCGAGGTGGTCCTGCTGCCCCGGCCTTGGGTTGCGCTGCCCGAAAGGCGTCAAACCGCCGCCCCTGCCTGCTTCCAGCGTGCTCAAGCGGCGCTGGGTGCTCGAACGCACCTTCGCCTGGAGATGGGCAACTATC
>CAXUIU010000132.1:0-9628 GCA_964250955.1 uncultured Chthoniobacterales bacterium | reverse complement strand
CGGTGAGGGAGGGATTCGAACCCTCGGTAGCCTTTTGGACTACGGAGCTTTAGCAAAGCTCTGCTTTCGACCACTCAGCCACCTCACCTTTTTGCCGCTCGCCCAAGCCGGGCGGATGCGATGTACAAGCTATCGCACAGCAGGTTGTGGGGTCAATCAAGAATCATTGACAGATGCCACGGCGCGCACGCAAATCTCCAGAGCGGTCTGCGCTCTGGTATGCACCCTTTCCGTCGAATCACGTTTCGCTTCCCACCCAAAGTGCGCCGGCGCGTCCGGTTCGCTGCGGGATGCTGCCTGCTGCTCGCCGGGGCGGGGTGCGTCCACCGGTCGTCGAACCGACATGCGGCGTCCTTGGCAAACGTTCCCAGCGCGGCGGCCATCCGGCTGCTCGGCAACATCCACGTCATCGGCACCGGTGGACACTTCGTACTCGTGGAAGCCTCGGTGGCCGCTGCCGCCGCCGGCCTGGCGGATGGCCAAACCCTCGTCTGCCGCGCCGCTGGGGCCGACACCGCGACCCTGCGCGTTTCTCACGAGCGTCGACCGCCCTTCGTCGTCGCTGACGTAGACAGCGGCACTCCGCAGATTGGCGACGAGGTGTTCGTCGTGCCCGCGACGGCGCCTCCAGCCAAACCCACCGCCCCTTCACCCGCACCCTCCGCGCCGCCGTTCCGTGCGGATCCCTCGCTGCCGCCCGCGCTCTGAAATGTTGACCGAAGACGAAACCCGCCGCCGGATTCTTGCCGCCGTCACCGCGTTGGAACCGGAAACCGTCCCACTCCTCGCCGCCCGCGGCCGGTTCGCCGCCGGAGCACACACCGCTGCCCACGCACTCCCGGCCTTCGACAACTCCGCGATGGACGGTTACGCCGTCGCCGTTGACGAACGCAACGGTTCGCTCCCCGCCGGCACGACCTTGCAGGTCCGCGGCGAACAACCCGCCGGCCCCGACCGTGGCCTGCGCGTGGAACCAGGCGGCGCGGTGCGGATTTTCACCGGTGGGCCGATCCCGGTGGGTGCGGGTGCGGTCGTCATGCAGGAAGATGTCGAGCGGACAGGCGAGCAGATCACGCTCAAGGAATCCGTCGCCGCCGGGGAGTTTATCCGGCGCGCGGGCGGCGACCTCGCGTGGGGCCAGCGAACCCTGGAAGCCGGCGACCGGCTCACGTCGGCGCGTCTGGCGCTGCTGGCCTCGCAGGGACTGGCGAGCGTCGCCGTCCATCGCCGTCCGCGCGTGGCCGTGCTGGCGACCGGGGACGAACTCCGCGCTCCCGGCGAATCCCTCGGCCCTGGCGAAATTTACGAGAGCAACGGCGTGCTCCTCGCCTCCCTGGGCGCGGCGGCCGGCGCGAATGTGACGGTCCTCACCCGCGCCCGCGACGACCGCGACGACCTCGACGCCCGGTTGTCCGAGGGCCTGGACGGCCACGACGCACTGGTGGTCGCGGGCGGCGTCTCGGTGGGCGAACGCGACTTCGTCAAGGAACGCCTCGCTGCCGCCGGGGTCGCGCTCGATCTGTGGCGGGTGAAAGTCCGGCCGGGCAAACCTTTCCTGTACGGACGCGCCGCGGCCGGGGCACGCACGCACGTCTTTGGATTGCCGGGCAACCCGGTGTCCGCCTGCGTGACGTTCCTGCTCTTCGTGCGGCCGGCACTCCTGCAAATGGCCGGGGCGCGCGGCGACGCGCTCGGGTTACCAACGGTCCCGGCCACGGCCGCCGTCGCACTCACCAACCGGGGTGATCGTCCCCACTATTTGCGCGGCACGTTGGATGGGCGGGGGGCGTTTGCGCCCGGCGGCCGGCAGGAATCGCACGCGCTTTTCGAGTTGAGCCGTGCGGGTGCGCTCGTGCGGGTGGAGGCGGAAACCACGCTCCCGGCCGGCGCACCGTTGGTGGCGTTACTCTGGGAACCGGACGCTTCGTAGCGTTTTGTAGAGAATCGGGGTGCCCCTTGACTTCATTAGTTACGCTGATAATAAAGCGCATTAACCATCTGATCGCGCCGCGACCTTTTTGAACTCCAGTCTGCCAGTTGATTCGGACCCTGTCCCGCCTCACGCCCCGTGCGTTGATACGGGTGAACTCGCCGACATCCTGCTCTACCTCCAGCGTTGCTTCCTGACGAACCTGTCGTGCGAGCTGGCCCACGGCAACGTGTCGTTCGCGCAGTTCTTTCTCCTCGGCGCGCTGGACCGCAGCGAGGCGCTGACGATGTCCGAGATCGCCGCGCGGATGCGCCACACCACCGCCGCGGCCACCGGCCTGGTGGACCGCCTGGAGGCGCTCGGCTACGTCGCGCGCAACCACGCCACCGACGACCGGCGCAAAGTCTTCGTACGCATCACCCCGTGCGGGTCCACACTTGTCGGCCGCATCAAAGATGACATGATCCACAACCTCAACACGACCATGAGCCACCTCACGCCCGCCGAACAGCGCGCGTGGTTGGAGGTCTACCGCAAGGTCCATCGTGTTGTCCAAGCACAGCCATCCAGGAGTTAGTCATGAAGAACCGTCGTAGTTTCCGTGGGGCCTTTCGCGCCGCCGCCGTTTTCTCTGTCGCCGCCAGCCTCCTGCCCGTCGGGACGGGGCGCGCGGGCGACCTGCCACCGTCCCCCCGACGCGCCGTTCCGCCCGACGCGGCATTGGCCGGACGCATGAGCCACCTCACGCTGGACGACGCCATCGACATCGCCCTGCATCGCAACCCGCAGATCTTGCAGCAGCTCCAGGAGATCCAGCGGCTCCAGGGCGTGTTCATCGAGGTGCGCGCGGCGGCGCTGCCTCACGTCGTGGCGGCCGGGACGTTCGAGCAACAGGACAGGCGGCTCGTCCAGAGCGGCGGAGGCGGCACCAGCGGGGTGCTCGCCGGCGCGGGCACGAGCACCGGTACGGTGGTCACCGGCGGCGGCACGGGCACGGGCACCGGCACGGTTGCGGGGAATAACCTGAACAACCTGAACTTCGTCATCCAGAACTCCCAGACCGGCCAGCAGAGTCTGCTGCCCTTCAACGCGCTCTTCGGCGGCGAGAACGTCTCGGTGAACGACAAGTCCTACACGGTGACCGTGGAGGTCCAGCAGACGATCTACAACGCCGCCATCCCGCCGCAGATCCGGCAGGCCCGCTTCCTGCGCGACGCCGCCTACTACGCTCTCCGCGAATCGGTGGACACGACGATCAACACCGTCAAAACCAACTTCTACACGGTGCTCTTCGACCAGGCCAACATCGCCAACCAGCAGGAGAACCTGCGTCTGCTCCAGAGCCAGCTCACCGACCAGCAGAACCGCTTCGCCGCCGGCACGGTGCCGCGCTTCGACGTGCTCCAGGCCAGCGTGGCCGTCGCCAACCAGCGCCCGAACGTCATCCAGGCCCAGAATACCATCAGCACCGGCTTCATCGGCCTCGCCCGCTCCCTGGGCATCGAGTACGGCCCACTCCAGGAGAAGAACTCGCCCATCAAGCTCGTCGGCAACCTCGACTACCGCCCGCAAAACTTCGACCCCGAGGCAGGCGTGGCCGCCGGCAAGGCCAACCGCGCGCTCCTCAAGCAGCAGCGCCTGAACATCCTCTCCCAGGTCGAGCAGATCCGCATCGCCGCCGCTGGTTACCAGCCGACGCTGACGGCCGATGGCGGTTTCGAGGCACGCAACCGCGCGACTGGCGACGACCTCGGTCAGGCGATCACGGGCTGGTTCTACGGGGCGAACTTCAACTGGAACATCTTCGATGGTTTGGCGACCTACGGGCGCGTCAAGCAAGCCAACGCCCTGCTGCGCGAATCGCGCCTCACGTACATCGACGACGTGAACAGCGTCGTGCAGGACATCCAGACCAATTTCCTGACGCTCCAGCAGGACAAGGAACTCATCGCCAGCCAAGTGCTCAACGTCTCCGAGGCCGAGGAGGCCGTCCGCCTCGCGCAGGCGCGTTTATCCGCCGGTGCGGGCACGCAGCTCGACGTGCTCACTTCCCAGGAGCAGCTCCTGGCCGCGCAGACGACTGAACTTCAGGCGCGCTACCAGTATGCCGTGACGCTCAGCAATTACGAGCGTGTCACCGGCACGAGCACGGTCTACGACGAGGCGTTCGACGATCCGCTGACCAACCGCCGCTATCCAAGCGGCGTGGACACGACCGGCACCACCGAGCCCTCCAAGAAACTCCCGCTCGGCACGGTCAAGACCCCCGACGTGAAGGCGCGTGGCAGCGGCAAACCGCTCGATCCGAAGATCAACGCCTCGGCGAACGACCGGCAGTTCGGCAACGACGCGCCCATCGAGAAGCCCAAGCAGGACGACCGTTCGCGCAAGCCGCTCAACCAGCGCGAACACCTGCTGGAAGACCGCTGATTCTTCCGCCGCGCATGGAAGGGATCGAGCTGGTTGAACAGTTCGCGGCGCTCGACGGATTGCCGGTGATCCACGGCTTCCTCGGGCGCGTGCCGGGCGTGGATGTGCGGAGCGACCGCACCACCGCGCTCGGCCGTCTGGACGAACACCACCGCCGCGCGCGGTCCGCGCTCGGGTTGGGCGGCCGCACGCTGCTCACTGCCGAGCAGGTCCACGGCGGCATGGTGGCGGTCGTCGCGGAGGGGCAGGAGATGCCGGTCGGCCCGATCCCCGGCGCGGACGGCCTCGTGACGAACCGCGCCGACGGGTGCCTCGGAATTTATGTCGCGGACTGCGGGCCGGTGTTCCTCGTGGACCCGGTCCGGCGGGTGATCGGGCTCGTGCATTCCGGCCGCAAGGGCACGGAACTCGGCATTTCTTCCGTGGCAGTGCGGACGATGGCGGACCGTTTCGGCAGCGTGCCGACGGATCTTGTGGCGCAACTGGGCCCCTGCATCCGGCCGCCCTGGTACGAGACGGACTTCGCGTCCGAAATCGTCCGGCAGCTCCGCGCCGCTGGTGTCGGCCGGGTGGAGGACGGCGGCACCTGCACGGCCGCCGACCCGGAGCGGTATTATTCCTACCGCCGCGAGAAAGGTCGGACCGGCCGCATGCTCGCGCTGCTGGCGCTGCGTTGACAACCCATGTTCCCGCGCGAGTTCGATCCGGCGCGGCCGGAACTGATGGACCGGCCTCAACCGGTCTCGCGCGAACTGGAGGTGGACCTCGCCAACCTCGTCGGCATCAACCGTTACTTCGGCAGCCACCGACTCGTGCGCGGGTTCCTGCGGCGGTGGTTCCGGCCAGGTGAAAGCTACCGCGTGCTCGACCTGTGCACAGCCTCGGGTGACATCCCGCGCCTGATGGTGGACTGGGCGCGGGCGAACGGCGTCGGCTTGCAGATCGAGGCGGTGGACTACCAGGCGTCCACGGTGGAGATCGCGCGCCGGCTGAGCGCCGGTTACCCGGAGATCACGTTCCGCGAGGAGGATGCCTTGGCGGTCGCGGGCGGGGCGGGGGAGTACGATTTCGTGTTCTGCTCGCTGGCGCTGCACCACTTCGCGGAAGACGCCGCCGTGCAGCTCTTGCGGCGTGCACGCGAACTGGCACGGCGCGGCGTGCTCGTCGCCGACCTGGAACGCTCACGCCTCGCGCAGGCCGGCGTGTGGCTGCTGACGGCCGTGCTCTACCGCGAGCCCATGACGCGTGTCGATGCTCGGGAGTCCGTGCGGCGGGCGTTCAGCTACGACGAACTTGCCGCGCTCGCCCGGCGTGCGGGGTGGGTGGCCTTCCAACAATCCCGCTTCCCCGTGGCCCGGCAGGCCGTGTGGACTCAGCTTCCGAGCACGCGTTCGTAGAAGGCGAGTGTTTCCCGTGCGGTCTTCTCCCAACTGAACCGCGCCGCCTGCCGCCGCCCGGCCTCCGCCAGCACCGCACGCCGGCCCGGATCGGCTTCGAGGTCGAGCATGGACTGGCAGATGGACTCCGCGCTGGCAGGGTTGATGTACACGGCCGCGTCGCCGCCGACCTCCGGCAGACTGGCGCGATTACTGCAAATCACCGGTGTCCCGTGGCCGAGCGCCTCCAGGACGGGCAGGCCGAAGCCCTCGTGCCAACTGGGAAAGACGAACCCGAACGCCGACGTGTAGAGCCGCGACAGTTCGTCGTCGGGCACGTAGCCGAGGCGTTGCACGCGGCCGGCCGCTTCCTGGGTGGCGAGGCGTCCCTTCAGGGTGTCGCTCTTCCAACCGCCGCCGCCAGCGATGCGCAACGGGCGTGGGTGGACGCTGCGCGCCCAGTACAGGTCGAGCGCATCGAGGAGCGTCTCGTAGTTCTTGCGCGGTTCCAGGGTGCCGACCGCCAGCCAGCAGGCGTTGTCACCATCATCCTGCGTGGCGCTGGCCGCGGCCGGCTGTTCGCGCGGACCGAGGAGCGTCACGGTCCAGGGCTTGCCGTGGCGCTCCAGCCAGCCGGGCAGGTGACGCTCGAACTCCCGGTGGCTATTCTCGGAGATGAACAGGAGTCCGTCCGCCCGTTCCAGGGCCGCGAACACCCCTGCCTGGCAGAGCAGGCGGTTGCCGTCGGTGGTAAATTCTGGGTGCGTCCAGAAGCTCACGTCGTACACCGTGAAAACCAAACGCGCCTGTCCCACCACCGGGGCTTGGTAGCAGTTGGCGTGAACAATGTCCGGCTCGCCAGGCAGGGACTCCTGTCCCGAGGCGACCCGTCGCCAGAGCGCCGCGGCTTGCTCGACCTCCAGATCATTGACCGGCTCGCGGACGTTCGGGGCGTGGAGGTGGGTGCCGGCCTCCCGGGAGGCATTGAGCCAGCCGCCGAAGTGATGGTAGAGCTGGTATTCGTTGCCGGGCGCGACGGCGACGAGGGCGCGCGCGAGCGAGTCGGCGTACCAGCCGCAGCCGGCGCGTTCCACGCAGGTTTGGGCCACGTCGAATCCGATGTTCATGGGAAGGAAGGATTGCAGCGTCAGACTCCCACGCTGGCGAGGTCGGCTTCGAGATCGGTGAGCACCGCGTCGGTCACCGGCAGATCGAACTCCGCCCCGGCGGTGAAGCAGTGCGCCACCATCGCGGCCACGAACCGCCGTCGGCCCGCGGGGTCGGCCGGGTCGGGCGACTCGTGCTCGGCGGCGCGATGATGGGCCAGGTGCTTGACCCAGCGCCAGACCGGCTCGGGGCGCGGCGAGTATTTCTGGACGGTGCGGGCGAGTTCGGCGTGGACCGCGGAGCGCTGGCTGAGGGTTTTGGTGTCGGCGTGCAGGCGCGAGCCGGCCAGGAAGGCGCCGTCGAGATAATGGAACGGTACCTCCCGGCCCACGCGCAGCCAGTATTCGTAGTCGAGGGCGTAGCGCAGCGCGTCGTCGAACACGCCGAAACGCTCGATGATCTCCCGCCGCCAGAACACCGCCGGCTGGCACAGGAAGCAGGTGTCCAGCAGCCGGTCGTAGTCCCACGGCTCGGTGGGGTATTCTTCCAAGACCGACCCGTCCGCGCGCAGGTGGTGCGCACGGCCGTAGAGAGCGAGGCACTCCGGGTGCGCCGCGAAGTGCGCGGCCACGGCCGCCAGCGCGCCGGGGTAGTACACGTCGTCGGAGTTGAGGTAGGCCAGCACGTCGCCGGTGGCTGCGCGCAGGCCCTGGTTGATCGCATCCGCCTGGCCGTGGTCGCGCCGCGACACCCAGCGCACGGGTTTGCCGCCGGTGGTGGCGTAACGGCCGGCCTGAAGGATTTCGGCGGAGCCGTCGGTGCTGCCGCCGTCGAAGACGAGCACCTCGGTGTCCGGGTGGGTCTGCGCGCAAACGCTTTCCAGGGTCGCCGGCAGGTAGGCCGCTTGATTGTAGGAAGGAACGACGACGCTGATTTTCATCGGGCGGCGAAGAGCGCGTGTTCCTGGCCGTCGGCGTGCCGCAGGTCCACGGAACGCAGCCGCACGCCGTGCGTCCGGCCGTCGGCGGGGCTGAGGTTGACGGCGTCGGGGATTTCCAATGTCAGGGCGTCGCCGCGTGGGTGGAGGGTGATCGAGATTTCGGTATCGAGCCGGTCGGGTGGCAGGTCGAAGCCGCCGAAGGTCGCCACGCCTGCCCGCAGCCGCAGCCGCCGGGGTTGGGGCATGGGGTGGAAGCGCAGGGTCACGGTGCCGGGCAGCGAGGCGGTGGGCAGAGCCAGCACGGCGGCGGGGTCGGTCCAGCCGTCGGGATAGATGCCCCGCACGAACGGACGGTAGGGCGGCACGGCTGCCGACCAGGTGACGACGGCGTCGAGCAGCTTGCCCGCCTCGTGGTCCAGCGAGAAGTCCAGCAAGCGGCGGCGGCCGGCCTCGACCAGGCTTTTCCGCAGGGCCGCATCCATAGCCAGCCGCGTCATGGCCTCGGCCAGTTCTCCTGGCCGGCGGGCATCGACGAACAGGCAGGCGTCCGCACCCACCTCCGGCAGCGAGCCCTCCCGGCTGCACAGGACAGGCACGTCATGTTCCATCGCTTCGAGCGGTGGAATGCCGAAGCCTTCGTGCAGCGAGGGGAACACCAGCGCGCCGGCCGTCTCCCAGAGCCGGCCGAACTCCTCCGCGGGCACGTAGCCGACGAAGCGCGCGGCATCCTCGCCCAGCACGTCGAGCGTCTGTGCCAGCGCGCGCATCTCGTCCCAACGCTCGTCTTCGTGGCCTGTGAGGACGAGCGGCCACGAGGTCTGCCCGGCCGCCCGGGCCGCGGCGCGGTACATGCCGTAGGCGACCAGGAGCACCTCGTGGTTCTTGTGCTTCCAGGCGTTCGCGGGATAAAAGAAAAAAGGAGCGGTCCGAGCCGTGGCGGCGGTCCCTGCCGGACGGAAGGCGGCGAAGCGTCCGTGCACGGCGTTGTAGACCGTGAACATGCGTTCGCGCGCGACGCCGAAGTGCTCGTGCATCCGCGCGATGACGTGCTCCGAATTGCATTGCAGGGCGTCGGCGACCGCGACGATCTCCTGGAAGGCACGTTCACGCGCGGCGTTGTGGTGTGGGCCGAGGCTCCACGGGAAGTCGCGGTGCAACACGTCCACCACCGTGCAGATCGTGCTGATGCCCGGCAGGGCAAACTCGGGGTGGCCGAACGGGCAGTAGAGCACGCGCACGTCCAGCCGCCAGAGCAGGTCGGCCGGCGGGGGCAAAAAGAGGCGCTCATGCGGGGCGGCTCCGTCGCTGCGCGGCTGGGGGCCGCCTTGGTCGCGCACGCAGACGACCTCGTCACCGAGGCGGGCGAGTTCGTCGCGCACCTCGGCGTGCGTGCTCGATCCGGTCAGGTAGACGAACTGCAAGGCCACACGCCGCTGCCGGCCGAGCCACCGCAGGAGTTCGAACAGGAACGGTTTGACGCCGCCGTTCTCGCCGCCCGGACGCAGGTTGCTCAGATCGACGGCCAGACGAATGGGCGCTTTGGCGAAAGGCATGACGGAAAAGCGGATGACTGCCCACGGTCAGGACCGCAGGAATTCCCCTGTGAACTGCTCGCACGCCTGGCCAGCGCATTCCAGCCGGAGAATGATCTTCCACTCGGTGCCCCCCGGCAAGGCGTCGTGGCGGATCTCGCAAGCGAACCCCACGCCATCCAACCCCGTCGCTCCACCGCCCGCGCCCGGCGGCTGCCCGGCGTAGAAGGCTGCCACGTCGGGTCGCCGCACCGCTTCGCAAGCCGTCGCGTAAACCGTGTCTCCGTGGCGCAACAGGAGGGTGACGCGGGTG
>CAXUIU010000131.1:4023-9669 GCA_964250955.1 uncultured Chthoniobacterales bacterium | reverse complement strand
GCGGGGCAGGTAAGTCCATCGTCATGGGCTTGCTAGAGCGCACCGAGAAGACCAAGCGAGTGCGGGCCAAGGTGGTCAAGGACGTGAAGACCCCCACGCTCAAACGCGTCATCGACGCCAACGTGGAGAAAGGCTCCATCCTCCACACGGACGCTTACCGCTCTTACCGTCCGATGGGGCGGGACTACGTGCATCGGGTGGTGGACCATGCCATCGAGTACGTGAACAACAACGTTTCCACCAACGGCCTGGAGAACTTCTGGTGCCTGCTCAAGAGAACGATCAAAGGCACGTACGTCCATGTGGACGGGGCGCAGTTGCAAGCCTACTTGGACGAGCAGGCTTGGCGCTTCGACGAGTGCCGCCTGACGGATGGCGAGCGGTTCGCCACCGTGGCCGGAATGGTCAGCGGGCGTCGGCTGACCTACAAGCGACTCATCAGCCGGCGACTGGCCCCTCCGGGGAGCGAGGCCGCCGCTTCTTGACGGGCGGTTTCTTGGCTGGCTTGCCAGCGCGCAGGATGGCGTCCATCGCCCGGTCGAAACGGTCGGCCGGGGTTTCCTTGGGTGCGAGTGGCTTGCTCACCGTGATTGAAGCGTCGGCTTGGTAGCAAGCGGCGAGTGGAACGGTTCCAACGTCACCGGATGAGCCAACGTATAGTCGTACTCGCGCCGTTGCTTTTCCAAGTAGGTTGTCTCGAAAGTCTTGATGGCCGCGCTTAGCGCCACTCTCGGCGTGGCTTCCAGCATGATCCAGCTTCCCCCGTAGTGGTAGATGGGCTGCATCTTCTTGATGCTGTCCGGTAGCCATACGCGCCAGAAGGGCTTGTCGGGCTCATCGTAGACGGGCGGGTTGGCGGCGTAACCCTTTGCCTTCTGCTCGCCGTCATACATGCTCAGCGCAGAACTCACCGTGGACTGCACATCCGCACTAGCAGGCACCAACACCGTGAAGGTACAGCCGTACTGGTTGCCGTGGGCCATCTCATTGATGACGAGGATGGCATCCGGTTCTTGGTCCACAACGCCGACGCCGGGCAGTTCACGCAACGAGCTATAAATGAAAGAGGCAATGTCGGGGTGAGTCTTCTCTCCCGAGTAGGCCACCCGAACGTTCAAGCGAAACGGCGGGGTTGGCGTTGCCTGTGGAACTTGGCCGCAAGCAACCGTGCAAACGAACAGCAGAGCGAACCAGAGGTGTTTCATGGGGCAGGATGTGCGCCCCATAAACGGCGGTGCGGCCACCGCATCCCCACTGGAGGCCCTGAGAGAAGCCCGGGGTAAAGACGCTAAGCGACCGCACCGGATCGGTGCGTGTCCACTTGCGGTCCACCCCAGGAAGTCTCTCAGGTTTCCAGTAGGCCGTTTCGCAGGACGCGAAAATTGAAGTTGTGGGTAAGTCTTAGCCCAGCCTGCCAGCGGGCAAGAAAAAGGGCAACCCGAAAAGGTTGCCTTGCTTTCTGCGTGACGGACGCACGAGGGTTGGATACAGGCGGGGGATGCCCGACCCCATCGCCGACCCTCCATTCGTCCGCTGCAACTTCACAGCTTCAGAACTCCATAACCAAGAAGTGCAATTTCAGCTTTGGTATCTCTCCGCTAGGAGCGACTCCTTCATGGAAGTTAAAGAAACCCGCGAGGGCATCGGCCACTTTAGCGTCATCGGCCAACGTGGTGACGAGATGCACCTCACCATCAATGTGCCGGCAGGCACTCGGAGTTCTCCGGCGTTTGAAACGTTACCTGTACGGCAACGGCAGGCTGACCGGCTTGAGCGTCATCCTGATCAATCGGTAGCCGTCTTTAGACTGTTTGATAACGACGGCAAGGCTTGAAGAGTTGCTGTTGACCCGTCAGAGGATTGATGAACCAATCGCGCCCCTGTTCATCCTGAAATAATTGGTAGGCACGCTCTTGATGTCTGCGGGCATTTCATCCATCCCTGAACATATCTTTCAATGATGAATGATTCGATGTCAAAACGATGTTCTAGTCCGAGAATCCTCGTTGCGTATACACCACCGGCCCTGAGAGCGCCCTAGACGCACACGGAAAGGCCCGGCAGTTCTCCATTGCCGGGCCTTTCTCTTGGGCTAGGTTGTCAGGCGGGTATGTAAATATCCTAAATTGGCTTGGAAGCGCGGTGCACGCACGACGCGCCTCGCCGGGAAATTAGGACTGCCTCGGAGAGGGAACAGGACCTTACAAACTACGGCACCCGGCCGCCGCGCGCGGCTTCGAGCAGCTTGTACCACGTCACGCGGCTGAGTTCGACAGCGTCGGCTTTGGTCAAGTCGCGGATGCGCCCTTCGTTCGCGCTGCCGACGATAGGGATGATCCCCGCCGGGTGTTTGAGCAGCCACGCCAACGCGACGCTTGTGCGGTCCGTGCCATATTCGTTGGCCGTCTCATCCAACGCGGCAAGCAAGCGGCGGCGTCCCTCCAGTTCCGAGGTCGCACCCACGGCCAGTTTGCCCCGGTCCAGCGGACTCCAGGCCAGCGGCGTGATCCGGCGTTCGAGGCACTGGTCGAGCGTGCCGTCGGTGAAGCAATCCAGTCGCCCCAAGTGGATTTCTACCTGATTGACCTGCAACGCGAAGGGTAGTACCCGCTGCACGGCGGTCAACAGCGTCGGCCGGAAGTTGCTCACCCCGAACTCACGCACCTTGCCGGCGCCGCACAGTTCCGTGAGCGCCCGCGCGATTTCCTCCGGGTCAGCGAGGTAGTCGGGTCGGTGGAGCTGAAGCAGGTCAACCGTCTCGATGCCCAGACGGGTCAGCGAACCTTCTACCGAACGGACGATGTGCTCGTAAGAAAAATCATACCTCGCAGGGTCACCCGGGTTCGGCTGGTCGGCGAACCAGATGCCGCACTTGGTGGCGATGACCATTTGTGCGCGCCAACCAGGGTGCAGCTTCAGCGCGCGGCCGAAGATCGTCTCGCACGTCGTGTCGCCGTAGATATCGGCGTGGTCGAAGAAGTTATAACCCGCGTCGAAGGCCGTTTCGACGAGGCGGACCCCGTGGCGGATGGCGTCCTCGTGCAGGTCGGCGCGCTTCCACACGTTCCCGCTGATGCGCATGCAGCCGTAGGCGAGGCGCGTGACCTGGAAGCTCGTCTGGCCGAGTTGCTGGGTTTTCATGTGAGAACGTGGCGGGCTTCAAACTCGCGCATCATGCGCGTGTAATCGGGATCGGCCTTCACCTCGTCCCACTTGGCCTTGAAGATTCTGGCGGCCTCGGCCTTGTCGGGGTCGGGCTCGGTGGTGCGGGGGAGTTCGGGGCGGCCGTGCGCGCCGCTGCGGCCTTTCTTGTCGGCGGGCACGGGGCCGTCGTACTTCTTGCCGCCTTGGTGATTGGCGTAGCGCCGCGCGCGGGTGTAGCCCATCTGCAAAAACTTGCGCGCCATGTCCATCCCGATAAAATCGCCGGCTTTTTTGTATTCCCCGTAGAGCGTGAAGATTTCCTCCGAAGACTTCCGCGCTGCCGCCGGCGTGGCGAACTTCCAGTGCGGTAAAATCTCGCCCTTGTACGGTTGAACGAGCAGCACGCCCTGTTCGCCACGGCCCACCCGGTACAGTTCCGGGTGGGCCCGCAAGTCGAGCGTGCGGTAGTCGAGCGAGTAGTCGAAGGCCCTGACCTTCACGCGGGCGGGTGAGCCGCGGCGTCCTTCAAGGCGTCGATGGTCCGCGTGACTTCCTCGGGCGTGTTGTAGTGGGCAAAGCCGATGCGCACCAGCCCACCGCGATCCTTCAGCCCGAGACGATCTACCACGTCCACGGCGTAGAAGTGTCCGTCCCACACAAAGATGCCCCGCGCGCCGAGGCGGGCCGCGAGCGCGGTGGCGTTCCAGTCTCCGAGTGTGATGCCGAAGGTCGGTGTTCTTTCACCGGCGCGTTCGGGGTCGGTCAGGCCGTGGATCGTCAGACCCGGCACGTCACGCGCTGCTTCCAGGAAGGCTCGGGTGAGACCAAGTTCGTAGGCACGGATGCGCTCCATGCCGCCGACACTTTCGAGGTACTCCAGCGCCGCGCGCAGGCCCGAGATGCTCTCGAAGCTTTGCGTACCCGTTTCCCACTTGCCCGGCGGCTTGGCGTACGACGGACGCACCTTGTAGGCTTCGAGGCGGTCGAGGTGTTCGTACTTGCCGTAGAGGATGCCGAGGTGCGGCCCGCAGAACTTGTACGCCGAACACCCAAGGAAATCCGTGCCGAGCGCGCGCACGTCTACGGGGTTATGCGGCGTGTAGTGGACGGCGTCGATGAACGTCGTCGCGCCGGGCGCCTTCGTGCGCACCAACCGGATCGCGCCGGCCACGTCGGGGATCGTGCCGAGGGCGTTGGAAGCGTGCGTGAAGGCGACGTGGCGCGTCTTGGCGTTGAGCAATGCTTCGAGGTCTTCGAGGCGCAGGGTGCCGTCCTCCGTGCGAAACTCCCACGTGCGCACGGTCGCGCCGGCGTCGCGTGCGGCGAGGACCCAGGGGGTGATGTTCGCGTCGTGGTCCAACGAGGTGACGACGATCTCGTCGCCCGCATTCCAGGTGCGCCCGAGTGCGTGACCGAGCGCAAACCAGAGACTCGTGCTGTTCTGCCCGAAGACGATTTCCTCCGGGCGCGCCGCGTTGAGGAACCGCGCCGTTTCCACGCGCGCCGCGGCAACGGCTTTGTCCGTGCGCTGACTGGTGATGAACGACCCGCCGGTGTTCGCGTTGTCGCGGCTCAGGTAAGCGGACATCGCGTCCATGACCCCGCGCGGGGTCTGCGTGCCGCCGGGACCGTCGAGGAACACGGCCGGACGGCCGTCCACCTCCTGCGCGAGCGACGGAAAGAGCGCCCGCAACTCCCCGTGCGAAACGGGGAGCGCATCAACCGACGACGGGTATGTCATCGGAGGGTCAGGCGGTGAAGACGAACACGTCGCGCACGCCCTGGGTGTCGCGCGTGGGCGCGACGGCGCTGGCGTAGTGGTAGAGCGAACGGTCGTTGACCATCACGAACTCGCCCGGCTGAAGAATCTTGTCGAAAATCGGCGGCTGGTCCTTCTGGCGGTAGAGGTGTGTCTCGCCGCCGCTGACGCCGTCGCGGTTGATGCAAAAGATACCCACGAAATCGAAGCCGTCCTTGTGGATGCCCTCGGGGGCGGGCTCGCCCTGTTCGTCGCGGCTGGCGACGACGCGGATCTGATGCACGCCAATCTCGGTGACGGCCGGGTCGATCTTGGAGAAGTCGATGAAAGAGGCGACCAGCGTCTTGAATTCCTCGGTTTCGGTCATCGCTTCATCCAACTCGGGGAAGTCGCGCTTGATGTCGCCGGCGAGCTGGTTGACGGCCTTGCTCTGGACGAAATATTTGTGTTCGAGGCGCTGGAGGTTCTCCGGCATGCCGCTGAAGCGCGAGAAGCGGCGGCGGCGGAAAGTGCCCTTGATGTAGGGATCAACGGGCAGGTTATCGAAGTAGGATGCGAACCGCTCCGGGTGCAGTTCGGATAGCATCTGTAGCTTGTAGTCGAACTTCGGCGCAGTGGGGGATTGCGTTGGCATGACTTATCGTACCCAAGCGGCGGCGTGGAAGCAAGCACGCGTCGTGGATGGTCGGGTGGAGGGGGGGTATAGAGGCGGGGGGGGGGGGGGGGGCGGGGGCGGCCGGCCC
>CAXUIU010000131.1:0-4013 GCA_964250955.1 uncultured Chthoniobacterales bacterium | reverse complement strand
GATTGGGTTGGCAGAGCGCATCTTGCCAGACGGCGGCCAAGAATCCAGCGCGCCGCGCTTCACCGGACGGGCGCTGCCGCCAGCGGCCGGTCCAGCCAGAAGCCCGCCCCTACCCCCTGCCGGTACGCCCGCAACGCACCGGGCGAGGAGTTGACGCGCAGGTTGCTCCAACTCTCGTCCTTGTTCTGCCAGCGTTCGTGCCAGAACACCGCCGCGCGCACCCGCGGGTACTTGCCGCCGCTCATCCCCGCGAACGCGTCGCGGATGAACTCCGCCTTGTCGCCGCCTTCGGGGAACTCACCTACTCCCCACTCCGCGAGCATCACGGGCTTGTCGGGATCGAGCGCGCAGAGATTTTTGTACGCGGCATCCATCGCCTCGCTCCACTCGTCCCAGGAGTCCTTGCCCGGGGTGATCTGGCCGTACACGCTCATCCCTAACCAATCGACGTAGTCCGCGCCGGGGTAATACTCCGCGAGCGCGTTCCAGGGGCGGCCGGGATGCGAGGAACTGTTCGCGTGGAAGACCCAGGCGATGTTCGTGGCCCCGGCCGCGCGGACACGGTCCACGGCGTGGCGGTAGGCGCGCTTGTAGAGGTCGGGGCCGCCGGGAGCGCCGCCGTTGTCGTGGCCGCTCCACGGGAACCAGTCGGAGTTCGGCTCGCAGGCGAAGGACACCAGCAGCGGACCGCCGTATTCACGGGCGGCCTTCGCCCAGGCGTCGATGTACGCGTCGCAATCGCCCGCGACGATGTGTTGCAGGCTCCACGGGTCGCGCGCGACGTGCTGGCCCTGTTCGTAAGGCGGTCCCCACGGCGACCAGTACAGCAGCGGGACCGCGCCGTAGTCGGCGATGATCCGCACGTTCTCCGCTGGGAATCCTCCCCGGCCCCAGAAGCTCGAACTCGCCACGACCGCCTGGTGCTTGCCGACGAGTTTCTCGAACGCGTCGATGGCCGCCCGCGTGACGTGGTCCTCCGTCTCGCCGAAGTCGATGTAAGCGCCCGTGTACGCGCCGGTCGTCGGCACCGGCACGGCAGGCGCCGCGGACAAAAAAGCCAAAGGCCAAAGGCAAAAAACCAAGGTCCAGCGTAAGATCATCCCATGTCTAACCCGTCGCCCCGCGCACTGATTCTGGATTTCGACGGCACGATGCTCGACACCGAGACGGCCGTGTACGAGGCGTGGCGGGAGTTCTACGAACGCGAGGGACAGCATCTTTCCGTGGAAGACTGGCTGGGAGCGGTCGGGTACGTTAACGGCTTCGATCCCCGCGCGCACCTCGAAAAGCTCACCGGCCGCGGCTTCCATTGGCCCGACCACGATTCGTGGTTCACGCGCCGCACGCTCGCACTCATCGAACCGCTCCCGCCGCTGCCCGGCGTGCAGGCACTTCTTGAAGAAGGCGCGCGCCGCGGCTACCGGATCGGCTGCGCGAGCAACTCATCGGCGGACTGGGTGGTGCCCGGTTTGGAACGGCTCGGACTGCGCGGTTTCTTCCAGGTCGTCCGCACACGCGAGACGGTCACCCACCACAAGCCCGCACCTGACGTGTACCTCGCGGCGCTGGCCGACCTGGGCGTAACAGACCCGGCGGGCAGCATCGCCTTCGAGGACTCGGAGCCCGGCGTGCGCTCGGCGAAGGCAGCGGGGCTGCACGTCATCGCCGTGCCGCATCACCTCACCCGCCACCAAGACCTCTCGCTGGCAGACGAAACCCTCGACACGTTGGCAGGGTACGAACTGCCAGCTTTGTAACAAGGTAGGGTTGCCTCTTCGAGGCAACCCTAGATTTTCTGCGCGGAGACGAACGCCGTTGATGCGGCGACCTCAGTACAGCATCGCCTCGCGCGGCGGGTCGGTCACGGCTGCCTTGTCGGCGCGCAACACCACCACCCGCCGGCCATTCTCCAGCGGGAAGTCGATCTTGCCGACCACCTTCGTCCAGGTGAGTTCACCCAGCTTATCCGCTTCACCCTGCGCGGGTTTATCCACCGCCACGGCCACCGGTCGCGCATCGGCCGCGCAGCAGACCATGAACATGCGCACAAGCTGGAACCGCTTGCCGCTGGCGTCTTCCTTCATCGGCATGAACTGGCCGATGACCTCTGCCGTCTGGCCCTGCAAGGACGCGCGCATCTGGTCGTCGTCCGCCGCGAAGAGCAGGTCGGTGACTTCCATGATGAGGTGGCCGTCGGGCGTTTTCTGAAGGTATTGCAAAGCGTCGCCCGCGGCAGCGGAGGGCGGGTTGTTGGCAACCGGCGTCGCCCCGGGCAGCGGCGGCTCGGGCATGGCGAGCGGCGGGGGCGGGTTGTTGTTGGCCGGAGCGACCGGCAGCGTGGACTTGCCCGGCAGCTTCGTGGCGTCACTGACGATGCCGCGGTTGAGCATCGCACTGGCGTTGAACTGGTCCTTCGACACGCCCGCCGCCGCCCATACCGGCAGCACGAGCATCAGGAAGGCCAGCGCCTGCATCGTCTTCACCCGCTTGGGCGAGGCGAGTTCGTCGCCACGGTCTTCGAGCACAAGCGCGCCCATGTCACGCGCACCTGGCCGCATCCCCCAAGCGAGCACGGCGGCGATGCCGACCATCACGAACCCCGACACCATCACCAGCGGCCGGTATGCCGGGATCAGGTAATCGGCCAACCGTCCGCTGAAGTAGAAGTACAGCAGCAGCGCGCCCCAGGCGACCAGGGTCAGCAGCGAGAGTCCACGGGAGAGCGTTTTCATAAAAAGAAGGGTCAACCCGACGAAAGCCGGATGCACACTAGCGCGATCAGCACGAAAAGTCCAAGCCCCAGCACCGCCACGAAGCGCCGCCGGAACACCAACGAGTACAGGAACACGAGCTTCAGGTCGAACACCGGCCCGAACACGAGGAACGCCAGCCGCGCCGGGAACGAAAATCCCCCGAACGTCGCCGCGATGAACGCGTCCGACGTGCTGCACACCGCCACCACGAAGGCTAGGAGCATCAACGCGGGCACGCCGGCCCACGGGTTGGTGGCGAGCGGGGCGATGATGCGCGCCTGGTCCACGGCGGTATTAAACACGCTCGCCAGCGCCGCGCCGATCACGACGAAGACCGCCACGTCCAGGAAGTCGTTCGTCCCGCGTTGGAGCGCCGCGACGATCCGCTTGCCGAGGGTCGGTGTCAGTCCCTCTTCCAGCACGTCAAGTGAGGCCAGGGCGTCCAGTCCGCCGCTGCCCGCCTCCGTGCCTTCCAAACTGAACGGGGCCGCTGCCATCGCCGCCACCGGCGCGCCCGCGAGGCTGCCGACGCGGAAGCCTGCCGTGCGCCGCGTGCTGCGTCCGGGCAGGGTGTCGAGCACCGCCGGGGCAATGAACTGCTCCACCCGCAGCCGCGAGACGATCAGTCCCACCAGCACGGCCACCAAGTAAGAAAAGACCAGCCGGTAGATCGTCGTCGCCCACGGCCCCGGCGTGCTGCCGCGGAACGCCGCGTAGGTGCTCACCGCCACGATGGGGTTCACTACCGGCGAGGCCAGCAAGTACGTCACGGCGCAGGAAACGGGGAGACCCTTCTTCATCAACCGGCGGATCACCGGCACCACGCCGCACTCGCACATCGGGAACACCACACCCAACAGCCCGCTGACTACCACCGCCACCCCCGCGCGGCGCGGCAGGAACTGCGTCATCCAGCGCGCCGGCACGAACACCTCGATCAATCCCGAGATCAGCGCACCCAGCAGCAAAAACGGCACGCTCTCGAAGAGCACGCTCAAAAATGACAGCGCGAAGCTGGCCGGGTCGAAGTGAAACCAACTCATGCAAAGACGGTGCGGACGGCGGACGGCGCTTACTAAAGGGCAAGCCGCCCCGGTTTGCAACGCAGCCTTCAGGAAACCATGACACCGGCCGGTGGCCGGGCGTTCATCCTTGCGCCGGAGCGGTGGGGGAGTTTGCCGGATTTTGTCGCCGCTTGCCTCCGGCGCGGCGACGGCGCGCGTAATGCTGCTGGAAGGCTGCGTCAACCCCTCCTTTCAA
>CAXUIU010000130.1:9468-9691 GCA_964250955.1 uncultured Chthoniobacterales bacterium | reverse complement strand
TGGATGAGCGGGTACGGGGGGCCAAGCAGGTCTGTACGACGGTCCCGCCGCCAGCGGTTGAAGCGGTGCGCGAAGTAAAAGAACGTCTGGAAAAACGCCTTGGCCCGGAAGCCGTGGCGGATGTTGTGCCAGCCAAAGCGACCCATCGGGTAGCCCTTGGCGGCGAGGTTTTCGCGGGCGGCGTCGGGGGCCGGGAGTTCCGAGGCCCAGTTCACGCCGTTCT
>CAXUIU010000130.1:7220-9458 GCA_964250955.1 uncultured Chthoniobacterales bacterium | reverse complement strand
GATTGGGTGCATGTAGAGCACGCTTTCATCGAAGCCGGCGAGCAGTTGGTCGATGCGGTTGCCGAACGGACGGCAATACGCGTCCGACTCGGCCACGGTGTGCCAGTTCAGGACGGAGAAGCCAGTGTCGGCTTCCGTGATTAACCCGGCGCAACTCAACGCCAGCGCCGTCGGCGCACCGATCTCTACAAAAACACTCATCGCGGCGAACACCGAGCACCAGCCGCAGAATCTCTCCATCGCCGCCGACGGCACCACCATGAAATCCATCCGCCCGTGGGTGATCGGGTAGACGTACTGCAAAAAGCCGCGGTGGTCGTCCAAACCCAGACGTTCGCAGAAGTTCTCCCCCGTGAGGCGGGGGTTGAGGATCATGTCGTCCGCGAGGAAGAAATAATGCGTGAAGCCTTCCTCTCGTAGACGCTCCCAGGCAGTGTGGAAAAATCCCTCGAACTGGTAGGAACTATAATAAACCGGGTAAACGTCGGTGCGGTCGCCACGGTAAAACGGCACCAAGTAACGGATATGCTCGAAGCGGTCGCGGTAGATTTGGTCGAGCTTGGGCAGGTTGCCGTCGTACTTGTGGTTGAAGAGGATGACCAGACAAACCTTCGTCGGCGCGGAGGCGGCGCGTCCGGCTGGCGCGGGCAGGGGAGGCGTCGGCTGAAGGAAGGGGTCGGTCGGCATGATGAATGGCAAACCAGGGGCGGCACGGGCACGCTAGCGTCCCGCCGCGCCGGGAGCCAAGCGCGAATTTCCGTAGGAAGCTGGTGGAGCAGAGATGGCCGAATGGGGTATCATCCCAGTGAGTGGACGAAGTGAGGTAGGCTTGCCACCGGGTGACCGGGGGATACTTTTCCAGGCCATGAGCACACTCGCCGAGATCGAGGCGGCCATCGAAAACTTGCCGGTGGATGAACAAAGAACCCTCCTGCAGTTCGTCGCCGAACGTGTTCACCGCTCGGATGCTGTCACGGATGATCCGGTACAGGCAATCATCGGTGCGTTCCGCAGTGGTTATACTACGACGGGTGAAGATGCCGAGGACATCCTCTATGGACCCGAAAAGCCGTGAAGCATCCGGCCTTCCTCGACACAGGAGCCATCTTCGCTTTAATCGATACCGACGATCAACGACACGCCGCCGTGCGGGCAATCTTCGATGACCGGGAACGCACGTTCGTGCTGCATGAACTGATCCTCGTGGAGACGTTCTCTCTAATCACCAAACGGCTGTACAAACAGGCGGCGCTGGCAGCGGTGGGGGCGTTCCGGGCGTCAGCGCGGGTGGAAAAAGGTCTCGCTTTCCCCGGACCTGCTCGCAACGGGTTGGCAACGCTGCCGACGGTTCGCGGACAAGGAGTGGGACTGGATTGACTGCGTGAGCTTCGAGTTGATGGAACGTCGCGGCGTGCGCGAGGCACTCGCACTCGATCGGCGTTTTACGCAGGCCGGCTTCACGGTGCTCGTGCCGTGAAGGCTCCGAGCACAAGTGTAGTCAGGAGACGGTGGAGCCGAAGCCGATGTGGCGTTCGGGGGCATGGGGAGCGTCGGGTTCCAACGCGGCGGCGAGCACGTCGTCCACCGTCTCGGCCAAAGTGAACTTCAGCTTTTCCTTGGCCTCGGCGGGTACGTCGGCGATGTCTTTTTCGTTCATCTTGGGGATGATGACTTCCACGATGCCGGCGCGCAGGGCGGCGAGGCATTTTTCCTTCAGCCCGCCGATAGGCAACACCAGCCCGCGCAAGGTGATCTCGCCCGTCATGGCCACGTCGCTGCGGACCTTGCGGTCGGCGAAGAGGCTGGCCAGAGACGTGAACATCGCGCAGCCGGCGCTCGGACCATCCTTGGGGATCGCGCCGCTCGGGACGTGGACATGGATGTCGTTCTCCGTGAAATCTACGGGCTTGATGCCGAGGCTCTCGGCGCGCGTCTTGACGAGGCTCAGGGCCGCCTGCATCGACTCGCGCATCACGTCGCCGATCTGGCCGGTGAGCATCGTGCCTCCGCGACCCGGGTACTTGGTGGCTTCGATGATGAGGATCTCACCGCCGCCGGGCGTGTAGGCGAGCCCGGTGACCACGCCGGGGGCGCTGATTTTGATGTGTTCTTCGCGGACCATCCGGTCGCCCGCGCCGAGCACGCCTCGCGCGAAGTCAGGCGTGATGACCACCGGGGTTTGTCCGTCCACGCCGCGCGCCACTTCGGCGGCGACGGCGCGGGCGACCGCGCCGACGC
>CAXUIU010000130.1:0-7210 GCA_964250955.1 uncultured Chthoniobacterales bacterium | reverse complement strand
AGCACGGCCGTCCGGGCCGGCCCGCGCCTGGACCCCCCCCGCGCCGACGCGGCGCTCCAAATCGCGCACGCCGGCCTCGTGGGTGTATTCGTCGATGATGACCTTCAGCGCCTCGTCCTCGAAGCGGCACTGCTCGGGCTTCAATCCGTTCTCCTCCAGAGCACGGCCGACGAGGTAGTTCTTGGCGATGTGGAGCTTTTCGCCCGCCGTGTAGCCGGGGAGGCTGATGATCTCCATGCGGTCGCGCAACGGGGCGGGGATGCCTTCGATGTAGTTGCTCGTCGCAATGAAGATGACCTGGCTCATGTCGAACGGCACGTCGAGGTAGCGGTCCACGAACTTGTCGTTCTGGCGCGGGTCGAGGAGTTCCAGGAGCGCGCTGGCGGGGTCGCCGCGCATGTCGGTGCCGAGCTTGTCGATCTCGTCGAGCATCATGACCGGGTTGCGCGTGCCGAGGCGGCGCAACTCCTGGATGACCCGGCCGGGCATCGATCCGATGTAGGTCCGGCGGTGGCCGCGGATTTCGGATTCGTCGCGGATACCGCCCAGAGCGATGCGGGCGAACTTGCGGCCTAGGGCGTCGGCGATGGACTGGCCAAGGCTGGTCTTCCCGACGCCGGGAGGCCCGAGGAAGCACAAGATGGGACCGCGTCCGGTAGGGTTGAGTTTCCTTACGGCGAGGTATTCGATGAGCCGGCGCTTGATCTTGGCGAGGCCGTAGTGGTCGCGGTCGAGGATGCCTTGCGCGTGGGCGAGATCGACGTTGTCGTCGGTGAGCTTGTTCCAGGGCAGGTCGGCGAGCATCTCGACGTAGGAGACGATCACGCTGTATTCCGGTGAGGCACTCGGGATGTGGATCAGGCGCTTGAGTTCCTTGTTCGCCGTCTCCATGACACTCTCGGGCGCGCCGGCGTCCTGGAGGCGGGTGCGGAGTTGTTCGACCTGATCCTCGGAACCGGGTTCCTCCTCGCCGAGTTCGCGCTGGATGGCGCGGATTTGTTCGCGCAAATAAGCGCGGCGCTGGCCGGTGGAAAACTGCGACTCCACGTCCTTGCGGAGTTTCTGCTGGAGTTCGGCGATCTCGGTCTGACGCGAGACGGCTTCCTGCACCAGGCGCATCCGCTCCTTGACGTTGGTTTCTTCGAGGAGGGCTTGCTTGTGCGAAACGTCGAGGCCGAGGTTGCCGGCGAGGAGGTCCGTGAGGTGGCCGGGGTCCTCGATGTTGGCGAGCACCACGCGCGCCTGCTCGGGGATCTCGGGGGAGAGATCCATCAGGTTGCCCGCGGACTCGCGCAGGTTGTTGAAGGTAGCCTCGGCTTCCTTGTCGTCGGCCTCGGGGCGGACGGAAGCGAGGATTTCTACTTCCGCGCGCAGGTAAGGCTCGGTCTGGACGTAGTTCTTGATCGTCACACGCCGCAACGCCTGCACGAGCAGGACAATCGTGCTGTCCGGCTGGCGCATGAGCTTGAGCACCTGGCAGGCGATGCCGATGTTGAACAGGTCGCCCGGCCCGGGCTTATCCATCGCCTCGTCGCGTTGGGTGACGAGGCCGATGACCTTTTGCGCCGGCAGGGTGTCGTCCACCAGCTTGATCGCCGTGGGCCGGCCGATGGTCAGCGGCACGACCGTGCCCGGGAACACCACCACGCCACGAATCGGCAGCATGGCGAGCGTGTCGGGGATCGTCGGCTGGTCGGGGCCGTCGGCGCGGTTCGCCATGGCGATGACTGGCGGCTGGACCGGCTGTTGCGACGGGGCCTGGTCGGCCTCGTCGGCGGGGTGATCCTCGTTGGATTTGGTGATCATGCGAAAAGGAAAAGATTCAGTGGTGGCGCAGCGGCAGGTGCACCCACAACATGCCGTTACGCCCCTCGGCCTTGACGCGGTTGCGGTCCACGGTGGAGGGCAGCTTGATCTGGCGCTCGAAGTACCCGTGGTCGATCTCCATGGCGAGCACCTGCATGCGGTGGTCCTGGTTCTCGGGCTCGGGGAGTTCGCGCTGGCCGCTGATGGTCAACAGGCCGGGGCCGAGTTCGAGGTGGATATCCGAGGTGTCTACACCCGCGAGATCGACGCAGATGCGGATGCAATGCTCGCACTGGTAGGCGTTGACGGCCGGCGTCCAGTGGGTCGGCGGGCGAAAGGCGGCGAAGTGGACCTTGGTGAGTTCGTAGGCCACGTCGCCGATGTGGCCTGACAGACGCTGGAGACGGACCGCGCGGGGATTTTTCGGCATATCGGGGAACGGGGAGTTTCCTACACAATGGCCTGCCCCGCAAACGGACCGGTGGTGATCCGGCGGTAAAGCGCCAGGTAATCGTCCACCATGCGCTCGACGCCGAAGCGGGTGACGACGGATTCGCGCACCCGGCGGCGGTCCAGCTTGTCGATTTCGGAAAGCGCCGCGGCGTCGTCGGCCGCCGTTGCTGGCAAGAAGCCGTTCACGCCCGGCCGGACGATCTCCGGCATCGATCCGCGCGGACGCGCCAACACGGGCGTGCCGCAAGCCATTGCCTCGACCACGCTCAGGCCGAAGGGTTCGTCGAAATTGATCAGGTGCAGGAGTGCGTCCGCCCCGCCGAGCAGCACCGCGCGATCCTCGCGGCGGACGGGGCCGATGTATTCGTGGACATCTTTCAAACGGGGCAAAACATGCGCTCCGTAGTAGTCCCGATCCTGAACGATCCCCGCCAGCTTCAAGGGGCGCCCACACGCCTCGGCGAGATCGATGGCCTCCGTCACCCCCTTGTCCGGGTGAATCCTGCCGAAGAACAACAGGTAACGTTCCGCTGCTGGCACCGGGTCGAAGCGCGTCGGGAACTCTTCCATCGGGATGCCGTGGTGGATCGTCGCGGCGTAGCGCAGTCGCGGGTGGCGGTCGGCATCGCTGATGGCGACGTAGTGGTTGCGCGCGTCGTTGTACTTCTCGTACACCGGCACGATGCGCTCCGACGAAAACCCGTGGATCGTCGTCACCACGGGCACGTCCACGAGCCGGCTGTAGCTCAGCGGCAGAAAGTCGAACTGGTTGTGGATCAGGTCGAACTTGCCAGCCCGCGCCTGCTCGAACACCTCCGCGATGTGCAGGCATTCCCACACCTTCGCGTCCATGCCGGGCGTCTCGTTGTACGAACCCGCCGCCACGCTGACCAGCCGCGCCGCCGTCTGCGAATCCGCCGTGGCGAAGAGTGTCACGTCCACTCCGCGGCGCACCAGACCCTCGGTTAAGAGCGAGGTGACGAGTTCCCACGGACCGTAGCCATGCGGCGGCACGCGCCACGCGATCGGCGCGAGCATCGCCACGCGCAACGGGCGTTCCCCGAGCGCGGCGGTGCTCACTTCGCGGAAATCGCGGCGGGTGGGGGCGCGGGGGCAGTCGCCACGGCAGCGTTCTGGGCCTTGCGGGCCAAGCGGCGGAAGGTCAGTTGCGCTTGTTGCGAGTCTTCGCCTTCGGCCGGGTAACGCCGCTCGTACGTGCCGTCGGTGCGCAGCACGCGGGCCTTGACGTTGTCGGCCAGGAACGCCGGCAGGATTTCGTCGGTCACGCGCGTCCTCGTCGCTTCGTCCTCCACGGGGAAGACGACTTCCACGCGCCGGTCGAAGTTGCGCGGCATCCAGTCGGCGCTGCCCAGGTAGACCAGCGGCTTGCCGCCGTTGCCGAAAAGATAGATGCGGCTGTGTTCGAGGAAGCGGCCGACGATGCTCAACACGCGGATATTTTCACTGACCCCCGGCAGCCCCGGCCTCAGGCAGCACATGCCACGCACGATCAGGTCGATCTTCACGCCGGCCGCCGCCGCCTCGTAGAGCGCGACGATGATCTCCTCGTCCACCAGAGAATTCAGCTTCACAATGATGCGCCCCTCCTCGCCGGCCCTTGCCCGGTCGCGTTCGCCAGCGATCAACTCGACGAAACGCTTCCGCAACTCGAATGGGGCGACGAGGAGTTTCTTGCCGCCAACGTACTCGCTCAGGCCGGTGAGGTTGTTGAAGACGATGGCGACCTCCGAGGTCAGCGCGGGCGAGGTCGTGAGCAGGCTCAGGTCGGTGTAGAAGCGCGCCGTCGTGGCGTTGTAGTTGCCCGTGCCTAGGTGGCAGTAGAGCCGAATGCGGTCGTCGTCGCGGCGGACAATCATCATCATCTTGCAGTGGGTCTTCAGGCCGACCAGACCGTAGACGACGTGGACGCCCGCTTCTTCCATCTGGCGCGCCCAGCGGATGTTGTTCAACTCGTCGAAGCGCGCTTTGAGTTCTACGAGGACTGTCACCTGCTTGCCCTTGCCGGCGGCACGCAGGAGGGCCTGCACGATGGTGGACTTCGCGCTCGTACGGTAGAGCGTCATCTTGATGGCCAGAACCTGCGGGTCGTTGGCGGCGCGCTCCACGAGATCGACCACGCTCTGAAAACTCTCGTACGGATGGTGCAGCAGCACGTCCTGCCGGCGCATGACCTCGAAGATATCTGCGCTCGGTGGCAACGCCTTGGGCGTGGCGGGCGTGAACGGCCGGTCGCGCAGCTTCGGGAACGCGTCACTTCCGTAAAGCGGCTGCAAGTGCAGGAAGTTGATGGGCCCATCAAGCCGGTAAAGGTCGTCCTCCGTCAGCTTGAACACCTCCAAAAGGAACCGCGCCACCTCCGCGGGCATGTCGGCCTGTACCTCCAGGCGCACGGCGTTGCCGCGGCTCTGGCGGCGGAGTTCGTCCTCGATGGTTTGGAGGAGGTTCTCGGCCTCCTCCTCGTCGATATAGAGGTCGGAATTGCGCGTCATGCGGAACGCGTCCGCGTCAAGCACTTCCAAGCCGGGGAAAAGCCGGTCAAGGTAGTGCTTGATGAGGTCTTGCAGAAAGAAATAATGGTAGCCCGGCCCGAGTTCGCCCGCGGACTTCTCCGGGACGAGGAGCATCCGGTCGAGCACGCGCGGGATCTGCACGATGGCCGTGGAGATATCCGCCTCGCCGGGCCGTTTGAGGCGCACGATGAGGTTGTGGCTCTTGTTGGCCAACTGCGGGAAAGGGTGGCTCGGATCGACGGCCAGCGGCGTCAGGACGGGAAACAATTCCTCGCTGAAGAGGCTCTCGGTCCAGGCGAGCGCCGCCGGGGGCAGGTCGGCGACGGAGTGAACGAAGATGTTCTCCTTGGCGAGGGCCGGCAGGAGGTCGTCGTTCCAGCAGCGGTACTGCAAGGCGACGAGTTCGCGGGCGCGCCGGCTGGCGGCGGCGATGATCTCGGCGGCCGAGAGGTGGTCCGCGCCGACGTAGGGCGTCTTGCTCTCGATCTGCTGCTTGAGGCCGGAAATGCGAATCTCGAAGAACTCGTCCAGGTTCGTGCCGAAGATGGACAGGAAGCGCACCCGCTCCAGCAGCGGCTGCGTGGGGTCGAGGGCTTCTTCGAGGACGCGGTAGTTGAACTCCAGCCAGCTCAGCTCCCGGTTGACGAAGAGTTCGGGGCGGTCAAATTCTGTAGGGATGGGATGGTCGGTCATAACGGATACCTCCCCGTAAGGTGTCATGTCCCGAGCCGTTGGAAAAGCGCAGAGCGAGTGGCGGAAAGTTACAAGGGGTGCATTTACGCGTCGCGGAAGGAAGCGTCGAGCCCGGTCTTGGCGCAATCCAGGCAGATCGGGTGGGAGGTCCGCTGGTCGAAGCCCTTGGCGAAATATTCTTCCATGGGCATCCACTCGTCGCCGTCGCCGATGCGGCGGCACGAAGCGCAGACGCGGATAAAATGCTCCACGTAGTACAGCCGAGCCAGGAGCTTGCGGGTGACCAGGAACACCGGCAGCCAGACCGCCAGGGCCACGACAGATTCCAGGGCGGCCTCATGCCAATCGGGTGCGGTCGGTGCGCCGCCGAACAGGAGGCGCGGCAAGCTGATGAGTTCATCCAGCCACGAAAGCGTGACGATCACGAGGATGCCGAGGGTCTGATACCAGAGGATGCGGGACTGCGGTTGCCGGGACTTCATGCTCTCTAAAGAACCGCCCACCGGCCGAAACGTTCACCGAAAACTGCGCCGGCCCGCGGCACACACCGCCAATTTGGATCGACCTTGGGAACGTCTTGGCCGTTTGCAGGCGACTGTGCCTTGCATCCCATGAGCCTTTCATCGTTTCCTGTTGTTTGTGTGCTCGCTTTCGTGCTGGCGGTGACTCGCGCTGGTGTCCAGGAAGAGTCGTTGCGGGCACGCGTTACCAAGTCCATGAACGTTAGTTTTGCCGCCACGCTTTTCCTGCCGCGCGGCAAGTGCTTGTTTATCGGCCATTGGCTGCGCGCATACGTCTAGGGAGTGGTAGCGGCGGAGGATCGAGGCGAAAACGATGGCCGTTCAAGCGTTCGCCTCGGGAAACGCCACACGCTCGTAAATCTCGGTCAACGGCAACTGTGCTTCGATGCTGGTTAGCTTCAGAACGTCGGCAGGCTCGTGGTATTCCCGGTAGAGCCAGCCGCCGGTGTCTTGCCGGACGTAGTGTTCCACCCGCATCCGCTCGGAGTCGATGAGGACGTAATCCGCAAATGATTCGAGACGCTGGTAACGGACAAATTTGTCGCCACGATCAAACTCCGCCGTCGAGGGAGACAAAATCTCGAAGATCACCTGTGGATTCAGCAGACTGTGAGGCTTGACACTCGTGTCGAACCGCGGTTCGCCGCAGAACGCCACCAAGTCAGGATAGGTCCAGAGTTCACCCGCCCGAACCCTGACCTTGGCGTCTGAACCGTAAGCCCGACAGGGACGCCCACGGAAACGCACGTATAACATCCCGGCGAGGTTGTAAGCAATCTCCAAGTGCGAGGGTTGCGCACCTGCCATGGCAAAGATTTCGCCGCCGACGTATTGGCTCTTGTAGTCGGCCTTTTCCTCCAGCATCGCGTACTCTTCTTGCGTGAAGTAGCGTTTGGGCAGCGCGCTCATGGATCGGTATTAAATACTTCAGGCGGAACGTTGGCAATCGCCGCGTCTGCGCCCCAACCGCCGCCGCCGGGGGTTTCCAGACGTAGCGCATAGCCGGGGTGAACCTGCCAACGGCCGCAGGAGGGAAGGTCAGTGAAGGTCCTTTCGCCCGCGCGACGTAGGCGGTTGCGGCCGGGCGCGCCGGGAGTGCCGCCGTTCGCGCCGTAGGGCGGGAGCGTACGGCGGTCCGTGAGGAGGGAAACAGTCAGGTCGGCCAGGAACTCGACCTCGCGCACCATCCCGTCGCCGCCGGGGTGT
>CAXUIU010000129.1:268-9707 GCA_964250955.1 uncultured Chthoniobacterales bacterium | reverse complement strand
CCTACGATCCGACGCTCTCGGTGGTGGCGCTCTTCCAAGCGGGGACGGCCTCGCCTTCCCCCCTGTTGCAGGAGATCGCTCCGCCCGAGAAACTGAAGGCGCTCACCACCGCGGCCGAACAGCACCCTGCTTCCGCCATGAGAGAGGAACTCTATGCCAACGCCGCCGCTAACCTCCTCGCCGCCCGGCAGGCCGGCGTGCCGCTGATCGCCGGTTCGGACGCGGGCAACCCGTCGATCATCCACAGCCCGACCGTGCAGCGCGAACTCGCCCTCTGGGTCGAGGCCGGCATCCCCGCCACCGTGGCCCTCCAGGCGGCCACCGGGCAGGGGGCGAAGCTCCTGCGCGCCGATGATCGCATCGGGCTCATCGCCCCGGGCAAACAGGCAAGCTTTCTCGTTGTGGACGGCGACCCGGTGGCGGACATCCACGCGTTGGAGCGAATCGCCGAAGTCGTCTACCGCGGGGAGATCGTGGACCGCGCGGCCTTGCTCAAGGCGTCGTGGAGGAAATGAGAGGAAAAGGGTGTCGGGCTGGTGGGATTCGAACCCACGACCTCTGCGACCCGAACGCAGCGCTCTACCAAGCTGAGCCACAGCCCGAAACGAAGCGCCGGCGCACAGGGGCCGGCACGGCGTTCACTATGATGCGGATCGGCCGGAGGGCAAGCGATTATTATACGCCCGCCTGCCGAAACACCGCCACGGCGGCCAGATCGTCGGTGAATGGGTGGCCGTCGGTATATCGATGTAGGCAGTCCAGCACCTGCTTCACCAATCCGCCGGCGACCCCCGGCTGTCGCGGCAGGTCGGCACTGGTGCGCACGCACTCGGCGAACGTGTCGAACTCCATCCGCGCGCCGTCCGGTCCAGCCACGTCGTAAAACCCGTCCGTGAACAGCAGGAACCCGTCCCCGGTGTCAAGCCGCGCCTCGCTTTCGCCCGCGGTGAGGTTCGGTTGCAAGCCGAGCGGTGGGCACTGCGAGGCCAGGGTGTCCAGCGCGCCGCCCAGGCGGGTGACGATCAGCGGCGGGTGGCCCGCCCCGGCCATCGTCAAGGTGCCCGTGGCGGGGTCGAGCGCGACGCCCATCGCGGTCAGCATCGAGCGACCCTTGAAGCTCGCGCGGAAGTCGGCGTTGACCAGGCGCAGGATTTCGGCCGGCGAGGCGCTCAGGGCGGCGGCGTGTCGGAAGAGGAGTTTGGCCAGAGCGGTCAGCAGCGCGGCCGACGCGCCGTGACCCGTGGCGTCGGCGATCCAGAAGAACAGCCGCCCGTCGGGCAGCCGCAGCCAGTCGTACATGTCGCCGCCGACCTGGATGACGGGCTGGTAGTGCGCGGCGAGGTCCCAACCGGGAAGGATGGGGAGCGTCTGCGGGATGATCGTCTGCTGGGTGGCCCGGGCGGCTTCGAGGTCGCGCTCCAGGTCGGCGCGCCAGTCGGCGAGTTCCTGGTTCTGTCCTTCAAGTTGGCGGCGCAGGGCGTGGAGGCGCAGTTGGGTGTTGATGCGCGCGCCAAGCACGGCGGGGTTAACGGGCTTCGTCACGAAGTCGCTGGCGCCGGCTTCCAGGCAAAGCACTTCCTGTTCGTTGCCCGACATGCCGGTGAGCATGATGACGGGAATCTGCGCGACGGTGGGGTCGGGGTCGGCGCGTAACCGCTCGCAGACCTCCGCGCCGTTGAGATCATCGGGCATCGCGTAGTCGAGCAGGACGAGCGCGGGGGCCTGTTGCGCGATGGCGGCGAGCGCCGCCCGCCCGCCCGCGGCTTGGCGGCAGGCATGGCCGGCTTTTTCGAGCGTGCGCACGAGGATCGAACGGCTCAGGCGTTCGTCGTCCACCACGAGGATGTCGGCGGACGGCTCGGCGGCACGCGTGGACATAGGAGAGGCAGCGGAGCGCGAGGGAGGGGCGCCGGTTTTCGCTTGCCCGCTTCGGGGAAGGGAATAAGGATTGTCAGCGGCGGACCGATGCGATAATAAAGCCATCGCCCGCCAACGCAACCCGAACCCACCGCAACCCTCCGGTTTCCTTCCTTTGCCCTCTTCACGCGCTATGATGCTGTCTCGCTTTCTGCCGGTTGCCTTTGTCTGCTTGGGCGTGGTCGCCCTGACCGCCTGCCACGACAACAACGACGACCTGCCTCCGGCCGTCGTCACCCGCGGCCCGACGCCCAAGCCCAAGCCCACGCCGACCGACACTCCCAGCGACCAGGACATTGCCAACGCCACCCCGCCGCCGACGCCGCGCCAACGGGTGGACCAGGCGCAAGCCAACAACACCCCGCCGCCGCCCGTCAAGGCGGACTACCCCTACGGCTCGCCTGTGCAGGGGCATGCCGGGTTCGTGACGAGCCCGTACGCGCCGGACGCCGGCTACGTGGACGTGCACGGCTTCGCTCCGGGGCAAGAAGTACGCTGCCCGTACACCAACAAGATTTTCCTCGTGCCTTGATGCTCCCCGCATTCGGGGAAAGCAGTGCAGAGAGCGTGAAGGGTCTCGCCCGGAAGGGCTCGGTCTGCGGACGCAACCGACGGCGAGCAGTTTTTCAACAGGACAGCAGCGCGTGAGAAAAGAGAAGGCGTCAGAACTGCGGGTCCGGCGCGGCCCGCTCATCCGGGCCGAGATCAAGGTGCCGGGCGACAAGAGCATCTCGCACCGGGCGGCGATGTTCGCCTCCCTGAGCAACGGGGTGTGCGTGCTCAACGGCTTCGCGCCCGGCGAGGATTGCCAGCGCACCGTGGCGGCCATGCGCGCGCTCGGCGTGCAGATCGACCAACCCGAAGCCGAGCCCACGACGCTCATCGTCCACGGACGCTACCGGCAGCTCGGTGCGCCGCAAGAGGACATCGACTGCGGCAACTCCGGCACGACGATGCGTCTGCTCGCGGGCCTTTTGGCCGGGCAGCCGTTCCGCTCCCGGCTGACGGGCGACGCCTCGCTCTCCGGCCGGCCGATGGGTCGCGTCATCCGGCCGCTGACCGAGATGGGCGCGCGCATCACCTCCGAGGGCGCGGTGGAGAACTGCGCCCCGCTCGTCATCGAGGGCGGCCCGCTCCACGGCGTGGACTACCACCTGCCCATGGCGAGCGCGCAGGTAAAAGGGGCCGTGCTCCTGGCCGGGCTGTATGCGAGCGGCGAGACGTTCGTCACCGAGCCGGGTCGGAGCCGGGACCACACCGAGCGATTGTTGCGCTACTTCCTCGTGGACGTGAAGGCCCCCGAGGAACAGCCCGCCGACGGCGAGTCCAACCGGGTGTCCATCGCCGGAGGGCAGATGCCCGAATCGCGCAACTTCCGGGTGCCCGGCGACATCTCCAGCGCGGCGTTCTGGCTGGCCGCCGCGGCGGCGCAGGAAGGCGCGCGGCTCCTGGTCAAGAACGTCGGCCTCAACGACACGCGCACCGGTATCCTTTCCGTGCTCCTGCGCATGGGCGCGCACGTCCACGAGGTCATCGAGGAAACCGATCAGATCGAGCCGACGGGCACCGTGGAGGTGCAGGGCGCGCGGCTGCACGGCACCGTGATCGAGGGCCGGGAGATCCCCAACGTCATCGACGAGATTCCGATCCTCGCCGTGCTCGGTGCGCTCGCCGCCGGCCAGACCGTCATCCGCAACGCCGCCGAACTGCGCGTTAAGGAAACCGACCGCCTCAAGGCGCTCGCCGCCAACCTCAAGGCGATGGGGGCCGAGGTCTACGAGACGCCCGACGGCCTGACGATCACCGGCGGACGGCCGCTCCACGGCGCGCGGCTGCCGAGCTACGGCGACCACCGCGTCGCCATGGCCTTCGCCATCGCGGGGATGTTCGCCGAGGGCGAGACGATCATCGAAGATTGTGACTGCATCGACACGTCCTACCCGGGCTTTGCCGACACGCTCAACCAAATCATCACCTCCTCGACCAACGGCCAGCCCTCGACCGTGGTGCTCTCCGACGCACGCCAGTTCATGCCCGAGAGCGACCCGGTCGGGACCGGAAAGCGTAAGCGCCGCGCACGCTCTAAACGCGCCTCGGCCGAAGATTGAATCCTCCTGTTTTGCAATCCTCTCCTTCCACCGCGGCGACCGTCATCGCCATCGACGGTCCGGCTGCCTCGGGCAAGAGCAGCGTCGCGCGCCAGGTCGCCCGCCGACTCGGCTACGCGTACGTTAACTCCGGGGCGCTGTACCGTTCGGCGACGTGGTTCGTGCTCGAAGGTGGGCTGGAAGCCCGGGCCGCGGCGGTGGCGGCGGCGCACGCGTTCACGCCCGCGCCGGGGGTGGAGCCGGACCCGTCGCTTTTCGAGGCACGCATCAACGCCCACGTTTCCGCGGTGTCGAGCGTGCCGGAAGTGCGCGCGGTCTTGACCGAGAAGCTGCGTTCGTTTGCGGACCACTCGCCAGGCGTGGTGATGGAAGGGCGCGACATCGGCTCGGCGGTGTTCCCGCACACGCCCTATAAATTCTACATCGACGCTTCCCTGGAAGTTCGCGCCCAGCGCCGCGCCGGGCAGTCGGGAGCGGGCAGCGACGACCTCCAGGCGCGCGACCGTACCGACTCCACCCGGCGCACGGCCCCGCTCATCATCGCCGAGGACGCGCACGTCATCGACAGCTCGCGCCTGACCATCGACGGCGTGGTCGGCGAGATCATCGGCCGACTCAAGCTCAAGGGGCTCGCCGTCGAGTCATGAGCCCGACTTACTGGTTCTTTCTGCGGTTCGCGCAGCTTGTCGCGCGGACCGTGTTTTCGCTGAAGGTGATCGGACGCGAGCACCTCCCGAACTCCGGCGGCTACCTGCTGGCGATGAACCACCAGAGCTACCTCGACCCACCCGTGGTGGCGCTCGCGGCCGACCCGCGGCCGATCCACTTCCTCGCCCGCAAGACGCTGCTCAAATGGCCGATCCTCGGACCGATTTTCCCGCGGCTCAACGTCGTGCCCGTCGACCAGGAGCGTCCCGACATGAGCGCGCTCAAGAACGTGATCCGCCTCCTGCGCGCGGGTGAGACGACCATCGTCTTCCCCGAGGGCGCGCGCACGCTCGACGGCGAACTTCAGCCCGCCCAGCCCGGGATCGGCCTCATCATCGCCAAGACGATGGTGCCCGTCGTGCCGATGCGGGTGTTCGGGGCGTACGAGGCGATGCCGCCAGGGGCGTCGCGGGTGCGGGCGCACCCGATCACGGTGGTCATCGGGAAGCCGCTGATGTTCACGGCCGACGACGTGCAAACCGACACGGGTCAGGTGCGCGACACTTACCAGATGCTCAGCGAGCGTGTGATGGCCGCGATTGCCGCGCTGCACCTGCCCTGAGGTGGTGGCGTGCGGCCTGCTCTCAGGAAGGTCCACGCCATGAAACAAATTCGCCTCAGCGGCCGGGAAGCCTCCGTGCTGCGCTCCCTCGGCTTCGGCCTCGCCATCAACGGCCACGAACTGATGGAAAACACCCGCCTCGCCGCCGACGACCTCGCCGACGTGCTCAGCGGACTGATGGAGGTCGGCTACGTTGAGAGCACGCCCTTCGCCGAGCGTACCAGCCCCGATGCCTTGCCGACGACCGAGTACGAGGTGAACAGTGCCTACGCCCACGAACTGAAAGCGGCGCTCGGCCTGCACCGGCGCTAGCAGCCTCCCGGCGTCCCGCGGCGGGGGCAGGCGCGTATTGGTTGTCAGTCATGTCCACCGCCGCCGCCCCTGACGCCATCAAACTTGCGCCGCAGGAACTCGCCGAACTGGCGCACCTGCGCTACTACACCGACGACAAGCCGGGTTTCACCCGTCAGAAAGCCCGGGTCAAGGGTGGGTTCCATTTCCTCGACCTGCACGGCAAGCGCATCACCGACCCCGAGGAGATCGCGCGCATCCATTCCCTCGCCATCCCGCCGGCCTACCACGACGTGTGGATTTGCCCGAGCAAGAACGGCCACCTCCAGGCCACTGGCAAGGACGACAAGGGCCGCAAGCAGTACCGCTATCATCCCAAGTGGCGCGAGACCGCCGACGCCAACAAGTACAGCCGCGTGATGGCCTTTGCCGCGGCGTTGCCGGCGCTCCGCCAGCGCCTCGACCACGACCTCGCCCGACACGGCCTGCCGCGCGAGAAGGTGCTCGCCACGGTGGTCAAGCTGCTTGAAACCACGCTCATCCGCGTCGGCAACGAGGAGTACGCCAAGACCAACAAGCACTACGGCCTGACGACGATGCGCAACCGCCACGTCAAGGTGAAGGGCGGCAAGATCCAGTTCGCCTTCCGCGGCAAGAGCGGCGTGGACCACACCATCGAACTGGAAAACCCCCGGCTCGCCCGGGTCGTCCACCAATGCCAGGAGGTTCCGGGGCAGGAGCTTTTCGAGTACCTGGACGAAGACGATAAACCGCACACCATCGACTCGGCCGACGTGAACGCTTATTTGCAGGAGATCACCGGCCAGCCGTTCACGGCGAAGGATTTCCGCACCTGGGCGGGCACGGTCCTTGCGGCAATGGCGCTGCGGGAGTTCGAGACCTTTGACTCGGAGGCGGTGGCGAAGAAGAATATCGTTAGCGCCATTGAACACGTCGCCGAACGGCTCGGCAACACCCCGAGCGTTTGTCGCAAGTGCTACGTGCACCCGGCGATCTTGGAGTCATACGTGGACGGCTCGATGCTCGAATCACTGCGCAAGCGCGCCGAGAATGAACTGACCAGCAGCCATTTGGCCGAGTTGAAGCCCGAGGAAGCGGCCGTCGTCGGTCTGCTGCGCGAGCGGCTGAAGGAAGTCACGGAGAAGTAGCCGCCGGGGGCACGGGGTCGTCGCGCAGCGTGAACTCCTGCTTCAGCGCCACGCTGGCTTTGGCGACGCCGTCGTAGACCGTGGCTTCGACCGTGTACTTGCCCGCCGGGTCATCCGGGCCAGGAGCGATGTTCAGGTAGTTGCGGCCGAGCAACAGCATCCGCGGGTCGGCTGGCGCCGTCCCCTGGTGGCCGGTTAATCCCTTGCTCTCGTGGTAGACGCTGCCGTCGGGCCGCTTGACGACGAGGTCGTACGTCACCACGGATTGTCCCTTGGCATCACGCGCCGGCCCGTAGAAAACCACCACGGCAAAAAGCGGCCGGCCGCGCCCGGTCGCATCCTGCGGGTCAATGGTCGGCGTCTCGGGTCGACGCCATTCTTGAAAGAGCGCCGCGTCGGCGACCAGCCAGAGCTGTGCGCCGAAGTCGCCTTGCGACCGGACGTTGTCCCCGCTGGCCTGGAGGTCGCGGACCAGCCGGTGCGAACGGGCCGGCGGCGCGGCCGGCACGGGCGGCGGCGGAGGAGTGGCGGCGGGACTGGCGGCGGGCGGATTGACGGGCAGCGCCGGCAACACGCGCGGGGTAGCCTGCGCGCGGGCGCACACGACTCCTCCGACCAGAACAAGCAACAGGGAGGCGGCGACTTTCATTCGGTGGAACGGGCGGGAGTGTCCACGAGGCGCAACGCCGCCGCAAGCACATCCTCGCGCGGGATGGCGGCGTGCCCTCGCTGCCAGAAGGCACGCTGCCCTTCGTTCCAGCGGCGGGCGAGCGGCGGGCAGGCGACGATTTCGGTGCGTTCGCCCAAAGCTCGCCACCGCGCCGCGCCGTAGCGGGGTTCCAGGCGACCGAAGAGTTCCACGGTCGGGCAACCGACGGCGGCAGCGAGGTGGGTGGTACCGGTGTTGCGGCTGACGAGCACGCGGGCGAAGCGCAACAGCCAGCCGAGTTCGGCGAGGTTGGTTGCGCCGCTGAGATCAATCAATCCCGGGATGCCGGGACCGAGCGCGAGGCGGATTTGATGGATCGACGGGTCGTTGACGTGGTCGGCGACGAGGAGGACGCGTTCCACCCGGCCGGAGGCGAGGAGTTCGCGCGCGACCCAGCCGAAATGGTCTGCCGGCCAGCGCAGGTCGTGGGCGAAGGCAGCCGGGTTGACGACCGCGTATGGGCTCCTGCCGTCCACGTCGAAGTCCTCCCAGCCTGCCGCCGCCAACCGCACCCGCAGGGAGCGCCGCCACGACTCGGGCAGATGAACTTCCGGGCGCAACGGGCCCGCGGGCAGTTGGACCCCGAGCGGGGTGAGGAGATCAAAGTTGTGTTCCGCCTCGTGCTTGGCCCCCGCGTCGCGGCGGTCAGAGATACGGTCGGTAAGCGTGCGGTCGAGCCAGAAACCATGCCGGTAGCCGACCCGGCGCGGGACCGCAGCTTGCCGCGCGGCCGACTGGCAAAGCGCGTCCGGGTGCAGATGGACGACGGCCGACGGATTCCAGCGGCGCATCTCGGCGACGAGTCTCTCGCGCGCGGCCGGTGCGGCCGGGTCCGGCAAGCCGACAAACCCAGCCAGCAGCGGGTGACCCTCCAAGAGCGGGCGCATGACCTCGCGTGCCGCGAAGACGAGCCCGTGCTCGGGCCGTTGCGCGCGCAAAGGGGCGAGGCAAGACGTGGCGATGATCACGTCGCCCACCCGGTCGGGGCGGCACAGGAGAAGAGGGTTCATGGCGACGCGAGGCAGTCGAGAACTTCCTTGGCGTATTCGTCCCAGGTCTTCAAAGGGCGTGTCACCGCTTCGATGGTGAGGCGTTCGCGGAGGGCGTGATCGTCGGCAAGCGCGACCATGGCGTCGGCAAGCGCCCGCGGGTCGCGCACGTCGGTGGTCAGACAGCCGCCGCCAACCGCGTTCTCGGCCATGACGCCAAAGTTCGCGCACACGCACGGTCGACCGGACCACAGGCTCTCGATCACGGGCAATCCGAAACCTTCCAGCAGCGATGGATACACGGTGAAATCGCACGCCGCGTAGAGCGCGCGAAGTTCGTCGTGATCGACCTGTCCGTGCCAGCGCAGGCCGGGCAGGGTGCGCTCGGCCTCGCGCACTTCCTCCGCGATGGCATCCGCTTCCTTGTAAGGAGCGCCGGCGAGATCGAGCTGCAAACCCGGCCGCGCCTGGACGGCAAGAGCGAAGGCCGCGAGCAGGGTGCGGTGGTTCTTGCGCGGTTCGAGCGTCGAGACGCAGAGCATGCGCACCGCGGGTTGCGTTGGGTCAGGTGGCTTCGGTTCGGTCACCCGGGGAACGCCGGCAAGGTCACAGGCAAGCCGGCAAATCCGTACGGGCGGACCAGTCCGCTCCTCCGCCGCGCAAAACCTTCGCCAGCCCTCGGCGCAAAATTCCGAGGTGGGCAAGATCAGGTCCGCGTCCGCGAACGCGCGCAGGTAGCCGGCGTGCTGCTCCGGCAACGCCGCCGGCACGAACTCGGGATGATCGACCGGGATCGTGTCATGCAGGATCACCGCCAGCCGCCATTTCCGCCGGTGAACATAATCTACGAGCAGCCGGGCACGTTCCTTGTACATCAACTCCGGCATGAGCACCCACGTCCCGGCCGGCGCCCGGCGATAGAGCGGGTGCCGGTGGACCGGCACGACCGTCCCCCGCAACCCCGCCAAGCGCCAGCCCGGCCCCCC
>CAXUIU010000129.1:0-258 GCA_964250955.1 uncultured Chthoniobacterales bacterium | reverse complement strand
CCTGCCGCCGGAACTCTCCGTCGGCAGGGGCCGTACGGTGCTCAGACGGGCATTCCACAGAACGAGCCGCACCGGGGCACGCATGGTCCCGAACGCCCCCGCCAGCGAGCGCACCACCGTCTGGATGCCCGAGCGCGCGGGGTTGCGTGCGGTGTCGCCGACAACGAGGAAAACCGGTCCCATCCGCGCGCTACAGGTGCCCGTCGCCGAGTCGGCGCAGGTAGTCCGCGTAGCTCGTCTTGCCAAGCCGCTCGATCA
>CAXUIU010000128.1:0-9737 GCA_964250955.1 uncultured Chthoniobacterales bacterium | reverse complement strand
GTTCCCGAAGAGCCGATCATCGGTCCTTCCGCGGCGGAAATCCCACCGGCTCCTGCGCCGCATCCCGTCCAGCCGCAGGAAAACGCCAGCCAGCCGCCCCGCCCGTCGCAGGGACAGCAAGGGGGCTTCCAGGGCCGCGGCGAGGGGCGCTTCGACCGAAGGGACGGCCAAGGACAGGGCCACGGCCACGGCCGGCACGACCGCTTCGAACGCCGCGACGGCCGCCAGGGCCAGCAGGGGGGCGGGCAGTTCAACCGCAACCAGCAAGGCCAGGGAGGCTTCCGCCAGAACCAGGGTGACGGCAGTTACCGCCAACAGAACCAAAGCGACGGCGGCGGTGAGCGTTCGCCCGAGCGGCAGGACGGAGGCGACGGCGGGGTCAGCCGCGTCACGGAACCGCAGTTCGCCGAGGGCATCGTGGAGGTATCCGGCAAGGGCTTCGGGTTCCTGCGTGAACCCAAGCGCAACTTCGTCCAGACGCCCGCCGACGTGTTCGTCACCCCGGAGGTTTGCCGCAAGTACAACCTGCGCGACGGTCAATGGATCAAGGGCGAGGTGCGCCGGAGTTCGCGCGGCCCGCAGCTTTTCCGCCTGGTCACGCTCAACGGCGAGGATCCGGAGAAGTTCCGCAACCTGCCGAATTTCGACGAGTTGACGAGCATCAACCCGAAGAAGCGCATCCGCTTGGAGACGACGCCGGAGCGTTACACGACGCGCGTCATGGACCTCATGACTCCCATCGGCAAGGGTCAGCGTGGGCTGATCGTGGCCCCGCCGCGCACGGGCAAGACCACCTTGCTCCAGCACATCGGCGAGGCGGTCATCAAGAACCACCCGGAGATGAAGCTCATCATCCTGCTGGTCGACGAGCGGCCGGAGGAAGTGACCGAAATCCGCCGCAGCGTGCCGCAGGCCGAGATCATGGCGTCGAGCAACGACAGCGACCTCAAGAGCCACACACGCATCGCGCAACTGGCGATGGAACGCGCCAAGCGCCTCGTGGAAGCGGGCTTCGACGTGTTCATGCTGCTGGACTCCATCACGCGCATGGGCCGGGCCTTCAACAACACCGCCGCCGGCGGACGCACCGGCTCGGGCGGCATCGACTCTCGCGCTCTGGAAATCCCGCGAAAGATTTTCGCCGCCGCGCGCAACACCGAGGAGGCCGGCAGCCTGACGATCATGGCGACGGCGCTCATCGAGACAGGCAGCCGCGGCGACGAGGTGATCTTCCTGGAGTTCAAGGGCACGGGTAACATGGAACTGGTGCTCGACCGCAAGATCAGCGACCAGCGCATCTTCCCGGCCGTGGACATCTTCCAGAGCGGCACGCGGCGCGAGGAACTCCTCCTGCAAGGCTGGGAGCTGGACAAGATCAACGTGATCCGGCGCGGGCTGGCCGGGCACAAACCGCTAGAAGCCATCGAGCGGCTGCTGAGCTTCTTGAAGAAGTTTCCGACGAACGCGCAGATGCTCACGAGCTTACCGGGTTAGGGGAGGTTCAACCAAGGTTGTCTGGGCCGGTGGCACCCTGCGCTACCAACTCGTCACTGCCAAAGACTACGTCGCGGGCTACGCTGATTCAGATTCTGAGCGTGTTGCCTTCGCTTGGAACGGCAAACATGCGGCGGAGTTCGGCGACGCAAACCAAGAATTTCGTTGGGAGGTCGTCCGCTACCGCATTGAGCATCCCGACGACTCACCGCCCACGCTGCTCGCGGTTTTGTTGCACGCGGATCCTGCTTGGACGCGCGAGGCGAGGGGTTCGCCGCACCACTTCCACCACCTTACCGAGGCTTTGCTGGTGCGTGGCCGCGAATTGGCCTCGACGCGTTTGTCGAATGCTTCTTGGAGTCATTCGACACTTCCGGTGCGTGTCACTAGATGCGACTTCCAGCGGACTCCCGTACGCCAGTCACCAACGTCCGTTCGGACGCAACGGCACCTGACGGTGACTCACGCTGGCAAGAGGGCGTCGATTGCACACAGAGCTGCCACGGAACCCGACGCAAGACCGATACCACCGGATGGCACGTCGGCCTCACGTGGGTTAATGCGAATCAGCCGGCCGTGTTGGGCCGCAGCCTTTTCCGAAAAGTATCGCACTGTCGGGATGGCGCTCCCGGCCCCGAGTTCCACCACCGCCACGGGTCGGCCATCGAGCGCGCCGAGCCAGCAGGCAAGGCGTTTTTTCTGCGTGGCGGTGCGCCGGCCATCCCACCCGCCGTCACCGAACATCAGGATATTTGGCCGCGCCAACGCGCCGCACGCCGGGCAGCGGGGCAGTTCGCCCACCGCACGCATCGTGTCCGGGTCCACCGCCACCTCGAACCCATCCGCCGGGAACACGCCCACGCCGCACGAGCGCAGGCATTGTGCGTGGTGGATGCTGCCGTGGACTTCCACCACGCGCTCCGGGTCGAAGCCCGCGCGCTGGAATTGTCCGTCCACGTTGGACGTGAACACCGTCCAGCCGCCCGCCATCCGTTCGCTCCAGCGCCGCAGAATCGCGAAACCTTTGTGCGGTCGCATGGTTCGATACAAGGCGAGACGATGCCCATAGAAACCCCACGCCAACGCCGGATCGCGCCGGAACCCGTCAGCATTCGCCATGTCCACGAAGTTGAAGCCGAGTCGCCGGTACGCCGGGTACGCGCGCCAGAAACCCTCCGGACCGCGGAAATCCGGCAAGCCGGAGTCCACGCCCATGCCTGCGCCTGCCGTGATGAGCAGTGCCTCTGCCCGCGCAACGACCTCGGCAGCGACCTGGATCAGACCGTGCTCACGAACGTTTTGTATGGGCATTGTCATGGTCTTGTAAAATGCCGGTCAAGTTGTTGGACAGAGCGAGCCTTCACTTTAACTTAGCCGCGCCATGGGTAGGAAATTGATTTATCTGCTGGTGCTGCTCGGTTGGCTGTGCGGCGTCGGGAGCAGCCGCGCCGGCGAACCCGACGGCAAAACGCCCGCCGCGCCGGTGGCCGTGGAGGACCAGATCTTTCACCGCGGCGCGTGGGACTTGCAGGTGGCGGAAGCGGTGGAGTTCTCGCTGCAAACCACCAGCCGCATCCGGCCGAACATCGACTACAACCTCACCGTCCTGCGCGTCGGCTACATGCTCGACGACCCGCACGGCAGCAATTTCCTGCGCGGCAACAACGAGTTTCTGCTCGAAGTTGTCGGCGGGCCGATGTTCCAGGGACCGGGCTCGGCGTTGGGCGGGTTGTCCATCGTGTACCGGCGCAACTTCCTGTCGCCCGGCGCGCGGATCGTGCCGTACCTCAACCTCGGCGCGGGCGGTGTCTACAGCGACGCGTTCCACGACAAGGTGCAGCAGGCGCTCGGATCGCCGTTCGAGTTCGACCTCCAGGCGGCTGTCGGGGTGCGCTTCCGGCTCGGGCTGAACTGGACGCTCGACGCGGAGTTCGCCTACCGCCATCTCTCCAACGCACACATCGTGGACCGCAACCTCGGCACGAACGCCATCGGTGGCCTCGTGGGCGCAAGCTACTCCTTCTGAATGCTCACAAATCACCCACGGGTTGAATCCCTAGACGACCGCCGGGCGTTCTTCTGATGGTGGAGCATCCTTCCTACCCGCTCGGTGGTCTCGACGAACTTCTGCGCTCTCCGCTCGTCACCGCCGCGACGCGCGACGCGCTCACCCGCCGGCTCGACGCCGCGCCACTGGAATGGCCGGACGCTTTTGCGGCGGAAGAACGCACGACGCTCACCTCCCTCTGCGCGCGGCTGCTGCCGCCGGAATCGCCGTTGACGCCGGAATCGGCCGCCCGCCAGTACGCCCAGCGTCTTGCCACCGGCCCCGGGGACGGTTGGCGCTACGACGCGCTGCCGCCCGATCTGGAAGCCTGTCGCCGTGGCCTGCGCGGGCTGGACGAAAGCGCCGCACCCGAGCGGTTCGTCGCGCTGCCCTTCGAGCGACAGGACGCGATCCTGCAACAGGTGTCGCGGGGCAAGGCCACCGGCGAGACGTGGCGTGCGCTCAACGGCAAGCGTTTCTACGAGGATACCCTCGTCGCGCTGACCGAACTCCACGTCAGCCACCCGCGCACGCAGGAGGCGATGGGCTACACCGGCTTCGCCGACGCCGCCGGCTGGCAGAACATCGGTCTCGGCGAGCGCGAGACCTGGGAAGCCAGCCGTGCGCTCCCGCTGCCATCGCCCGCCAAGCGCCGCGACGCCGTGCCCGAGACCGGCGACATGCGCCGCTTCCGTGAGGACGAGGTCGTGGACGCGGTGATCATCGGCACCGGCGCAGGCGGCGGGCCGCTCTTGTGGCGGCTGGCGCGGGCGGGGCTAAAGGTCGTCGCACTCGAAGCCGGCCGCGCGTGGCATCCGGCGCGGGACTTCGCCACAGACGAAGTCGCGCAGGAACCGCTTTTCTGGACGGACGAACGCCTCTCCGCCGGCGCGAACCCCCTCGCTTTTGGCAACAACAACTCCGGCGTCGGCGTCGGCGGCAGCACGCTGCACTACACTGCCTACACGCCCCGGCCGCAACCGGACGACCTGCGGCTGCACACAGAATTCGGCGTCGGCCGCGACTGGCCGCTGAACTTCGAGGACCTGGAGAGTTACTTCGACGAACTGGAGACTTTCCTCGGCATCTCCGGTCCGTCGCCGTACCCGTGGGGGCCAGCGCGGAAGAAAAGCTACGCGCTTGCCCCGCTGCCGCTCAACGGCGCGGCGCAACTCATGACCCGCGGCGCGGCCAAGCTCGGCCTGCGCACCTCGCCTGCACCCAACGCCGCCCTCAGCGGCCCATACTACCAGCCCGGCGTCGGCTGGCGGCCGGCGTGCACCAACCGCGGGTTCTGCCAGGCGGGCTGCTCGGTGGGGGCGAAGGCAAGCGTGGACGTGACGTTCATCCCGGCGGCGTTCGGCTGCGGGGCGGAAATCCGGCCGGAGACGTTCGTGACCGGGTTCGAGCGCGACGGGCAAGGACGAATGTCGGCGGTCGTTTACAGGACGGCTGACGGCCAGGAGAAACGCCAGCTTTGCCGGAACGTTTTCCTATGCGCTGGGGCCATCGAGACGCCGCGCCTGCTCCTGCGCACAGGCCTCGCCAACGGCAGCGGGCAGGTCGGGCGCAACTTCATGGCGCACACGGGCGTGCAGGTGTGGGGGGAGTTCGACCAGGAGGTGCGCCCATGGAAGGGCATCCCTGGCGGCTTGATCTCCGAGGACACGCACCGACCCAAAGACGCCAATTTCGCCGGCGGCTACCTGCTGCAATCCATCGGCGTCATGCCCGTGACGTACGCCACGCAACGCGCGCGCTCCGACCAACCCTTGCACGGGGCGGCCCTGGGCGAACACCTGCGGCGCTACAACCACGTCGCCGGTATCAACATCCTCGGCGAGTGCCTGCCGTCTGAGACCAACTTCGTCGAACTCAGCGATGAGAACGACGCGCGGGGCCTGCCCAAACCGCGCGTCCACTTCACCGCCGGCCCCAACGATCTCAAAATGACCGCGCACGCCGAGACCAACATGCGCGCGATCTGGGAAGGTGCGGGCGGCCGGGAACTGTGGAGCTTCCAGAGGTTCGCGCACACCATCGGCACCTGCCGCATGGGCACGGAGGCGGCCGACTCCGTCGTGGACCGCGACGGTCGCGCGTGGGACGTGCCGGGCTTGTTCATCTGCGACAACTCGGTTTTCCCGAGCGCGCTGGCGGTCAACCCGGCGCTGACCATCATGGCCGTCAGCCTGCGGACGGCGGACCAATTTCTTCGGAAGAATTCATGAGCAAACAAAAGGGGTTCCTAGACCTCATCCAAACCAAGCTGGGCGACGGCGACTATCCCGGCGACGAACACGGCGGCTCGCGCGGCGGCACCGGCGCGGGCCTGCCTGACGGCAAGCCGAGCCAGTTTCTGTTCGCCACGGGCATTGAGTGTTCGTACCCGACGATCCTCGACAAGAGCGGCAAAACGATTCGGCGCGACGAGTTGGAGGAGGCGTGCCACTACCACCACTGGAAGCAGGATTTCCAACTGGTGCGCGACCTTGGGTTGCGCGCTTTGCGCTACGGCCTGCCGTACTACAGCATCCATCTCGGCCCGGACCGCTACGACTGGAGTTTCGCCGATGAGGCCATGCGCGAGATGCAACGGCAGGGGATCGAGCCGATTCTTGACTTGCTGCACTTCGGCTTGCCGGACTGGCTCGGCGACTTCCAGAACCCGGAGTTTCCCCTGCACTTCATGGCGTATTGCCGCGAGGTGGCCAAACGCTATCCGTGGGTGCGCTTCTACACGCCTGTCAACGAGATCTACGTCACCGCCAAGCACTCCGCGCGCGATGGCATCTGGAACGAGCGGCTCAAGGACGACCGGGCGTTCGTCACCGCGATGAAGCACCTGTGCGCGGCGAGCATCATCGCCACGCAGGCCATCGTCGAGCAACGGCCCGACGCCGTCATCGTGCAGAGCGAGTCGGCCGAGTACCTTCATGAGATGCGGGCCGAGCCTTCCAAGGAAACCAATCTGACCAACAAGCTGCGCTTCCTTTCCCTCGACCTGCTCTACGCGCACCCGCCCGATGGCGACGTGTGCATGTTCATGCGCGACAATGGCATGACCCCCGAGGAATACGCGTGGTTCATGAAGGGCGAGCCGCCGGGCTATCAGGTGATGGGCAACGACTACTACGGCCGCAACGAAAAGCTCATCCTGCCCGACGGCAAGATGGAAACGGCCGAGGACGTGTTGGGCTGGTACAACCTCACGAAGGAATACTATCACCGCTACCGCAAGCCGGTCATGCACACGGAGACCAACACCTTCGACGCCAAGCAGAACCCCATCTGGCTGTGGAAGCAGTGGAAGAACATCCTGCGCATGCGTGAGGCCGGCGTGCCCGTGCTCGGGTTCACGTGGTACTCGCTGGTGGACCAGATCGACTGGGACACGGCGATGGCCGAGAAGAACGGCCACGTCAACGAGTGCGGGCTCTACGACCTGCAACGCAAGGAGCGTCCGGTGGCGGCGGCGTACCGCAGCCTGTTGCAGGAGTACGGTCACATCGGCTTCTCGCCGTGGGGCGAGCTCTTTGTGCTCAACGACAAGCCGGCGACGCTGAAGATCCACGTTTAACCCGTTCGTACCATGCCTGCCTCTTTACCCAGCCAGGAAGCATTGGCGGTGACGTGCTCACGCGCGCGTCTGCACGGTTGGAAGTCGCATCCCGGCCGGGAGGCGGGCGAGAACAGGCCGACGCTGGTGCTCCTGCACTTCTTCGGCGGTTCGTCGAGGACGTGGGAGCCGGTGGCGGCAGAGTTGGCGCTGGAATATCCCTGCGTCGCGCTGGATTTGCGTGGCTACGGTGAGACCACGGTCAAGGAGGCGGGCGACGAGGTGGCCTCGTATTCGCTCGACCTGACCGCGGCCGACGTGGTGGAGGCGATCACGCACCTAGGATTGAAGGATTACGTCCTCGTTGGGCATTCGATGGGCGGCAAGGTCGCGCTTGCGTTGGCAGCGGGGCAGGGATGCCCGGTGGGCTTGCGGGCGCTCGCGCTGGTGGCGCCGTCGCCCGCGACGCTGGAGCCCATGCCGGACGAGGAACGCGCTCGGCTGCTCGCGGGCTATTGCTCGGCCGACGCCGCGCGAGAAACTCTCTCGAAGATCGCCGCCGCCCCCCTGCCGCGGTCCCTGGCGGACAAGGTCGTGGCGGACGAAGTGCGCGTCGCCTACCCTGCGTGGCACGCGTGGCTGGAACGCGGCAGCGTCGCCGACATCTCCGCACGGCTGACCCGCGTGCGGGTACCCGTATTCCTGCTCGCTGGCGAAAAGGATGCGAACATCACCGCACGCTTGCTCAAACGCGAGATCGCCGACCAGTTGCCGACCGAGTTTGCCCACGACCCGGAGACGGTCCCCGCCGCCGCGCACCTGCTCCCGCTCGAAGCGCCTTCAGCCGTGGCCGACTTCATCCGGCGCGCGGCGAACAACGGCCGCTGATTCGCGCCGCGACGATTCGTTGAACATGCCCGCTGAACACACCCCGACGCCCGCCGCCGAACCTGCCGCCGAGCGCGCGCACTTCCTCAAGCTCCTGCACGAGTTCCACACCGCGATGCTCGTGACCCACATCGGCGAGGACCGGCTGCGGGCGCGGCCGATGGCGGTGGCGCACATCGAAGAGAATGGGCGGATGTGGTTCTTCAGCGACGACCACTCCGCCAAGGCGCACGAGATCGAGACCGATACGCGCGTGCACATCGTCTGCCAGCACGACCGTAGCGCCTACCTATCGCTCGATGGCCACGCGGAACTCGTCCACGACCGCGCGAAGATCGCGGAATTATGGAAAGAGCCGTTCAAGGTGTGGTTCCCCGGCGGCAAGGACGATCCGAACATCGTGCTCATCGGGGTAAAACCCGAGGTGGGCGAATACTGGGACAACGAGGGCCAGCACAAGCTGAAGTACCTTTTCGAGGCCGTGAAGGCATATGTCACCAAGACCGTGCCCGAGGTCAAGGAAGGCGAGCAGCACGGGCGGGTGGATCTGTAAGCGCCGTAGGCGATCGTCCCAAGGTAGGGTTTTCTCTCCGAGACAATCTAATCTTGGATTGGCTAGACGTTCCCTCAGCAAAAATCTAGGATTGTCTCGGAGAGACAACCCTACCTTGAAAAGGTTTATCCCCGGGTCGCTTGCACCGCCAGCGCCCACATCAGGAGACGTTGCGAGTCGTTCCAGATCGACTTGTTGTCGGCCAGGCACACCGAGATCACCGCGTGGCCCGAGCCGTCGTCCGCGCTCGACACCAGACAGTGCCCGGCCGCGTCGGTGTAGCCGGTTTTCATCCCCGTGCAGAGCGGGTAGCGCAGCAAGACCTTGTTAGTGTTCGTGTACTCGCGCGTCTTGCCATCGGCGTATTGGAACTGCAAGTGCTGCGTCGCCATGATCGGCCGCAGGGTGGCGTTGAAGTACGCCGCCCGCGCGATGCGCGAGAGGTCGCGCGCCGTGGAATACTGATCCTCGCCGGGCGAAGGCAGCCCGTTGGGATTGACGAAGTGCGTGTTCGTCGCGCCGAGCTGCGCGGCGCGGGCGTTCATGCGCGCGGCGAAGGCGGGGATGTCGCCGGCGTTGTCGCGCGCGAGGGCCCGGGCCACGTCGTTGCAACTGTGCACCAGGAGCGCGTACAGCAAGGAGGAGCGCGCGTAGCGTTCGCCGGGCTTGAAGTACAGCTTGGTCGGCTCGCAGATCGTGTCGATGGGCTCGACCTCGACCTGCCCGTTGAGGTTGCCGCTCTCGGCGACGATGAGCGCGGTGATCAGCTTGGTCGTGCTGGCGATGGGGCGCGGGGCGTCGGCGTCCTTCTCGTAGATGATCGCGCCGGTGCGCGCGTCGATGACCAGCGCGGACTTGGCCGTGATGTTCGGCTGCTTGTTCGGATCAACCGGGCCAACGTCGACCGGCCGGGTGTCCTCGTCCTCAACCTTGGCCGGAACGGTGTGTTTGGAGGCGGGTGACTTCTTCTTTTTCGGCGCGGCGTCGGCCGGGGTGGCGCACAGCAAGCCGAGGCAGACGAGCCCCAGCGCGGGCAGTCGGAACAAGCAAAATTTCACGTGCGACTGATTTACTTGCACCGCCGCCCGGGGGCAAGGGCGGTTTTTGGCGGCGAGGCCGCCGTTGCGGTGTGGCCGGCGGCCACGTCGCGGTGTGCCTGCGGCACGTTGCGGGTTGCGATCTGCCCTGGCGGGCAC
>CAXUIU010000127.1:0-9744 GCA_964250955.1 uncultured Chthoniobacterales bacterium | reverse complement strand
CTTGGCACGTCGATCAGGGCTAGTCATCATTTCCGGCGACGTGAACATCAGTCGCAATCCTCACGAGGTCCTCGCTTGGAAGGAGGCCGGGCACACAATCTTCTTTCTCAGAAACGGGTGGACTCACATCCAGCTTTGGGAACAGGCAGCTAAGCTGTTCCACATCTTCCCCGACATCATCAAGCGAGCGAGGAAAGCCAAGCAGGGATCAGGGTTTATGGTCCCAGTGCGAGGAGCGATTGAGGAATTGAAGCTGTGGCGCTTGTGGTAGTCCTTTATCCGGCTCTTTATACGGCAACACCCCTCAAGTGGGAGTAAATGAGACCTACAAGGGAGCGTGAGGCAAGACGCCAACTGACTCCGCCACGAGCGAAAGAGCGCGTGAGAACGGGAGGGACATAAATGGGAGAAAACAGCCAACTTCGTCCCAAACCAGGCGCTCTACCAAGCTAAGCTACACCCCGCGAGGCTTCCGTACCGCTGATCGCTACTATGCGCAGAACCGCGCGGGAAGGCAAGGAAGTTCCTCCGCCGCCTGCTGTGCTACAACGAGGCCCGATGCTTGAGAAGACGCTGCCTATCCGTTGCTACCTGCGTGTATACGAACTCTCCTCAGCCAACCGGTGTTGCACTTTGGGAGCGACCAGCCCTTCGAGGCGTTCGCGATAAGGCGACCACCTCGACCCGAAAGGGCACTTCGTGAGGGATCAGTAGGTCCGGGTGGGGCGCGTGTTGATCTCGGGCGGGGCGGATTCGTTGGTGCCCCCGCTCAGGCCATCGCTGGTCGGAGCGGCGGTGGGGGAGTTCATCGTGTTGGTGCTCGGGGTGGTCAACGGCGCGCGGTCGCCCTCAACATCCGCGGTCGCGTTCGGGTCGTTGGCGCAGCCAGCCATGGCGAGCCCCGCGCATAGGACGGTGAGCCGCAACGTTTTCTTCATGCGCCGGAATCGGCGGCCGACCCGGCGTTGGCCGCGCGCCTGTTTGCCTCGCCGTGGGGACGGACGCACATTGCCTGCTACCATGGACCTTTCCACCGCCATCACCGGCCGCCGCACGATCAAGGACTTCAAGCCCGACGCCATACCCGGCGAACTCCTCGACCACGCACTCGCCGCCGGCCTCTGGGCGCAGAACCACAAGCTGACCGAGCCTTGGCGCTTCACGATCCTCGGACCCGAGACGCACCGGCGGCTGGCGGAGACCTTCGCCGCTTCCCAGCCATCCGAGGCCCGCGCCGACGCCGAGCGCAAAATCCTCGCCAAGCCCGCCGTCGTCGCCGTCAGCCAGCGGCTCGCGGGCGACGACAACCAGCGTCGCGAAGACTACGGGGCGATTGCCTGCGCCGTACAAAATATCCAGCTTGCCGCGTGGGCAGAGGGTCTCGGGATGCAGTGGAGCAGCGGCAAGATCATTCACTTGGAAGCCGTCCACCGCCTGCTCGGGATCGAACGGCACGAAGAGGAAATCGTCGGGCTGTTGTTCTTCGGATACCCCTTGCGCGTGCCGGCAGCCCCGCCCCGGGCGTCGTTGGCGGAGGTGAGCCGGCGTCTGCCGTGAGGGTTTGCGACGATTGAGGAGGGTGCCCACGCCTCTCGTCAACATCTCCAACCGCCTGCCGATCACCCTGGACGGCGACCAGATCAAAAAATCTTCCGGCGGCCTCGTCGCCGCTCTTGCTGGGCTCTCGGCCGACGAGTACGAGGCGCGGTGGATCGGCTGGCCGGGCAGCGCCGTCGCACCTGACCAGCAGGACGAGATCAGCCGCCGCCTGCGAGAGGAACAGGGCTGCACGCCCGTGTTCCTGACCGCCGAGGAGGAGACGGCGTTTTACGAGGGTTTTTCCAATTCGAGCGTGTGGCCGCTCCTGCACCACATGCCCGACTACCTGCGCTACGAACCGGGTTGGTGGGACGCGTACCAGACAATCAACCAGCGGTTCGCCGATCAAGTGCTCGAAACCGCCGCGGAAGGCAGCCTCGTGTGGGTGCACGACTACCAGCTTCTACTCGTGCCTGCGATGCTGCGCGCGGCGCGGCCGGAACTGCGCGTCGGGTTTTTCCTGCACACGCCGTTCCCGGCGTACGACGTGTTCCGCTGCCACCCGAAGCGCCGGGAGTTGGTCGAAGGCATGCTCGGGGCAGATCTGCTCGGCTTCCACACGTTGGGGTATCTGCGGCACTTTCGCGGCGCGGCGCTGCGGCTGCTGGACGTGACGGCGGAGGTCATGCACATCCGCACGGCCGACGGCCGGCGGGCGCAGCTCGGCGTGTACCCCATCGGCATCCACGCGGCGAAGTTCGACGAGACGCTCGACGCGCCGGAACACGCTGCGCGGCAGAAGAAGTTCCACCACACGTTCCAAGGCAAGCAGATCGTGCTCTCGGTCGAGCGGATGGATTACACCAAGGGCATCCTGCACCGGCTCGAAGCGGTGGACTGGTACCTGAAGGGGTTGGAGGACCGCGACGGAATCAAATTCATCTTCGTGCGCGTGCCCTCGCGCGAGGGCGTAGAGGAATACCAGGAACTGCGCGCCGACGTGGAGTCGCGCATCGGCCGGCTCAACGGCAAGTACGCGACCCTGCACAACAGCCCGATCCATTTCATCCACGGAGCGGTAGAGTTCGCGGACCTGTGCGCCTTGTACTCCATCGCGGACGCCGCGCTCGTGACGCCGCTGATAGACGGGATGAACCTGGTGGCCAAGGAGTTCCTGGCGTGCCAGCGCGGCCGGTACGCGCCGCTGATCTTGGGTGAGTTCGCGGGCGCGGCGGAGGAACTCGTCGGCGCGCTTTTGGTCAACCCGTACGACCCACCGACGGTCGCCGCAAACATCACCCGCGCCCTGGCGATGCCCGCCGACGAACGTGCGCGACGCGGCGAGCCGATGCACGCGCGGGTCATGGAGTACGACGCGGCGTGGTGGGCAAAGACGTTCATCGACGATTTGTCTGCCACGGGAACGGCGGAGCGTACCGAAGGCGTCGCGGCGGAGTTGACGCAACGCTTCCGGCAGGCGGTGGGCACGGGCAAAAGAATCCTGTTGTTCTTGGATTACGACGGCACGTTGTGCGAGATCGTGGCCAACGCCAGCGAAGCCCACCCGACCGGCGAGATGCGCGCACTCTTCGACGGGCTGGCAGGGCGAGGGAACGTCGAGGTGACGATCATCAGCGGCCGGCGGCACGAGGACCTGGAAAAGTTCCTCGGCGATTATCCCTTCGGTCTGATCGCCGAGCACGGCTCGGGCGTGCGTCGTCCCGGCGAAAAGGCGTGGACGTGGGAAGACGACGGCGGGACGTGGAAGCCGGACATCAAAGGCATCCTGCGCCTCTACGAACAGGCGACGCCGGGCAGCTACATCGAGGAAAAGCGCACGTCGCTGGTATGGCACTACCGGCAGGCGGACGAGGAGTTCGGCGCGTCGAAGGCGCGCCAGCTCGGCGAGGAACTGGCCGTGCTCACCGCCGATACGCCCGTGCGGGTGCGCCACGGCAAGAAGATTGTGGAAGTCGTCTCGTCGCGGGTGAACAAGGGGGCGGCGGTGAGTCGCCGTTTGCAGGAAGAGGACGGCGACTGGCTCGCGCTCTGTGCCGGGGATGATTCGACGGACGAGAGCATGTTCGCACTCGGGTCGGAACGTCTGCTCACCGTCAAGGTCGGGCCGGGGCCGACGGGTGCGAAGTACCGTGTGGATGATCCGGCGGCGTTGATCAGCCTGCTGCGTACCGCGCTGGCGCCGCACACGGCCTGACCCGACGAACGAACCCATGACCCGCCCCGGCGAATCCTCTTTATGGCGCGTGGTAAGCGTGGTTGGCCTGGGATTTTTCCCTCTGGCCGAGGGCAACGTGGCTGTTCCCGTCGCACTCGCGCTTGGGATGAACCCGGCCTCCGCCGTGTTCTTGTCGGTTCTGGGAACCACGACGCAAACTCTGCTGGTGCGCACGTTGGCTGGTTGGCTGCTGGCATTCCCGCGGGTGGCAGCGTGGTGGGAGCGTCGTACCGCCGGGCGGATCGGAAGGCTGTTCGCGTGGAAGGGCGTTGGCTGGGTGGTGCTGGTGGGCATCCCGTGGCTGGGAGGGCTCCCGACGGCTTTGGGCGCACGGTTGGCTGGAATGAGCACCCCGCGGTATGTCGCTTGGGCAGTCAGCGGTCTTTTCGTGCACGCCGGGGTCTTAGCACTACTGATTCGTCTGGGTTTGCGCGCGGTGGGCAAGCACTGAAAGCGTGCATGGTCACGGCCGTTGGAAAGACTCCGCGACCTGAGCGATCTCGATGCCGAGCTTGTTGACCGTGGCGTGGTTGAGCACGGTGCGGCCGTCCGCCTGGAGGTACATCCACTGGCGCAGTCGCACGTTGTACAGCGGGTTGCCCGGCTTCAACGCTACCGTGTACTCCCAGTGGAAAGCGTTGCCGTACGCCTCGCCCATCCCCGTGCCAACCACGTCGTTGGCCGTCGCCTCGTAGCGGTGCGCATCCACGCGGTGAATCGTCCAGTGGCGTTCCTGCGTGCGGCCGTCTTCGTAAGTGAACGTCTGGTCGAGCCGCAGCGTGCCGCCTTCGGCCCGGCCAACGCAGTCCGTCGTGAAAGACCGTGAAGGCTCGCCGGCGCGGTTCTCGAACACGCCCCACGAACGCGTATGCCCCGTAAAGTACGCCACCGGGTCGAACGCCGGCTTGGTGCCCGCGAAGTGCTCCGGCGGCACGGACGCACACCCCGCCAACGCCCACGCCAGCAGCACGACGGCCAAGGAACAAGCCCTCATCGGGCGTCGCCCGCGGCGAGTTCCACGAACAGCTTGCGGCCCTTGAAGCGGATGCCGGTCAGCTTCTCGCGCACTTCCTCCTCGTGCTCCTGCGCCACGTCTACCAGCGATTGTTGCGGCAAGAGATGGATGAGCCCCACGACCTCCTTGGGAAGTCCAGTCACGCCCGCGATGACGCCGACGATATCGCCAGGGCGGATATTGTGTTTGGCGCCGACGTTCATCACCAATCGGATCATGCCCTTTTCGTGCGACACGGCAGCGGGTGAGCCGTCCGGTCGCAGGTTGCGACGGGCGGGGCCCCTCGGGGCGTAGGGCTTGTGGCTGAGCGCGTCGTCAAGCGTCTCGGGTTCGTCGTCCTCGTCCTCGTCCTCGTGGTGCGGCAACTCGGCCTCCGGTCGCTTGTGGTGCTGCGCGTGGCCGGGTGCTCCCGGTGCGGGGCGGCCGGGGGGGGGCTCGGCCGGCTTGTCGCCGCCGTCGCTGAGCAGGTGGATCAGCGCGGAGGCGATGTCCGTCGGCGAATGGCCGGCCTCCAGCCAGCGGTCCACGGCCTGGTCGCGGCGGCGGTACGCGCCGGCTTCCAGGGTCTCGCGGACGCGCTCGAAGAGGGCCTCCGTGCGGCGTTCCTCCACCTCGTCGAGCGACGGCACGCGCTGGCGCTGGATGCGCGCGCCCGTAAACCGTTGGATATGCTGGAGCTTGTAGATTTCGCGCCCTGCCACGAACGTCACCGCCTTGCCCGTCTTGCCCGCGCGGCCCGTGCGGCCGATGCGGTGGACGTAGTCCTCGCCGTCGTGGGGCAGGTCGTAGTTGAAGACGACCTCCACGTCGTCCACGTCCAGCCCGCGCGCGGCCACGTCGGTGGCGATGAGGAACTCGATTGCCCGCTGGCGGAAGCGGCCCATCACGCGTTCACGCATGGATTGGCTCAGGTCGCCGTGGAGCGCCTCGGCGCGGTAGCCGCGCGCAGCGAGGTGGCTGGTGAGTTCGTCCACCATGATCTTCGTCGCACAGAACACGATGCCCAGCTTGATGTCCTCCAGGTCGATCAGCCGGCAGAGCACCTCCAGCTTCGAGCGGCGGTCCACCTCGTAGTACACCTGTTCGATGGCGGGCACCGTCAGCGCCTGCGACTGGATGCGGACCTGCTCCGGGTCGCGCGTGAACCGGCGGATGATGTCGCGGATGGGCGGCGGGACCGTGGCGGAGAAAAGCACGGTCTGCCGCTCGGCCGGGGCCTGGGAGAGGATTTTTTCGATGTCCTCGCGAAAACCCATGTCGAGCATCCGGTCGGCTTCGTCGAGCACCACCGTCGTGACCGCGTCGAGCTTCAGCGTGCCGCGTTCCAGGTGGTCCATGACGCGCCCCGGCGTGCCGATGATGATCTGCGCGCCGTCGCGCAGGCCGCGGAGCTGGCGGTCATAGGACGCGCCGCCGTAGATGGGCAGTTCGCGCACGCCTTTCTTGAAGAGCGCCAGCTTGGCGACCTCTTCGGCGACCTGCATGGCAAGTTCGCGCGTCGGCAGGAGGATCAGCGCCTGCGGCACCCGTTTTTCCCCGCGCACCTTCTCGATCAGCGGGATGGCGAAGGCCGCCGTCTTGCCCGAACCGGTCTGCGACTGGCCGACCACGTCGCGGCCGGCGAGCAGCACGGGGATCGCGGCCGATTGCACCGGCGAAGCTTCCTCGAAGCCCATCCGTGCAACGGCTTTGAGGACTTCTGGTGACAGGCCGAGTTCGGCGAAGGGCTTCTTTTCCACCTGCTTACTTACGCCATGGAAGGGGCTTGGTCTAATCTTCCGCCGGGCCAACGCGGAAGGGACCACGCAAAGTCTTCGGAGCGGCGGGTCGGCCTTTCTGGCGGATGCCGAGCCGCCCAACGCTGGCGAGCGCGAGGTACGTGTCGCGCAGATCGGCCAGTCGGAAGCCGAGATCCTTCGACAAGCGGCCGGGACACATCGTCGTGCCCGCGCGCAGCCGGCGCACTCGCTCTAGAATCCGGTCTTCGATGGCGTCGGGCATTGACGGGAAGGCGCAAAGCTGTTCTCAACGGATGGCATGCGTGCAACCCGCGCTCTTTTATGAAACTGCTTTCGTGGAACGTCAACGGCGTGCGTGCGGCCCTGCGCTACGGGCTCCTGGACTACCTCGCCCGCGAGCGTGCCGACATTGTCTGCCTTCAGGAAACGCGCTGTCCCATCGACGCCATGGCCCCGCTGGCGGGCGGTGCTTACCACGTCTTTCTCAATCCCGCGCGCAAGGCCGGCTACTCCGGCACAGCGATCCTGAGCCGCCGGGTGCCCCGCGCGGTGTTCTACGGGATGGGCCTGCCCGAGCACGACGAGGAAGGCCGCGTCCTCACGGCCGAGTACGACGACTTCTACCTGGTGAACGTCTACGTGCCCAACGCCCGCGACGGCTTGGTGCGCTTACCCTACCGGCAGGCGTGGGACGGGGCGTTTTTGGCGTACGTGCGCTCCCTTGAAACGAGCAAGCCCGTCGTCTTCTGCGGCGACTTCAACGTCGCCCACACCGCGCTCGACCTCGCCCGACCGAAACAGAACGTAGGCAACAAGGGCTGCACACTCGAGGAACGCGCCGGGTTCGAGGCGTACGTGCAGGCGGGCTTTTGCGACACGTTCCGCGCGTTCGAGTCGGTGGGCGGGCATTACACTTGGTGGAGCAACCAGCCCGGAGCGCGGGAGCGCAACATCGGGTGGCGCATCGACTATTTTCTGGTTTCGGCGGCGCTGCGTCCGCGGCTGCGCGGGGCGTTTATCCGGCCGGAAGTGCGCGGTTCGGACCACTGCCCGGTGGGCATCGAGCTTGACTCCGCCCCGTCCTGAACCACCGTCTTCCTCCGATCCATGGCCATCGAAGTCCGGCAGCTTACCAAAACCTTCGGCCGCTATCCGGCGCTGCACGGCGTCAGCTTGCGGATCGAAACGGGCGAACTCGTCGCGCTCCTCGGGCCGTCGGGCTCGGGCAAGTCGACGCTGTTGCGGCTCATCGCGGGGCTGGAGTTCGCCGACGACACGAGCGGCGAAATCCTCTTTGACGACCGGCCGGTGGGCGACACGCCCGTGGGCAAGCGCGGGGTGGGGTTCGTGTTCCAGAACTACGCGCTCTTTCGACACCTGAGCGTGTTCGAGAACGTGGCGTTCGGCCTGCGGGTGCGCCCGCGCGGCACGCGGCCGACCGAAGACGCCATCCGCGCGCGCGTCAATGAACTCCTCCAGTTGGTCCAACTCGGCGAACTCGGCAAACGCTACCCCGCGCAACTCTCCGGCGGCCAGCGCCAGCGTGTCGCGCTCGCCCGGGCACTCGCCATCGACCCGAGCGTGCTGCTCTTGGATGAACCCTTCGGCGCGCTCGACGCCAAGGTGCGCAAGGACCTGCGCCGCTGGCTGCGCGAACTCCAGCGCCGGCTGCGGCTGACGACGGTGTTCGTCACCCACGACCAGGAAGAGGCGCTCGAAATCGCCGACCGCGTCGTGGTGATGAGCACCGGGCGCATCGAGCAGATCGGCACGCCGCTGGAAGTCTACGACCGGCCGGCGACGCCGTTTGTCATGGAGTTTTTGGGCGACGTGAACCGCGTCACCACGCCCGCCGCCGACGGTCAGCCCGGGGCGTCCACCTACGTCCGGCCGCACGACGTGGCCATCTCGCGCCAACCGCAGGGCGACGGGGCGGCGGGGATGGAAGCAACGGTGCGCGCTTTGTTCATCCGCGGCGCGACGGTCAAGGTCGAACTGGAACGCACCGGGAACGGCGAGCATGTCGAGGCGCAGATCCCACGCGCCCGGGTGGAAGAACTAGCCCTGCGCGAAGGGGACACGGTGTTCGTTGAAATGCTCAAGCCCCAGAACCTGCCGGCCGATTATTCGATCTGACCGCAATGCCCGACGAACCGCGCGGCCACTTCTTCCATCCCGTGCGGCGTTGGGCTGATTGGTTCCTCGTGCCACCGGAGGGCTCCGCGCGTGCGACGCCGTCCACGGCGCGCTGGCTCAACGCCACGGCGGCGTTCGCGCTGGTGGCGCTGGCCGTCTACCTGCCGTTCCTCACCCTCGACGCGCCCTGGAAGTGGGCCGCCGTGTGGCGTTACCGGCAGAAGTTCATCGACGGTTACAAGCTGACGATCCTGATCTCGGCCGGTGCGCTGGGCCTAAGTGTGCTCGTGGGGCTGCTCTCCGCACTGGCGGGCCGCTCGCGCCTGCTCGTGTTGCGGCACGTCAACCGCATCTACATCGACCTCGTGCGCGGCACGCCGCTGCTCGTCCAGATCCTTGTCCTGTACTACGTCACCGCCAACGCACTCAACATCGACAACCGCAACATCTGCGGTGTGCTCATTCTCGCTTTCTCTTACGGCGCATACATCAGCGAGATCGTGCGCGCCGGCATCGAGAGCATTGGCCGCAGCCAACTTGAATCCGCCCGCGCCATCGGCCTGACGCCCGCCCAGACGTACCGCTACGTGATCTTCCCACAGGCGACGCGCCAGGTGCTGCCGGCCTTGGCGGGGCAACTCGTCTCGCTCGTCAAGGACAGCGCGCTGCTCTCAACGATCTCCGTGGCGGAGTTCACCCAAAAGGCGCGCGAGACCAGTTCCAACACCGCCAGCGAACTCGACTGCTACGTCGTCCTGGCCGCCGGCTATCTGATCCTGACTTTGCCCGTCGCCTGGCTCGCGCGGAGGTTGGAGGCGGGCGCGCGCTTCGAGACGTGACGCGACGGTAGGCTTGATGTAGGGTTGGTTTTCCCCCACGCCAAGCCATGGACGCCTCGCGCTACAACTCTCCCAGCCGCAAATCGCGCTTCCGCGCTTCGGGCACCTCTTCCTACCGGCAAGGCCCCTCCACGGGTGAGCCCACCCCGGAGGCAAGCGACGGAGCCGAGGGGTACGCGCCCGACGAAATCCCGTCCGATCTCCCCGCGCCCGAGGCAGAACTCACCGACGCACCCACCC